>CANGHG010000021.1 GCA_947453645.1 Comamonadaceae bacterium
CTAAGTCTTCAAAGTCAGAATTGTTGAAATGAATTTCTTCAATTTCTACACTTTGAAATGATGTCCAATCATGAGATGGAGTAAACAAAATAAATTTAGATCTATCTTTAGCTTTTGTAGGAGCTGTGTAGAACTCTAAGAATGTCTGAAATCCAAAAAAATAAGCACTTGCACCCCAATCACTGTCATCATAGTTTTCCCAATCAAAGTCGCTTCCACTTCCATGCCATAAATCTAAAGCACCTTGAATACCAAATTCAGTCTTGTCGTAACTTCTAAGCTGTAATATTTCAAAATCATCATCAGTTCTATTTTTTGAGTCTGATTCCCTATGTTCATATTTTTCTCCCAACACTTGTGTGAATTTAGAGATAAAGTAAATTTCTTCTTTCATTTTGATTGTTTGATTTGAACTTGTTGCCCATTCAACTTTGGCACACCAAATTTATGCTCATTGTTCTGCAACTCTCGCTCTAGTCTACGCACAATCTTGTCAGAGTCATCAGTCTGCACCACTAGATAGCGATATGACAGTCGCTTCTGAATGAACTCTTTCGTGAGCATGTCGAGATAGCCTTTCTTTGGCGTGTACTGACTGTTGATGATTGATGGAATCACATAGAAGTCTTGAATGTAGATGCAGAACTGATCCCCACTTCTTCGACCTTGAGCATGTTGAATGATGCGAGAGCGTGGATTTCTGTCTTGCACTGACTTGCCACTCAATCCACCAATCCCAACATAGATGTACTCACTTCTATCCAAGAACACTGTGTAGATGATTGAACCAAATGATGGAATGTGATTGATGTTCTTTGTGTTGAATTCTTGCAGTTCAACATTTGGAGAGAAGAGTTGGTTGATGTTTGTCATTTGAATTACTAAAGATACATTGACATCATGACTCTTACAAGAGCGCAGACACTTAAATAGCTAGTGAAAGTCATCAAAATTCAGTCTCAAAAACGCATGTTCTTGAGCGAGATTCAGAGCGTGGTTGCCCTAGCTGTAAAGCAGTGCTAAGCTGTAGAGTTTGCCTAAAAATTAGGCAATTGTCTGAAAAAATAGTATATCTTTCAGTGTATCTTTATTAAACATCTATTTGAAAATATCTATATAAATCAATAACTTAGTATTCATTTTTGGCGGAAAGAGAGGGATTCGAACCCTCGGTACAGGTAAACCTGTACGCCGGATTTCGAATCCGGTGCATTCGACCACTCTGCCATCTTTCCGGGTCTTGCGATTCAAAGAATTCTATGCCAGCACTTCCATGCCACCCATGTAGGGCTTGAGTGCATCAGGCACGCGCACGCTGCCATCAGCTTGCTGATAGTTCTCCAGTACTGCCACCAAGGTACGTCCCACGGCCAAACCTGAGCCGTTCAAGGTGTGGACCAATTCGTTTTTGCCTTGTGCGTTTTTGAAACGTGCTTGCATGCGACGTGACTGGAAGGCCTCGCAGTTGGAAACAGAACTGATCTCGCGGTAGGTGTTTTGAGCAGGCAACCACACTTCCAAATCATGCGTGCGTGCCGCGCCAAAACCCATGTCGCCTGTGCAAAGTGCCATCACGCGGTAGGGCAAGCCCAGCTTTTGCAATATCGCTTCAGCGTGGCGAGTCATGTCTTCCAGCGCCTCGTTGCTTTTCTCGGGATGAACAATTTGCACCATCTCCACTTTGTCAAACTGGTGCTGTCGAATCATGCCGCGTGTGTCACGGCCATGGCTGCCTGCCTCAGATCGAAAGCACGGTGTGTGTGCCGTGAGTTTGAGTGGGAGTTCGTGTTCAGACAGCACGGTGTCACGCACCATGTTGGTCAGTGGCACTTCGCTGGTGGGAATCAGATAAAGCGCTTGGTTGTCTGAGTCACCTTCTTGCCCGCCTTTTTTGGCGGCAAACAAGTCTTCCTCGAACTTGGGCAACTGGCCTGTGCCCTGCAAGCTGTCGGCATTGACGATGTAGGGTGTGTAGCACTCGGTGTAGCCATGCTCTTGGGTTTGCACATCCAACATGAATTGGGCCAATGCGCGGTGCATGCGGGCAATGGGGCCCTTCATCACAGTGAAGCGAGAGCCTGTGAGCTTGACGCCCATCTCGAAATCCAAACCCAAAGGTTCGCCCAATTCCACATGGTCTTTGGCAGTGAAGCCCAAGGGCGCGGGCTCGGTGCCTGTGGGGCTCCAGCGGCGCAATTCCACATTGCCATGTTCATCAGCACCCACAGGCACGCCTTCTTGCGGCAAATTGGGCACAGCCAACAACAAACTTTGCAGCTCTGTTTGCAATGCATCCAGGCGCACAGCCGATGCATCGAGCTCGTCTTTGAGTTGCCCCACCTCAGCCATGACAGCGTCAGCAGCCTCGCCTTTGGCTTTGAGTTGCCCAATTTGCTTGGACAAGCTGTTGCGTTTGGCTTGCAATTCTTCAGTGCGCGTTTGCAAGGTTTTGCGTTCGTTCTCTAGGGTTGTGAACGCCGATTCGTTCAAAAACACCTGTGGATTTTTGCGGGTTTGCAAACGGGCTATGACTTGGGAAAGGTCGCGGCGAAGAAGCGCTATGTCTAACATGGGTTCAGTCTTTGAAGAAAAAAATCAATCGTTTCGCAAGCCCTTGGGCAGCGGAAATTTCACCGTCTCTTGCACACCTTCCAAGGTGCGTACCGACATGGCACCGAGTTCGCGCAGGCGCTTGATGACCTGTTGCACCAACACATCGGGGGCTGAAGCGCCAGCAGTGAGGCCAATTTTGGTTTTGCCCACCAACCACTCGGCTTTGAGTTCGCCAGCGTGGTCCACCATGTAACTGGGCGTGCCGTATTTGGCGGCCACATCGCGCAAGCGGTTGCTGTTGGAACTGCTGGGGCTGCCCACCACAATCACCAAATCCACTTGCGGGCTCAAGACCTTGATGGCGTCTTGTCTGTTTTGCGTGGCGTAACAAATGTCTTGTTGCTTGGGTTCTCGCACCTGCGGAAACCGCGCTTTCACAGCAGCCATGATGTGCGCTGCGTCGTCCACACTCAAGGTGGTTTGCGTCACCACAGCCAGTTTGATGGTTTGCATCGGTTGCACCTTCAGCACATCTTCGGCGTCTTCCACCAAATGAATGCCTGAGGGCAATTGGCCCATGGTGCCCTCCACCTCGGGATGGCCCTTGTGGCCGATCATGATGAATTCATAGCCTTCTTTGTGCAGCTTGGCCACTTCAACATGCACTTTGGTCACCAGTGGGCAAGTGGCATCAAACACTTGAAAACCGCGACGCTGGGCTTCGTATTCAACTTCTTTGGGCACACCATGGGCGCTGAACACCAAGGTCGCGCCTTCAGGCACATCGTTCAAGTCTTCAATGAAGATGGCGCCGCGCGAACGCAAGTCTTCCACCACATGGGTGTTGTGCACGATTTCATGACGCACATAAATAGGTGCGCCAAATTTGGCCAGTGCGTGTTCAACAATGTCAATGGCACGGTCCACGCCCGCACAAAACCCACGCGGTTCGGCCAAGATGATTTCTTGCGGACTGATGGCTGGCATCAAAGCACCCCAATCACTTGAACTTCCAAACTGACGGCCTTGCCTGCCAGAGGATGGTTGAAATCGAACAGCACCGCGTCGTCACGCACTTGCACCACGGCACCGGCATAGCGGCCATTGTCGGGGGCTGGAAATTCCAGCACCTCGCCCACATGGTATTGGGCATCGGCCTCGTCAAATTGGGCCAGCAACTGGCGCTGCACCCATTGCAGCATGTCGGGGTTGCGTTCGCCAAAAGCCTCACCAGCGGACATGTCCAAGGTGACATGCTCGCCCTCGGCCAAGCCCATCAAGCGTGCTTCCATGGCGGGGGACAACTCCCCATTGCCCAGCGACAAGGTGGCGGGTGGACCGCCAAAGGTGTTGATGATGTCGCCCTGCGGACCGCTCAAGCGATAGTGCAGGGTCAAAAAGGAGCCGGGTTGTATCAAGGTGTTGGCTGTCATGCGGGTCTTTGTAAACTGGCCCTATTGTAGAAAGGACGTAGATCACCAAGAAAGCAGGGGACACACCACCTTCTATCGTCATTGAAACAGCGATCATGCCCAGGTGTTTGATGACTTTCCAACCAGCCCACCAGGCCACCATGCTTCTTCAAGAACTTCCCAAATCAATGCGTCCCCGCGAAAAATTGCTCAGCATGGGCGGGGCCGTGCTCACCGACGCCGAACTGTTGGCGGTCATGCTGGGTACAGGTTTACCTGGTCAGAATGTGCTGCAATTGGCACAAAACCTGTTGGACAGCTTCCAAAACTTGGCCGGGCTGCTGCAAG
Source organism: Comamonadaceae bacterium (assembly GCA_947453645.1). Classification (GTDB taxonomy): domain Bacteria; phylum Pseudomonadota; class Gammaproteobacteria; order Burkholderiales; family Burkholderiaceae_C; genus Limnohabitans. Next base: position 4,314 of record CANGHG010000021.1, read on the forward strand.
CGTCGCCCGCTGTTTTGCAAGCCACCAAGGGCTTGGGCGGCTCTGCCCGACGGGCCCAGTTGTTGGCTGTGTTGGAATTGGCCAAGCGGGTGTTGACACAACAAATGCGCAAGCGTGACGTCATGAGTGACCCTGAGAACGTGCGGCATTATTTGCAACTGCAATTGTCAGCACATCCACACGAGGTGTTTGCGGTGATGTTTTTAGACAATCAACACGGCTTTTTAGGCTTCAAGGAAATGTTCAGCGGCACCTTGAACCAAACCTCGGTGTACCCCCGAGAAGTGGTGAAGTTGGCTCTCGAATGGGGTGCCGGCTCGGTCATCTTGGCGCACAACCATCCCAGCGGCAATCTGCGCCCTTCGCCTGCCGACAACCACCTCACCCGCACCTTGCAATCGGCCTTGGCCATGGTGGACATCAAGGTGCTAGACCACGTCATCGTGGGCCCTGGCAAAACCTGGTCCATGGCGGAGCAAAGCCCATGGTGAAAGCCCGCAGTTTGCAAGACCTGGGTGCCATCAAAGCCAATTTGGCGGCGCGCGCCGCGCAAGAAGCCGCCGACAAAGCGGCACGCGAGTTGGCTGAAAAACGAGCGCAAGCTGAACGTCACTTGTTCAAACGGACCGTGGGAGCGGTTCAACCCTTGAGCCACGAGCCCCGGGTCACCTTGGCCCCCTCGCCCGCCAAACCTGTAGCCTTGCAGCAGCAACTCGACAACGATAAGGTGTTGCGCGAGAGTTTGAGCGACGACTTTGATGTCTCCACCTTGCTCGATACCGACGATGAACTGAGCTTTCGCCGTCCTGGCATTGGCACCGATGTGACCCAAAAATTGCGCAAAGGCCACTGGAGTTTGCAGGGGCAAATCGACTTGCACGGCATGCGCAGCGACGAAGCGCGTGAAGCGCTGGGCCAGTTCATCCGCGAGGCCACCAAGCGCGACTGGCGTTGTGTGCGGGTGGTGCACGGCAAAGGTTTGGGTTCACCTGGCAAAACGCCTGTGCTCAAAGGCAAGGTGCTACGGTGGTTGGTGCAAAAAATCGAGGTCTTGGCCTTTGTGCAGGCCAAAGCCTCCGAGGGTGGCGCTGGGGCTTTGATGGTGCTGCTCAAATAGCTTGTCGCAAGGTCTGCACCACGGGTCGGCGCAGCACTTCCCGCAGGCCCCACCAACCCGCCGCCCAAGCCAAGGCTGCGCCAGCAGCCATGCCCAGCACCAGCACCCAAGGGGATGCCCGCCAGCTGAACTCGAAGACAAAGTAAGCCAACCCCCAAGCCATGAGCATGGCCACTGAGGCAGCCAAAGCGCCAGCCAGCGCCCCCACACCCAGCAGTTCGGCAGTTTGCACCTGGCGCAGCAACTGATTGCCCGCACCCAAGGCTCGCATCACCGCGTATTCGTGGGCACGCTCCTCGCGGGTGGCGGTGACCGCGGCAAACAGCACCACCAAGCCGGCGGCCAGGGTAAAGCCAAACAAAAACTCGACTGCGCCTATCACCTGCCCCAGCACTTTTTGCACCTGGGTGATGGTGGCCCCCATGTCCACATTGGTGACATTGGGAAAACGGTTGACCAAGGCGTTGTCAAAGCCCTTGTCATTGGGGGCACGGTAGGCAGCGATATAGGTCATGGGCACATCCGGCACTTTGGACTGCGGGTAAATGGCAAAGAAATTGGCCCGCATCGAGGTCCAGTCCACGCGCCTGAGTGAGGTGATGCGCGCCTCAAAGCCTTGTCCTGCGATTTCAAAGCGAAGCTTGTCGCCCAGCTTCAAGTTCAGGGTTTTGGCAATCCCCTCCTCCATGCTGATGGCGTTGGTCTCCTCGGGGGTCCAGCGGCCCTGCACGATTTGGTTGTGCTCGGGCGCTGTGGCGCTGTGCGAGATGTTGAACTCGCGCTCCACCAAGCGCTGTGCACGATCTTCGGTGTAGCTGTCAGGGCGTACCGCTTGATCGTTGATGGCCACCAGTCGCCCGCGAATCATGGGGTACCAGTCCAGCTTGACCACGCCAGCGTCGTGCAGGTGCTGCAAAAAATCTGTGGATTGATCGGGCTGGATGTTGATGACGAAGCGGTTCGGGGCGTCGGCCGGCGTGGCGTTTCGCCAGCTGTCGACCAAGTCGGTGCGCAACACAACCAGCAAGATCAGCGCTAGCAAACCCACCGCCAGGGCACTCACCTGCACCACGGTGTAGCCCGGTCTGGCGCTGATTTGCCGGGTCGCCATGCGCAACCAAATGGGCACCTGGGGCAGGCCCACGGTTTGCCTCAAAGCCCACACCGCCGCCCAGGCCAAACTTGCAAATACCAAGGCCGCACCCGAAAAACCGCCCACCACCATCAGCCCCAAGCTCATGTCGCGGCTGGCGCCCAGCAGCAAGGCGCCAAAGCCCAGCAAGCCCAAACCCAGGACGCCCACAGAGGCTGGGCGAAGCGGGCCCAAATCACGCCGTATCACCCGCAAAGCAGGCACTTGCGCCAATTGCAAAATGGGCGGCAACCCAAAGGCAAACAACAAGGTCATGCCTGCGCCCAAGCCCTGCCAAAACGGCAGCCAACTCGGCGCGGGCAGCGCGGTGTCGATCAAGCCCGTGAGCAATTCAACAAACACCTGGTGTAAACCAAATCCCATGGCCAGTCCCAAGGCGCTGGCCAACAAGCCCACACTGAAAAACTCCAGCACATAGACCGTGAGGATCTGGCGCTGACTTTGCCCCAGCACCCGCAACATGGCGCAGTCGTCCAAATGCCGCGCGGCAAAACCACGGGCCGCCAAGGCCACCGCCACCGCACTCAGCAAAGCGGCCAGCAAAGCCACCAGGTGCAAAAACTTTTCTGCGCGGTCTAAGGTCTGGCGCATTTCAGGGCGTCCAGCTTCCAAGGTTTCCAGGCGCACGCCGTGCACCTCAGCTTGTTTCACGTAGCTGTCTGCCCAAGTGACGAAATTGGCCACTTGGGCGCTTGGACCACTCACAGCCAGACGCCAGTTCACGCGACTGGCGGGTTGCAACAGTTGGGTGGACGCCATGTCGGCTTGGTTCATCATGACCCGCGGTGCGAAGTTCATGAAACCAGCACCACGGTCGGGCTCGTTCACCAGGATGTGAGCAATACGCAGCGTGCGCTCACCTAGCTGCAAAGAACCGCCGACATTGAGATTGATGGCTTCAAGCAAGGCCGACTCGACCCAAACTTCCCCAGGGGCAGGAATGCTGTCGGTCGATTGCCCAGGCTGGTTGATTTGCAAGCGCCCACGCAAGGGATAGCCCTCAGCCACGGCTTTGAGGGCCACCAATCGGCTTTGACCGCCTTGCGCCTCCAAACTTCTGGCCATGGTGGGAAAGCTCAAGGTGGCGACAGACTGCAGGCCCAAGCGCTTGATTTGCGTCATCACTTCATCGGCAACAGGGTGGTCGCTGGCCAACACCGCATCGCCACCCAGCAGTTGACGGGCGTCGCGTTGCAAGCCGCCTTGGATGCGGTCGGCCAAAAATCCCACCGAGGTCAATGCCGCCACGCCCAAGCTGACCGCCACCCACAACAGGCGCAATTCACCTGCACGGGCGTCGCGCCACAGGGCTCGCCATGCCATGGCCCATGCATTAGCCATCAACCGAGGCACTCCATCGGTTGTTCCAGCCATGTTGGGCCTCTTGCAAATCGCGGCGATCGCGCTTGGTCGGGCGGCCATGGGCAATGCTTTGGGCAGGTTCGCGTTCGAAGCGGCGGCGCTGCGCAAAGTCTTCGCGGGCATTCAAACTCTCTGGGGTTTCTGCGTAAAGCAATTGGGCTTGCGGGGCTGGGCCGCGCACTTCGCTCAGGCCCAAGACCATGATGATGCGCACTTGGCCTTCGCGCCGCAGGGCCACGGTGTCGCCCACCTTGACCTCGCGCGCGGGCTTGACCACCTGTTGGTTGACCTCGATGCGGCCTTTGTTGATGTCGTCTGTGGCCAAAGAGCGGGTTTTGTAAAACCGAGCTGCCCAAAGCCATTTGTCGATGCGCAATTTATCCATTGCGGCCATTGTGGCTTAACTTTTAAGTATGCAGTTCGGGCTGGACGGCAAATCCCCTGCTGTTTGCGTCGCATCAAAACAACGAAAAACAAACCATCAAATTTGACAGTAACAACAAAAAAGCTAATATCCATCCCCCCTTACGGATTTTTCTTCGATTGGTTTCTGGGTTTGCCAGACGCCGTGGGAATCGACACCGCTGCATTTTCAGGAGCAGATGATGGCATTCAAAATTTTGGTCACCAGTCAAAAAGGTGGCGTCGGCAAGAGCACCTTGTCCGCCAATTTGGTGGCCTATTTGAGCCGCACCCTGGGCTTGGGCGTGACCTTGATTGACTGGGACCCCCATGGCTCCTCCAGCACCTGGCTGAATCAAGCGCCCCACGTAGGCGCTGTGGTGCAGCACCTGTCCTTGCCTGTCGACCAAGGCGGCAACCGCCCTATTTTTGAAGCCCGCTTGCAGATGCGCCGCGCCGCCAGCGAATGCGACATCTTGGTGTGTGACCTGACCTGGTCTGACTCCCTGGCTGGCGAGCTGATGTTTGAATTTGACATGGTGCTGGTGCCCACCTCGGTGTCCGAGATTGAGCTGGCCGCCACGTCGGGCTTTTTGAGCCGCAACCGCTGGGTCTTCGATTCCGCTACCGCACGCCGCCCCATGTTGGTGGTTTGCCCTACCCGCGTGCTCAACGAGCAACTCAACTCGGACGTGTTCACCAAACAACGCTTCCCAGTCAGCTTCATGTTGGCTCCTCCCATTTTGGAAGCCCAATCGGCTCGAGATTTGTTCGAGCGCGGCTACCTCATGGACGCCCGCGATGTTTGCGGTGACTCGTTCCGTGAATTTGGCCAGGCCATTTGTGCCGCCCGTGAAATCCGCATGGCCCAAGCCACTCAACCACGCCAGCCCATCACCACCAAACTCAGCGAGCGTGACGCCAGCAGCCACCGCGTGCCCCTGACCCCTGCCAAATCTAGCGTGCTCGAAGGCATGACCAGTGCCAGCCAGTTCTCGGTGCTGGGCCGCTACCGCCAGCGCAAAGTGGTGGAAGAACAAGAGGCCGTGGTCAACAGTCGGTCCTTGGCACAAATGGGCATCCCCGAATTTCTCAAACGCTTGGCCCGTGGCAACGCGGCCAAACTGTAAGCCCAGGAACCCGCCATGTCTGAAGAAAAGTTCCTGGCCTTCAAAGGCCTCAAACAATACGACCCTGGCATGGGTTGGGCCTCGGTACACAACTTCACCGAACCCCATCGTGCGCCAGCCGAGCAGATGTCGCAACACCATTTCGACGAAGTGCAGTCTATGCAGCAAGAGCATTCGCTGCAAGCGGTGGCAGACGCCGCCCGCGAAGATACTCCTTTGAATTCTGAACAAGTGCTGCAAGACCCACTGCTGGGCGAGTTGTTCGAGCAGTTGCACCAGCCGCCGCAAGACGAGTTGGCGCACAACTGGAAAATCATTGCGACCAGCGTCAACATCTTGAGCCAGCGCATGAACCAGCAGCGCGAACTGCGCCGCCGTTTGTCCTCCATCGACCAGGAGTTGGACAAGCTGCGCAACACCATCTTGCACGACCTGCAAGAAATCCAACGCGCATCGGACCAACAGCTGTCCATGGCGCGTTTGCGAGCCGAGGTATCCTCGCTGGCACAAGCGCGCTTATCCTCCAAGCTGCGCGACGCACCCAACTGACCTCGCCGAGGTCAGGGCATTCGGAGACCTTTGCCTCATGATCGACCTCAGCAAGATCCACTACCCTGTCAGGTACACCACGTTTTTCATCGCCCTGGGTGGGCTGTGTTTCAGCTTGCTGGTGGTCATCGCCTCGGGTTCGGGCCTGCTGTGGTTGCTGCTGTTTGGCTTGCTGAGCGGCGTGGGTGTATACGACTTGATGCAACCCCACCATGCGGTGTTGCGCAACTACCCGGTGCTGGGCCATTTGCGCTTCATGCTGGAGTTCATCCGCCCCGAGATTCGCCAATATTTCATCGAGAGCGACTCCGAAGCCGCACCCTTCTCGCGCGCTCAACGCAGCCTGGTTTATGCCCGCGCCAAGGGCCAATCGGACAAGCGCCCCTTTGGCACCGAGTTGGACGTGGACGCCCAAGGCTACGAATGGATGACCCACTCCATGGCGCCCAGCACCATCGCCTCGCACGACTTTCGAGTGCAAGTCGGCACCTCGGCCTGCACACAGCCCTACAACATCAGCTTGTTCAATGTCTCGGCCATGAGCTTTGGGGCCTTGAGCGCCAACGCCATCATGGCCCTGAACCAAGGCGCGCAAATGGGCGGCTTTGCCCATGACACCGGCGAGGGCTCCATTTCACGCTACCACCGCATTCATGGCGGCGACTTGATTTGGGAAATTGGCTCGGGCTATTTCGGATGCCGCGACGACCAAGGCCTGTTTGACCTGGCGCGGTTTGTCGAGCAAGCCCGCGACCCACAGGTGAAGATGATTGAAATCAAGCTGAGTCAAGGCGCCAAACCAGGCCATGGCGGGGTGCTGCCCGCAGCCAAGGTCACACCCGAAATTGCCGAGGCGCGTGGCGTGAAGCTGGGCGAAGACTGTGTGTCCCCCGCTGCCCACAGCAGTTTTGGCAACCCCATTGAGTTGCTCGAGTTCTTGCAAAGCCTGCGCGAGTTGAGCCAGTTCAAGCCCGTGGGCTTCAAGTTGTGCATTGGCCACCCCTGGGAGTGGTTTGCCATGGTCAAGGCCATGCAGGAAACCAAGATCTTGCCCGACTTCATCGTGGTCGACGGCGCTGAAGGCGGCACAGGCGCTGCGCCCTTGGAGTTTTCAGACCACCTGGGCATGCCCTTGAAAGAAGGTTTGCGATTGGTGCACAACACCTTGGTGGGCGTGGGTTTGCGCGATCAAATACGCATCGGTGCCAGCGGCAAGATCATCAGCAGCTTTGACATGGCACGCGTGTTGGCCCTGGGCGCCGACTGGTGCAACAGCGCACGCGGCTTCATGTTCGCGCTGGGCTGCATTCAAGCCATGAAATGCCACACCGGCGAATGCCCCACCGGTGTCACCACCCAAGACCCGCAACGCCAAATTGCCCTGGTCGTGCCCAGCAAGGCCGAGCGGGTGAAAACATTCCACCAAAACACCTTGAAGTCGTTGCAAGAGCTGTTGCAGGCTGCGGGCATGAAGTCGCCGCAAGACTTGAAACCACAGCATTTGGTGCGGCGCATCAGCGCCCATGAAACCCAGTCTTTGGCAGATCTCTATCCCGCAGTGGCCAAGGGTGCTTTGCTCAAAGAGAGTTTGGCCAAGTTGCCAGAGCCCTATAAAACCTACTGGCCCAAGGCCAGCGCCGAGCACTTTCAGGTTTAGAGATCGCCAGCTGGGCGGGGGTAAACCACCCGGTCTTCCTTGGGCGCAGCACGCGGGGGCAGCGCAGGCGGCTGGGCAGCAGCCTTGGCCTCAGCAGCGGCTTTGGCTTCAGCGGCCTTGGCCTCGGCAGCGGCTTTGGCCTCAGCAGCAGCCTTGGCTTCAGCCGCCTTGTTGTCCACCTTCACAGGGGTTGGCGCTGGCGTAGGTTTGGGCTGAGCTGCTTGCTTTTCTTTTTCAAGCTGCTTTTCCTTTTCCAACTGCTTTTCACGTTCGCGCGAGGCTTTGGCGGCGGCAGCGTTGGCGGCATTGGCAGCTTCCAGGTCTTTTTTCAACTTCTGGATTTCAGCAATCACTTCTTTTTGGTTGTCTTTCACCACCGGTGCAGGGGCCACGGGAGTGGGCTTGTTGGCCAGGGTTTGCACCTTGGCTTCCAGCGCTTGAATGCTTTTTTGCAGGTTTTGCAGCTTGGCGTCCAGGCTTTTCTCAGACTGACCATTCACCTGTCCAGCGATTTGATCGGGCAATTTGCCAAACAGCTTGTTCAGCTCGTCCATGCGCCCTTCAATTTTTTCATCCAACTTCACCTGGCGCTCTTCCATGCCGTCGAGCTTTTCGGTGGTGTCACCCAAACCGCGTGTAGCGTCGCCAAAAGTGGCCAACGTGGCGTCGAGTTCCACCACGCGTTTGCCCACCGCCAATGACAGGGCGTCGAGCTGGCGGATGTTTTGTTGCAAGCGGGTGGAAATGGCGAAAAAGGTGCCTACTGCGATCATCAAAAAGGCCAACAGGCCAATGAGGATGACGCGGGAATGCAGGATGTTGCGGTCATTGGCCTCGGTGACGATCTTCATCACTTGGCGCATTTCATGGCTGATGTTGGCAGCCACTTCGGCAGAGCGGGTGGAGACCTCGGCAGAACTGAGCACCACACCGGTCAAGTCTTCCAACTGACGAGACACCTCGGAGCTGTCCAGACTTTGGGATTGGAGGGCATCAATGCCCTCTGCCAAGGCGTCTGCGCTTGCTTCTTCCACCACCGGCGCAGGCGGCTCGGGCAGAAAGTCGCCGTCGTCGGAGGCTTCTGCTGAGGGTTTGTCTTGCGCCATGATCGTCGTTCCTTAGGATTTCTTGGTTTTGGGTTTGGCCTTTTCCAGATCATCCAACTGCTCATTCACTTGCGTGATGTCTTCGTGCAACTGGTCAATCCGAGGCTTGATTTGCTCATCCCAATGATCGGCGGAAGTCAGTCCAACTTGAGCCAAATGCGCTAAATGCGGGTCCCAATTGGAAAAATCGTTAGATTTGATCGGGGTTTCTGACGTGCCTTCAGCCTGATTTTCAGGCAGCACCTGCGCCCCTGGCTGTGGTTGAGCCAAACCCTCATCCCCCATGAAATGGCTGAGTGAGGGGTTGTCGAGTTCCTGCCCTTCCTGCACTTGCATGCTGGCGTCTGGCAATTCATGGCTTTGCAGCGCCGCCAAACTGGCCGGGTCGGTGCGACCATAACTGCTTTCAGGATGCAGTTTGGGGTCTTCCAAATGTTCCGCCATGGGCATGTCGTGAGCCTCAGGCGTGCCAAGTGGCACCTGCTCTGAGGGGGCCACAGGGTCTGCTGGCGGCAAAGGTTCATCAGAAATATTCGGTTGGCTCATGTCTTTACTCCAGGTATTGGAATCGACTTTTTCAGCGACATCTTGATTAAAGTTATCAACCCTACTGTTGAAACTGAGCTTTTAATGATTTTGACGATCTAAGCCAAGCTTTTGACAGGGGCGGGTTTTGACGCATCAAAGCCTCTGCTTGGGCTTTGTCTGCATAAGGGCCAGTGATCAAAATATAGTAAGGCTTGCTGCCCTTGCGCTGGGTGTAAAACACCTGTCCCGCCTTGAATCCCAGGGCGCTGGACTGGAAATTGCGCGCTTCAGCCAGGCTGTCAAAAGCGCCATGTTGCATCACCCAAACATCGTCCTTGAGCTTCTCAACCCAAGCTGGGTCGTCAGCTTTGGGGTCTGAAGTAACTGCTTTTTCTGCCGCTTTTTCCGGCGCTTTTTCGGGCTTGGTCACCGGCTCAACCACTTTGGCTGGCTCCACAGGCTTGGTCGTTTCTGCAGTCTTGTTCGGCAGCGCAGGTGGCAGAAGGGCCTCACCTTGCTCTGGGCTGATGGCGTCTGCTGGTTTGAGCGGTGTGGGCGTGTTGCTGGACGACATGCCCACGCTTGAAGCGGGCGGCGAGCTCACCAGCGGGGGTGAGGTTGCCGTGGTCACGACTTTGGCAGGTCCGGTCAAATAGCTTTGCAATGACTGCCACTCTTGCAAGACACGCTCTTTGTAAAGCACCCCAAAGGTGACCAAACTCAGCAGCAGTGCGGCCAGCAAGATGGCGGCAATCTTGCCGCCCCGAGCTGCTGGTTTTGAAGGTTCCCAAGCCTTGGCAAGCTGCTCGCCAGTGGGCATGTCGCTCAAGGGGACCTCGTCCCCCATGACCGGGTCGCCAGTCAAACCCAGTCCAGCTGCGCCAGGCGCCACATCCATCAGCTCAAGGGGTGGGGGTGGCGCCGGGGGCAAGGGCATGGCCGTCTCAGAGGCTGGCTTGGACGTCGGCTGCACTTTTGCACCAGGCCACTCGCCCAAGGTTTCAATGCGCTGGGGTTTGCTGGGCGTGGGGTCTTCCGACTCCAATACCCACTGCAACAGGTTTTTACCAAAGGCGGACAGCTTTTTCTCGTAACTGCTTTGCTGGTTGATCAGCAAAATCAGGTTGATGTTGCTGGCTGGAAAGCCATTGACCAAGCGCGCCAAGAGTTGAAGTTCAAAGTCTTGGATTCCCTGAGTGTCGGGAAAAATCATGTAGCGCTTGGGGATGGTTTTGTTGGACTTGTCCAGCGCCTGGTCCAAGGTCAATTCAGACAGTATTTCATTGAAACGATCAACCAGTCGGTCTGAATCTGCCGAGGTCCACAACTCCACATGCTCCTCGCCCTGCTCGCGCAGGTGTTGGAAGATGCGACGCCCATAGTGCGCCAAGGCAATTTCGTCATCCCCCAAGATGGCCAGGTTCAAACGGCCTTCGCGCAAGGACTTGAGCAAAATTTCAAAGCGCAATTTATCGGCGGGGCTTTGGTAGAAATCACTCATGGTGTGCTCATCAAGGCGTCATCACTGGAAAAGAAAACCATTTTCGTCATAACGCATATTGTCAGGGATGCGCAGCGTGGGTTTGATGATGCCTTCCGCTCCTGCATAAGTCTGGTTCAAGCTGAACACATAGGCAATGACTTGGGCTACCACATGGTAGAGGCCTTCGTGGATGGGATGATCCAACTTGGTCGTGAAATACAGCGCCCGGGCCAACTCGGGTGCTTCAAAAATATAGATTTTTTCTTCTTTGGCACGCTCGCGGATGCGCTGAGCCAGATCATCCGTGCCTTTGGCGATCAGCGTGGGCGCACCGTCCGAGTTGGGGTCATAGCTCAAGGCCACCGCAAAATGCTGGGGGTTGGTGATGACGACATCGGCGTTTTTCACGTTGTCCATCATGCGGTTGTTGGCCATCTCCCGCTGACGACGGCGGATGGTGGCCTTGACCTCAGGACGACCTTCGGAGTTCTTCATCTCATCCTTGATCTCTTGTCGAGTCATTTTGAGTTTTTTATTCACTTGGTAGTGCTGCAAAGGCACATCGGCAATGGCAATCACCACCAACCCCATGCTCATCCAAAAGCAGGCATCCAAAATCATGTTGCCCGCATGGTTGACGGCTGTACCCAAGTCCAAGCGGTTGAGGGTGACCAAGTCTTCAATGTTGTTGGTGATGGACATCCACAAAATGATGCTGATGACCAAAAATTTGGCAAAGGTTTTGAACAAGTCGATGATGGCCTTCATGCCCAGCATGCGCGACAAACCAGACAAAGGATTGAGCTTGCTGAATTTGGGCAACACCATCTTGGGTGAAAAAACCAGACCCCCACTCATCAAGGTGGAGAGCACCGCCACCACTGCGAGCAAAAACATGACGGGCAATATCAACAGATAGCCGTCCACAATGGACTGGAAAAAGATGGCAGGCAACAACTCGGGCTTGTCCACCACCTTGCGGTCAAACTGCAACTGTGAGGAAAACAAATTGCCCAATCGGTGGAACAAATAACTGCCGGACAAACTGAAAAACAAAGTAGCGGCCACCAAAACAGCAGCAGTTGAGAGTTCAACTGAACGCGCCACTTGTCCTTCTTCACGTGCCTTTTTCAACCGCTGCGCGGTCGGTTCTTCGGTCCGTTCTGAGGAGTCGTCTGCCATGAGGCTAGCCTCCCGTTAACAAGCCGCGCATCTGACTGAAGGTCTGCACCCACAGCCAATTGATGCGATTGATGATGCTGGGCACCGCCATCCACAGCACGATGAAACCCGATAACAAAATGGCTGGCAAGCCGACTGAAAACAGCTGCAAACTGGGGGCAGCCTTGGTGACAAAGCCCACGCCGATATTGACAAACAACAAGGTGATAACCACAGGCAACGAGATGAGCAAGGCTGACACAAACATCATGGATCCCCACGCTGTCATCTTGCCCAACACGTCTTGGGTCATGAGGCTTTTGCCAATGGGGAACAACGTGAAGGACTCCAGCAGCAGCCCGAACACAATCAAATGGCCGCCAATGGACAAAAAGACCAGCGTACCCAAGATGGTGAAAAACTGGGATACCACGGGCACATTGCCCAAACTAGGGTCAATCATGTTGGCCATGGACAAACCCATGGAGCCAGACACAGCCTGACCTGCCAACACAATGCTGGCCGTCGCGAGTTGCATGATCATGGCCATGGCAAAGCCAATGAACAACTGGTTGAAAATTTCCTTCATCCCCTCGGCCGTGACCGGGTCAATTTTGGGAATCTCCAATTGCATGGCCAAGAAAATGGTCAGCACCAAGCCGATGGAGACTCGAATACGCACATTGACCGCACGGATTGAAAAAATAGACGAAAACGCCAAAAAAGCCGAGATGCGCAGCATGGGCCAGATCAAGCCATAAAACTTGTCCAGCAAATTGAGCATCTCAATGTTCATGGCTCAACCAAACAAACCAGGAATGCGGCCATAGAGCACCTTGGTGTAATCCACCAAGGTGTTGATCATCCAACCACCAAACACGGCAGCGGTCAGCCCCAAGGACAAGAGCTTGGGGATGAAGCTCAGGGTTTGCTCGTTGATGGAGGTGGCGGCTTGGAAAATACCCACAATCAAACCCACCACCAAGCCCACGACCAACATGGGCGCAGAAACCAACATCGTCATCCACAGCGCTTGTCGCGCCAAATCGACCACCATGGCTGTATCCATGTCGTCTCCTTATTTAAAGATGAAACTGGAAGCCAGCGAACCCATCAGCAAGGTCCAACCATCAACCAACACAAACAACATGAGTTTGAAAGGCATTGAAATGATCATGGGCGACAGCATCATCATGCCCATGGACATCAACACACTGGCCACGATCAGGTCGATCACCACAAAGGGGATGTAGACCATGAAGCCAATCATGAAAGCGCTCTTCAACTCTGAGGTAAGGAAGGCAGGGACCAACGTGAAAAAAGGCACTTCTGCGGCACTGGCCACTTCCTTGCGCTGGGCAATTTGCATGAACATGGCGATGTCGTCTTCACGGGTTTGCAGCATCATGAAGTCGCGCACAGGCACCTCGGCCTTGGCCAGGGCTTTCTCAAATGGCAACGTGCCATTCATGTAAGGGGCAATGGCATTGGCATACACATCATCAAACACGGGGGTCATGATGAACATGGTGAGAAACAGCGCCAAACCCACCAAGACGGTGTTGGGCGGCGTCTGACCTGTGCCCAAGGCCTGACGAAGAATAGACAGCACGATGATGATGCGCACAAACGAAGTCATCATCAACAACAAGGACGGCAGCAACGTGAGCACCGTCATCAAACCCAACAACTGCAAGGTCAAGCTGTATTGCTGTCCGCCTTTGCCACTGTTGACCGTGACCATGGGCAGACCTTGCGCCCAGACAAAGTCGGGGACACACCAGGCCATCAACAAGAAAATAGGTAGCCAAAAGTATTTATTGCGCATGGTCAGCACCTGGCATGGGGGGAGACGGGGAATCTGCAGGCCAGGCGTGCAGGGTTTGGATGTCGTTGGAATTGACCGCCAGCAAGAGGCGCTGCGTGTCGACTTGCACCAACAACAGCTTGTGGCGCAGGCCCATGGGATAGACCTCTAGAATTTGGATGCGACGTTGTGTAGCAGGGAGGAGAAAGCCCTTGTTGCGACGCGACAGCCACCAAAGGACTGCCGCCAAGAGCAACAAGACGAATGTCATACTGAGAGAGTACTGAGCCCAGTCGTGGTTTGGCATGAGCTGCATTATCTATCGCGCGAGAGTGAAAAATGAAGAATTTCAAGAAATCAATCAAATTGCTGATTTGCGCAGCCAGCTTGGGCTGCATCAGTCTGAGCTTCGCGGCCAATTGGGCCATCTCAGGCATGTCTGACACCGCCGAGTATGGCTTTGACAAAAGCTCCATCGAACACGACGGCGACATGCGCAAGGCGTGGATCATGATGGACTACCGAAAGGCTCAACAAACCAGTCTGGGCAAAACTTTTTGGTCCAGCCGCGCCTTGATGGAAATGAATTGCAGCAAAATGGAAGTACGAACCCGTTCTTTGGCCATCTACAGCGGCCCCAAGTTGAGTGGTGAACTGCTGACCAGCGAGGGCGTGTTCAGCCAATGGCAAGTGGCACCACCCAACTCCCCCGTCTTCAACATCATGCGTTCGCTTTGTGAAAGCCATTGATCGTCAATACCGAACTGGCTGGGTCGGGTGGTTGCGCGATCTGGCCAATGCAGGCGGCACAGGCGGCCTGAATTGGCATGTGCATGCGGCCCAATCGCTGCAACGCTGGATGCCCACCCGTGAATTGATTGCTCAGTTTTTAGCGCAGGTGCAACCCACTTCGAGCAACTTGGTATTGATTGGTTGCAGCGCGGGTTGGATGTTGCCCACGCCCTGGTTGGCGCGCTTCAAACACATCGATGTGTATGACATCGACCCTTTGGTACCTCTTTTATTTGGCATCAGACACGCACGAACTTTGAGAGCCCAGGGTGTCACTGTGACTTACCACCGCAGTGACGCCATTGCAGGCCTACCCACTTTGCTTCAACGGCATCCCGACGCTTGCTGGTGGTTTGACAACGTCTTGGGACAACTGGGGTTTCGCTTGGGCGACGAGGACATGGCCGAACGCCAACTCAGGCAACTGAAAAGCATGCTCAAAGGTCGCGAGTGGGGCAGTTTGCACGATGTGTACTCTGGCCCTGTTGACTCGCTGCTTGCCTTGCCAGTTTGTGAAGCCGTGCAGTGGACTCGCTTGGATGACTTGCCACAAGAGCAGGCTCAGGTGAATTTGAACAAACTCAACATGCCGCATGCAGATGCAGCCCAAGCATTGCTTGGCAAATTGAATGCCACGGGTGTTTGGCATGACCATGCCACCCAAGAGGTGTTTGAAAAAGGCACACTCACCACCATGCTGCCCTGGGCCTTCAAGCCCCGTTATTGGCACTGGTTGCAAGCTGCCTGGGTCAGGCCTTGAGGTTGTAAAGCGTCAACCCCAAGCTGTCCATTTCTTTTTGATCGCGCTTGCGCTGCCAGGCTTGCACAGCTTCCAAATCTTTGGTCTGCACGGTTTCCATCTTCATGCGCTGCTGAGTGGCTTGCATCAACGCCACCTTGGCTCTTTCAAGTTCAGCCAATGCGGACTGCAGGTCTTTGTCAACACGGTTGACCAACTCTTGCAAGTTCAGCATGAACTGGCGGTTGTTGGTGGCGTCTGCCATGCTGTGAATTTTGGCTTGGCTTTCAAGTGCACGACGTTTGTAATCGTTCAACAAATCGTCCATTCGGAGCCGACTTGCGCGCAAATGCTCTACTTTTTTTCGTGCCTGGGTTTGCACGTTTTGCGCCGCTTCTTCATCATCCTTGGCTTTTTTGACCAATACGGTCCAGCAACTGCGTGGTTTCATGCTTCAGGCCTTCTTTACTGGCTGAGCAAATCACGCAACTGTTGGCGCGTAGTGGCGTAGTCTTGGCTGATGTGCATGTCTTGCCTCAAAAAGCTGACGATGCGCTCGTTCAATTGGATGGCTTCATCCAACTCGGGGTTGGAGCCATGTTCATAGGCTCCTACCTGAATCAAATCGACATTTTGTTGGTACAGCGACCACAAGCGACGCAGCTTGTTGGCCTGTCGCAAATCGTCGTTGCTCAGCAAGGATTGCATCAAGCGAGAAATAGAACCGGTCAAGTCAATCGCTGGGTAATGCGCTGAGTCGGCCAATTTACGCGACAACATGACCTGCCCATCCAATGAAGCGCGGGCAATGTCCACAATCGGATCTGATGCATCATCACCCTCAGCCAGCACGGTGTAAATGGCCGTGATGGAACCATGGCCGTGACGACCGACGCCTCCGCGCTCAATCAAATTGGGCAGCAAGGCAAACACCGATGGGGGATAGCCTTTGGCAGTGGGCGGCTCGCCAATGGCCAAGCCAATTTCACGTTGAGCGTGCGCCACACGGGTCAAGCTGTCGCACAACATGAGCACGTCTTTGCCTTGGTCCCTGAAATATTCTGCAATGACATGCGTCAGGTGTGTGGCCTTGAGGCGCAACACAGGGGACACATTCGCAGGTGCAGCCACGAC
The DNA here is from genome assembly GCA_947453645.1 of Comamonadaceae bacterium. Lineage (GTDB taxonomy): Bacteria > Pseudomonadota > Gammaproteobacteria > Burkholderiales > Burkholderiaceae_C > Limnohabitans. Next base: position 20,434 of record CANGHG010000021.1, read on the forward strand.
CACGGATTTGGCCAAACCTTCTTCGCCCAGTGATTCTTGAATGAATGCCTGCACCTCGCGACCACGCTCGCCAATCAGGCCAATCACCACCACATCGGCCTTGGTGAAGCGGGTGAGCATGCCCAACAGCACACTCTTGCCCACGCCAGATCCTGCAACCAGGCCCAGACGTTGCCCTCGCCCCAAGGTGAGCACACCGTTGATGGCTTTCACGCCAACATCCAAAATTTGGTTGATTGGGCCGCGTTCCATGGGGTTGATGGGACGGCCCAACAAACTCAGCCACTCTTTGCAGCCAGGGTCTGGCTTGCCATCCAGAGGCTGGCAGCGGCCATCAATGACACGGCCTAGCAACTCAGGACCCAATTTGACCAAGGAGGAATTGCTGATCACACGCACCATGTCGCCAGGACCTACGCCTGTGGGCTCGGTGAAGGGCATGAGAAACAACACCTTGTCGTTGAAGCCCACCACCTCTGCTTCAACCGAATGTCCGTGTTTGCCCACCACTTCGCAGCAAGCACCCAAAGGCGCCATGACGCCGCGGGCTTCCAAGGTCATGCCGACCAAGCGCACCAAAGTGCCGCTGCGCTGAGGCTGCGGTGTGCGCAGATTGGGCAGGGTGGCGTCGATGTCGGCAGCAAAGTCCATGGGATCAGTGCAGTTGAATCATGGAACGAATGGCATTGGCCACTCGGTTTTGTTCTTGTTCGGTCACGTAACGCACGATCATGAGCTTGTCTTCGTAACTGTTGCCAGCCAACAGCTCGGCTGGAATGGAGGGTTTCTTTTTCTCTTTTTTCATGTTCTCGCGCATCTTTTTCAAAGATTCATCGCTGCCATCATCTTCTTCCAGTTGGACCTCCAATGCGGCACGCTCTGCTGCCAAATCGGCCAAGCGCTGTGCTTCTTGGGCGGCCAAGGCGGCGCGCCTTGCCAGTTCTTCTTCGTGGCCTTTGACGCGCGCTTGCTCTTCCATTTTGAATTGAGCCAAGGCAGCCAATTCTGCCTCACTCAATTGACTCGCTGGTGAAACATAGCCGCTGTCAAGCACATCAGCTTGAACATCAATGATGTCCGATTCCAGCTGGGCAGGCACACGTGGTGCGTAAAAACCAGCGAATTGTTGTTTGTACGCAGAGTCAATGGCCAATTGCGCCATTTCTTCCAAGTGCAAGGTATTGGGCTCGCGGCGAATCATGGACATCAGCAATGGCCGAACCACGAAAGCCAAAAAGGCCAAGCACATCACAGTTCGCAAAGCGATATTGGCAAAGTCAATCATGTGAATTCTCTTCTTCTGGTGGGTCGTCAAATGCCACACGCTGCGGCACATCCTCTACCTGACCATCACGCTGCGCCAAGGGTTGGCGGAAAAATGCCGACTTCTCGCGCCACAACTCTGGTTGACTCAGCAATTTGTTGGCCATGGCCTGCAATCGGTGTTCAATCAGGTCTTCTATCTGGCTGTCATTCACCAGCAAGCGCACACTGCCAGGATGCAAGTTGGGCACAGCCTGCAATTGCATGTGACCCAAGACATCCGTGCCAATGTCTTGCAAGCGCGCTTTGTCTTGGGGGTTGAGCTCCACCACGATTTGAGGCGCACCGTGGGTGTCCAACTCGTCTAAGCAGCGTTGCACCAAGCGCTCGATGGCTTGGCCAGATAAATTGAGTTCAGCCAACACCAGTTGTTCACTGATGTGAACGGCCAATCGTTTCATGGGCTCAAACAAAGCATCAGGCTTGTCGGTGAAACTTTGCAATTTGTGATTCAAACTTCGGAGCAATTCCAACTGCTCATTCATGGTTTGTTGCAGCTGATTTTTTTCAAGATCCAAAATGATCTGCATGTCTGCATGGGCTTGGGATGTTGCTTTTTCCATGGCCTGCGCCTCACCAGCTATCAGCCCCTGGGCATAACCCTCTTGAACGCCTTGTTCTTTGCCAGCTTCAAGACCAGTGGCCTGGCCCTGTTCAAAAGCCTGCTCGCGCGCAGCAGCCAAAGCGGCCGAGTCCAACTCGGGCTCGGCGTTGTGGTCATAGGGCAAGGAGGATAAACAATCGCTGTCTTCAGGCGTCCAAAAATTGTCCGGCCCTCTGAGCCATGCAGGGTTTGCCAATTCGGGTGAGGGCAAGGGTGGACGGACTGGCTCAACGATCAACTCTGCATCGTCAAGCGCTTTGGCTTCAATCTGCTCCTCAACTTCTGAAGTCACTTGAATTTGGTCGACCTTGCTAAAGGTTTCAAGCACAAAGTCGTC
>CANGHG010000022.1 GCA_947453645.1 Comamonadaceae bacterium
GAGATTGAAAAACTCCGCAACGATTTGACCGGTTCCGAAATCAAGATCAAGAAAAACGCCAAGCGTTTGAAGGTGCTTGAGGCCTTCAAAAAATCGGGCATCAAGCCCGAGTGGATGGTCTTGTCAGTGCTGCCCGTGCTGCCACCTGACTTGCGCCCCTTGGTGCCCTTGGACGGTGGCCGTTTTGCCACTTCCGATTTGAACGACTTGTACCGCCGCGTGATCAACCGCAACAGCCGTTTGCGTCGATTGCTCGAACTCAATGCGCCTGAAATCATTGCACGCAATGAAAAGCGCATGCTGCAAGAAGCGGTGGACAGTTTGTTGGACAACGGCCGTCGCGGCAAAGCCATGACCGGCGCCAACAAGCGTGCTTTGAAGTCTTTGGCCGACATGATCAAAGGCAAATCAGGTCGTTTCCGTCAAAACTTGTTGGGCAAGCGGGTCGACTACTCGGGTCGTTCCGTCATCACCGTGGGTCCAACCCTCAAGCTGCACCAGTGCGGCCTGCCCAAGCTCATGGCTTTGGAACTCTTCAAACCTTTCATCTTCAGCAAGCTGGAGTTGATGGGCATCGCCACCACCATCAAGGCGGCGAAAAAAGAAGTGGAAGCTGGCACGCCAGTGGTGTGGGACATCTTGGAAGAGGTCATCAAAGAGCATCCCGTGATGCTCAACCGTGCACCTACCTTGCACCGCTTGGGCATTCAAGCTTTTGAGCCTATCTTGATTGAAGGCAAAGCCATTCAGTTGCACCCGCTCGTTTGTTCAGCGTTCAACGCCGACTTTGACGGTGACCAAATGGCGGTTCACGTGCCTTTGTCGGTAGAAGCACAGATGGAGGCCCGTACATTGATGCTGGCTTCAAACAACATCTTGTTCCCCGCCAATGGTGAGCCTTCCATCGTGCCTTCACAAGACGTGGTGCTGGGGCTCTACTACACGACCCGCGAGCGTATCAATGCCAAGGGTGAAGGTTTGGTCTTTGCCGACATTGGTGAAGTGCAACGCGCCCTTGACGCCGATGTGGTGGAACTCACCGCCAAGATCACGGTGCGCATGACCGAATGGACCAAAGACAAAGTCACTGGCGAGTTCTCCTCCAGCACCTCGCTGGTGGAAACCACGGTGGGCCGCGCCTTGTTGTCTGAAATCCTGCCCAAAGGCTTGCCATTCAGCAACTTGAACAAGGCGCTGAAAAAGAAAGAAATTTCCAAGCTGATCAACACTTCTTTCCGCAAATGCGGTTTGAAAGAGACCGTGGTGTTTGCCGACAAGTTGTTGCAAAACGGCTTCCGTTTGGCCACCCGTGCTGGTATTTCCATCTGTATTGACGACATGTTGGTGCCGCACGAAAAACACGCCATCATTGAAAGCGCAGAAAAAGAAGTCAAAGACATCGAGCAGCAATACGTCTCTGGTCTGGTGACTTCTGGCGAACGCTACAACAAAGTGGTGGACATTTGGGGCAAAGCGGGTGACGCGGTCTCCAAAGTCATGATGGACCAACTCCGCAAAGAGAAGACCATCGACCGTCATGGCAATGAAGTCGAGCAAGAGTCTTTTAACTCCATCTACATGATGGCCGACTCTGGTGCACGCGGTTCAGCTGCTCAAATTCGCCAGTTGGCGGGTATGCGTGGTTTGATGGCCAAGCCTGACGGCTCCATCATTGAGACCCCGATCACGGCCAACTTCCGAGAAGGCCTGAATGTGTTGCAGTACTTCATCTCCACCCACGGTGCGCGTAAAGGTCTGGCTGACACGGCTTTGAAGACCGCGAACTCAGGTTACTTGACCCGTCGTTTGGTTGATGTGACACAAGACTTGGTGGTGATCGAGGACGATTGCGGCACCTCCAATGGCCAGCTCATGCGCGCCATTGTGGAGGGCGGTGAGGTCATTGAATCTTTGCGTGACCGCGTGTTGGGCCGCTCCGTGGCTGAAGATGTGGTGCATCCCGAAACCCGTGAGACCTTGGTGCCTGCAGGCCAAATGCTCGACGAAGACTTGATCGATGAGATCGAACTCTTGGGCGTGGATGAAATCAAAGTTCGCACTGCGCTGAACTGCGAAACACGATTCGGTTTGTGCGCATGTTGCTACGGCCGCGACTTGGGTCGTGGTGGTTTGGTCAACGTGGGTGAAGCGGTTGGTGTGATTGCTGCTCAGTCCATCGGCGAGCCAGGCACCCAGCTGACCATGCGTACCTTCCACATCGGTGGTGCAGCTTCACGTGCAGCTGTGGCCTCAAGTGTGGATGCCAAATCCAACGGTGTGATTGGCTTCAATGCCACCATGCGCTATGTAACCAACAGCAAGAGCGAGTTGGTGGTGATTTCCCGCTCAGGCGAAATCATCATCCATGACGAACAAGGTCGTGAGCGCGAGCGTCACAAAGTGCCATACGGCGCTATTTTGGCCATCAAGCCAGACCAGTCCATCAAGGCTGGCACCATCTTGGCCAACTGGGACCCACTGACACGTCCTGTGATCACCGAGTTTGCAGGTAAAACCCAATTCGAAAACGTCGAAGAAGGTTTGACCGTGGCCAAGCAATTGGACGAGGTGACAGGCTTGTCTACCTTGGTGGTGATTGATCCCAAGCGCCGTGGTTCTACCAAAGTGGTTCGTCCTCAGGTGAAATTGATAGATGCCTCTGGCAAAGAAGTCAAGATTCCTGGTACCGACCACTCAGTGACCATTGGCTTCCAAATCGGTGCGCTGATTCAAGTGCGCGACGGTCAAGATGTGGGTCCTGGTGAGGTGTTGGCGCGTATCCCTGTTGAAGGTCAGAAGACCCGAGACATCACCGGCGGTTTGCCACGCGTGGCAGAACTGTTCGAAGCGCGTTCACCCAAAGACAAAGGTATCTTGGCAGAGATGACAGGTACCGTGTCCTTCGGCAAGGAGACCAAAGGCAAGATTCGCCTGCAAATCACCGACCCCGAAGGCAAGGTGTGGGAAGAGCTCATCCCCAAAGAGAAAAACATGGTGGTGCACGAAGGCCAGGTGGTCAACAAGGGCGAGAGCATTGTGGACGGCCCTGCCGACCCACAAGACATCTTGCGTTTGCTGGGTATCGAGGAACTGGCCCGCTACATCGTTGACGAAGTGCAAGACGTTTACCGCTTGCAAGGCGTGAAGATCAATGACAAGCACATCGAAGTGATCGTGCGTCAGATGTTGCGTCGTGTGGTGGTGGACAACGTGGGTGACACCTCCTACATCGCAGGCGAACAAATCGAACGCTCTGAAATGCTCAACACCAACGAAGCATTGCTTGCCGCAGGCAAGATCCCTGCAACTTATACCAATTTGTTGCTGGGTATCACCAAAGCGTCCTTGTCAACCGACTCGTTCATCTCTGCGGCTTCTTTCCAAGAAACCACACGTGTCTTGACCGAAGCGGCCATCATGGGCAAGCGCGACGAGTTGCGTGGCTTGAAAGAAAACGTCATCGTCGGTCGCCTCATCCCCGCAGGCTCTGGCATGGCCTATCACCGTGCTCGCAAAGCCAAAGACCTGATGGACGAGGCAGAGCGTCGTTCAATTGCCGAATCCGAGGCTGAAGAACTCGCCTTGGCCCAGCAAGAGAGCAACGGCGAAGAGACGCCCGCAGACTGACCCCTTGGCCCTCAGGGGCCATGTGGGAACGTTGCGAACGTTTCGAAGTGCTGAGTGATGCATTCAGGCTGGTTTTGGCTGCTGAGCGCCATCTTGGTCTTTTGGGCCTTGGGTGCTTACAACCGCTTGGTGCGCTTGCGCGCCCAAGTGGCACAGCAGTTCGGACCACTTGAAGCGGTCTTGATGAACTACCAAGAGGTGGTTCATCAAGCCGTGACTGCGGCGGCAACTGCGCCACAGCTGTGGTCCACATCTGTCTCAGCCGAATTGGGCTCAGATCACTTGACTCGATTGCAAGTCGCCGCCAGTTTGTCAACTGTCGCCATGGCTCGAATGCAATCACATGCCTTAGATGCAAACAGTGTCAAAGCCATGCAAGATGCAGCTGCTGAGTTGCAAGACGCTTGGGCTGCTTTGATACACCCAGATGTGTATGACATCAGCGTGCCTGATGCTTTGAAACAAAGATGGCTTGAACTCGATTTGCTGGTCACACCAGAGTTACAGCGCTTTAACGCGTCCATCAACGACTACAACCAGGCCATTGCGCTTTATCCGGCAGCTTTGCTGGCCAAGTTGTTTCAGTTTCATCCGGCGTCCATGTTGTGAAGTCCACGGGCATCGATCACACAACACCTTCATTGGCGCCGCCTTTATGGCAACAATTGCAAGCCTGTGCCAATGCACTGCAAGCGGTGATGCAAGGGCGAAATCACAGCCAAGCCCTGTCCTCGGTGGACACCAGACTCAGACCTGCAGCACAAGCATTGCTGTTCACGGTGTTGCGCCATTGGGGAAGAACGCTGGCACTTCGAAAATTACTGATTCAGCGACAACCCAGCGCGGCTGCCAACGCCATGTTGTGCACAGGTTTAGCCTTGTTGCTGCCGACAGAAAACCCGATGTACCCATCACACACCTTGGTCAGCCAATTGGTGGAGGCCACCAAGCGTGACCCAGCAACCAAGGCTCAAGCTGCCTTTGTGAATGCATGCTTGCGCCGTTTCTTGCGCGAGCAAGAGACGTTGATGATTCAAACCAACAGTGTGCCGAGTGCGAAGTGGAATTTCCCGCAGTGGTGGATTGATTTGGTTCGTCAAGACCACCCTGAAGAATGGCAAAACATTTTGCTGGCAAGCCAACAGGCTGGACCCATGACTGTGCGAGTGAATCAACGCTTGATCAGCCGAGATGCTTTGCGGCTGCAGTGGGCGCAAGCTGGTTTGATGGCCGATTTGATGGGTGAGCAAGGTTTGGTGTTGCATCAAGCCAGACCAGTTCATGCCATTCCTGGGTTTGACCAAGGGTGGTGGTCTGTTCAAGATGCGGGCGCTCAGTGGGCGGCTGTGAGTTTGCTGAAAAACTTGAAGCCGCAAGCGGGTCGACCATTGAAAATTTTGGATGCCTGTGCAGCACCAGGCGGCAAAACCGCACACTTGCTGGAATTGGCTGATGCACAAGTGACGGCATTGGACATTGATGCATTGCGTTGCCAACGCATTGAAGAAAACATGCAGCGACTGCAATTGAAAGCCCAGGTGCTGGTCGCCGATGCTGCCAAGCCCAATACCTGGTGGGATGGTCAGTTGTTCGATGGTATTTTGTTGGACGCGCCATGCACCGCTTCGGGCATTGTGCGGCGACATCCGGACATTCCTTGGTTGCGCAGAGCCACCGATGTGGCCGCATTGGCGGCGCAACAAAAAGAATTAATTCATGCGCTGTGGCCCTTGTTGGCGCCCGGTGGACGCATGCTTTATTGCACATGCTCTGTGTTTGCGGCTGAGGGACCGCAACAGATCAAGGCGTTCCTTGCAAACAACACTCAGGCGAACTTGCTTGCCTGTGCGGGGCCATTCCTGCCGGGGGTGGCCTCAAAGGCTGAAACTGTCGCCGACAATCACAGCCGTGACCACGATGGATTCTTCTATGCCTTGCTTGAACGCCGCCCCAACGCTTGAACAGCGTTGCCACGGGCAACGCTGGTCATGGCATCTTTACGTGGTGGTTTTTTTATACAGCTGCTTGATGGGCTGGGCGCAAGCGCAACAAGCTGTCCAAGCCACCGATATTCATCTTGAACGAGGCGAGGACGGTATTTACCTCAACGCCAATTTGGAATTTGAATTGCCTGCCAGCTTGGAAGACGCCGTGACCCGTGGCATGCCCTTGAGTTTTGTGATCCAAGCCGATGTGATGAGAGAGCGTTGGTATTGGTATGACAAGCGGATTCAACGAACCGAGCGATACATCCGCCTGAGCTACCAACCGCTGTCCAGGCGCTGGCGTGTGCATGTCTCGGCACAAGCCATGCAAGCCACAGGCTTGGGCGTCACCTTGGGAAACAGCTACGACAGTTTGAAAGATGCGCTGCAAGCTGTGCAAAAAATCAATCGCTGGAAAGTAGCGGAGTTGAGTGTGCTCAATGGCGATGTGAAGCAACGCTTGGATTTGAATTTCAGCGTGGACTTGAGCCAATTGCCACAGGCTTTGCAGTTTGGCAATTTGTCCAGCAGTGACTGGGCTTTGGAATACCACCGAACCTTGCGAATGGACGAGTTGAACAAATGATGCCAAACGCATCTGGCGCGGTCTGGCGACGTCGCAGTTGGCTGTTCGGGGTGAGCTTGACCATCCTGATGTCCATGGCCTTGGTGCTGCTGTTCTTGTTGACACAAGCCACACAGCGCTGGGATGTTTACGAAGAAAACTACAGCCTGTTGTTTGGCTTGAACTCGGTCTTTGCCGTGTTCCTGTTCTGCGTGATCGTGTGGTTTGCTTGGCGACTGTGGGGCAGACTTAGACAAGGCAAATTTGGCAGTCGATTGTTGGTCAAGTTGGCGGCTATTTTTGCGTTGGTCGGCATCCTGCCAGGCGTTTTGATTTACGGGGTGTCCTACCAATTCGTGACCCGATCCATGGAAGTGTGGTTTGACAGCAAGGTTGAAGTTGCCTTGGATGCGGGATTGAACTTGAGTCGCTCTACCTTGGAGAGTTTGGCCAACGAACTCAGCGCCAGTGTGCGCACTGCTGGCAACAATTTGCGGGGAACACCTGCAAGTAGCTTGCCCGTGACGCTTGAAAAAATCCGCGAACAACTCGATGCCACAGAAGTGACCGTGTGGCAAGCCAACGGCAGCGTGGTGGCCAGTGTGGGCGAAGAGCGCTACCAATTGCAGCCAGATCGTCCCAGTGCTTCCGAATGGCGACAAGTGCGCACCAAGGGCATGAGTTGGCGCAGCGAAGGCTTGGACGAGAACGCGCCAGGTCTGGTGCCGCGCATGAAAGTGTTGGTCCAAATGCCTGGTACCGGGTTTCAACTGGACGAGCAACAACAGGTGTTGCAAGTGGTCAAAAAACTCCCTCCCTTGCTGGTCTCCAACGCCCAAGCCGTGTTGGCGGCCAACAGCGAATACCAAGAACGTGCATTGGCGCGTGACGGTTTGCAACGCATGTACATCGGCACGCTCACCCTGGCTTTGTTTTTGGCGGTGTTTGGCGCGGTGTTGCTGGCCGTGTTGTTGGGCAATCAATTGGCCAGACCGTTGTTGGTGTTGGCTGAAGGTGTGCGGGAAGTGGCTGCAGGTGATTTGCGCCCCAAACCTTTTTTGCAAGGTCAAGATGAATTGGACGGTCTGACCAGGTCATTCGCCGACATGACCCAACAGTTGTCTGATGCACGCAGCACCGTGGAACTCAGCATGGCGCAAGTGGATTTGGCGCGTGATCATTTGCAAACCATGTTGGACAACCTCACCTCAGGCGTGGTGTTGTTGAGCGATGAGGGCGTGATTTTGTCGGTCAATCCTGGCGCCACTCGCATTTTGCAAATGCCTTTGCAAGCGCACATTGGGTCACCCTTGCAAGACGTGGAAGGCTTGCACAACTTGGGCCATAAGGTGCTGGATCAATTTGAAGAGTTGGTGGCTGAGCAACATCAAGGCCAAGACCATTGGCAAGCCTCATTCGAGTTGGATGCTTCGCCGCAACGCGAACGATTGGCTGACTTCGGTCAAAACGCACCCAAACACACCACCTTGGTGGCACGTGGTGCGCTACTGCCACAAGGAGAATGGCTGCTGGTGTTTGACGATATTTCTGAAATCGTGTCGGCTCAACGCACTCAGGCCTGGGCCGAGGTGGCGCGCCGCTTGGCACATGAAATCAAAAACCCTTTGACGCCCATTCAACTTTCAGCCGAACGCATGGCCATGAAGTTGGACGGCAAACTTGAAGCGCCTGAGCAAACCTTGGTCACCAAGTCGGTGAAAACCATCGTCGATCAGGTGGAAGCCTTGCAGCGTTTGGTGAATGAGTTTCGAGATTTTGGACGCTTGCCACAAGCTCGATTACAAGCGCTGGATTTGAACCTCATGCTCTCAGAAATGATGCCGCTCTACGACAACGACAACGCGGTCGTGCCTGTGACCTGGCAATTCGCGGCTGACTTGCCCCCCATATTGGGGGATGCAGCTCAACTTCGCCAGGTGGTGCACAACTTGATTCAAAACGCTCAAGATGCTTCGCAAGAAGCCGATCATCCTCAAGTGGAAGTGCGCACCGAGTTGCGGCCGCATTCCCAGCGAGCCCGATTGATCATTCAAGACAATGGCACTGGTTTTTCCGAAGCGGTGTTGCAGCGCGCCTTCGAACCTTATGTCACCACCAAGGTCAGTGGCACTGGCTTGGGGCTGGCGGTCGTGAAGAAAATCGCCGATGAGCATAATGCGCGCATCGAACTGAAAAACAGGGTGCAAGACGAGGCGGTGATCGGTGCGCAAGTATCGTTATCATTTCGACTGGCAGATTCCCAACTCAACCTGAACTGACAACGCAACATGGCAACAATCTTGGTGGTCGACGACGAACTCGGTATCCGCGACCTCTTGTTTGAAATTCTCAATGACGAAGGCCATCAGGTGGAGTTGGCGGAAAACGCCGCGCAAGCAAGATCTGCTCGTGCCAACGCCCGTCCCGATTTGGTCTTGCTCGACATTTGGATGCCCGACACAGACGGCGTCACCTTGCTCAAGGAGTGGGCGGGTGCGGGTTTGCTGAACATGCCCGTCATCATGATGAGTGGCCACGCCACCATTGACACCGCGGTGGAGGCCACCCGCATTGGCGCCTTGGCTTTTTTGGAAAAACCCATCACCTTGCAAAAACTGCTCAAGGCAGTGGACCAGGGTTTGGCGCGCAAACCAGCCGCTTCTGCCAAGCCCACCATGGCAGGTGTGGTGGTCAGCCCTGCGCCAAGCTTGCAAGCCGTGTCCATCGTTCAAGCAACCTTGCCTGCAGCTTTGCAAGCCCAGCAACATTTCGATTTGAGCGGACCACTGCGTGAAGCACGTGACTGTTTTGAAAAAGCCTATTTTGAATTTCACCTGGCCCAAGAAGGCGGCTCCATGACCCGTGTGGCTGAAAAAACAGGCCTAGAGCGCACCCACCTCTACCGCAAGCTCAAACAATTGGGCGTGGACTTGTCCCGCAGCAAACGTTCGGGTCAATCGTGATCTTGTTCGTCTGAGTTTGACGGCTCTTGCGACAAGCGGTTGATCAGGCTGTAGAGCCCGAGTTGACGCATCACCACGGTGAACAACATCGAACCCAATACCGCGCCAGCCAAGTCGCCAATCACCATGATGGGCATTTGATGTACCGTCATGAGTTGGTCGGGTTGGTTGAAACTCCAAGCGGCATGATGAACCAAAGCGTTGAGCAGTGCGTACAAAATGCACATCTGTACCAAATCGCTCAAGCGAGAAATTTGCAAAGATCGCTCTTTCAATACCTTGAACAGCCACAAGGCCAAGATGGGCCCCAAGGCAGAAGCGAATGCATTGGTGCTGGCTTGCAGCAGGTTTTCATCAAATCCGCCTCCCAACATGAGGCTGCCCAAAAAGACGGCGACGAATCCCCAGCCAGGACCTAGCACCAAGACATAGGCCACTCGCAAAAAAGCGGGCAGGTAAATCCAAGCAATGTGTGAGGAAAATTCCCAATGCTGAAACACCCAGCCATTGAAGATATGGGCTGCCGCAAACAACGGGGCGCACAAGGCCAGCAACAGAAATTTTTCGTGGGACGAACTCAGCTGCACATGAACTCTTTGGTTGATGAAAACGCGTGGAGTTTACACAGCAGAGCTTTCAACAGCACTTGCCGCCTAGAATCAAGTCATGAACGACAGTACTTTCGTGGCTTTGCAATATCTGTTGCCCAAACAAGGCTTGACCACCTTGGCAGGATGGCTGGCGAATTGGCGCGGTGGTCGCATCACCCATGCGTTCATTGAATGGTTTGTGGACAAGTACCAGGTGAACATGCTCGAAGCGGCCGAGCCCCATGTCCGCCAATACCCCAGCTTCAATGATTTTTTCACCCGCGCACTCCAACCCGGTGTGCGACCCTTGGCCGATGCTGCTTTTGTCTGCCCTGTGGACGGCGCCATCAGCCAGTTGGGCGTGATTGACGGTGACCTGGTTTTCCAAGCCAAGGGCCACAGTTACAGCACCCAGGCTTTGGTGGGCGGCGACGCCACCTTGGCTGCACAGTTTCACAACGGCGTGTTTGCCACCATTTACCTCAGCCCCAAGGACTACCATCGCATCCACATGCCCAGTGCAGGGCGTTTGCGCCGCATGATTCATGTGCCTGGTGATTTGTTCTCAGTCAACCCCGCTACTGCGCGCGGTGTGCCTGGTTTGTTTGCACGCAATGAACGGGTGGTGTGTGTGTTTGACCTGCCCACACGGGCAGGCGAAGAGGTGAAGCAGTTTGTCTTGGTCTTGGTGGGGGCCACCATCGTGGGCAGCATGGCCACCACTTGGCACGGCAAAGTCAACCCGCCTCGGCCAGGTCGGGTGCGCGAATGGACTTACGACGACCCTGCCATTCAATTCCAGCAAGGCGATGAAATGGGGCGTTTTTTACTCGGCTCCACCGTGGTGATGCTCTGGCCTCAAGACACGATTGTGCTCAACCCAGCGTGGCAAGCGGCCTTGCCAGTGCACTTGGGCGAGAAGATGGGCGACTGAATCACATGTTGCGTCTGTACTGACCGCCCACCTCGAACAAGGCCTTGGTGACTTGACCAAGCGAGCAGCAACGCACCGCATCCATCAACACCTCGAACACATTGGCATTGTCCAGCACGGCTTGTTGCAAACGAGCCAGTTGCAACGGTGCTTGTGCGGCATGTTTGGCGTGAAAGTCCTGCAAGCGCTGTAGTTGTGACTGCTTTTCCTCGTCGGTGGAGCGAGCCAATTCAATCGATTGCGGTACTTCATTGGCGTGGGGGGACTTGAAGGTGTTCACACCAATGATGGGCAGTTCACCGGTGTGTTTGAGCATTTCGTAATGCATGGACTCGTCTTGGATTTTGCCGCGCTGATAACCGGTTTCCATGGCACCCAAGACGCCACCCCGCTCAGCAATCGCCACAAACTCTGACAGCACCGCTTCTTCCACCAGTTGGGTCAGTTCTTCAATGATGAAAGCGCCTTGGCTGGGGTTTTCGTTTTTCGCTAAACCCCATTCGCGGTTGATGATGAGCTGAATCGCCATGGCGCGGCGCACCGAGTCTTCGGTGGGCGTGGTGATGGCCTCGTCAAACGCGTTGGTGTGCAGGCTGTTGCAGTTGTCGTAAATCGCAATCAAGGCTTGCAGCGTGGTGCGGATGTCGTTGAACTGAATTTCTTGGGCGTGCAAGCTGCGACCGCTGGTTTGGATGTGGTACTTCAGCTTTTGCGAGCGTTCATTGGCACCGTATTTTTCTTTCATCGCCACCGCCCAAATGCGTCTAGCGACCCGGCCCATGACGGTGTACTCGGGGTCCATGCCGTTGCTGAAGAAGAACGATAAATTGGGCGCGAAGTCGTCGATGTGCATGCCGCGTGCCAAATAGGCTTCGACAAAGGTGAAGCCGTTGGACAACGTGAACGCCAGCTGGCTGATGGGGTTGGCACCGGCCTCGGCGATGTGGTAACCGCTGATGGACACGCTGTAGAAGTTGCGCACTTGGTGCTCGACAAAGTACTGGGCAATGTCGCCCATCACCTTCAATGAAAATTCGGTTGAAAAGAGACAAGTGTTTTGTCCTTGGTCTTCTTTCAAGATGTCGGCTTGCACCGTGCCGCGCACGTTTTGCATCACCCAAGCGCGGATGTCGGCCGCTTCTTGGGCGCTGGGTTCGCGGCCCTTGTCGGCGCGGAATTTGTCCAGGTGTTGGTCGATGGCGGTGTTCATGAACATCGCCAAAATGGTGGGTGCGGGTCCGTTGATGGTCATGGACACACTGGTCGAGGGCGAACACAAATCAAAGCCGTCGTACAAGGCCTTCATGTCGTCCAAGGTGGCGATGCTCACCCCCGAGTTGCCCACCTTGCCGTAAATGTCGGGGCGCAGGTCGGGGTCGTTGCCATACAGCGTGACCGAATCAAACGCGGTGCTCAAGCGTTTGGCGGGCATGCCTTCGCTCAAGAGTTTGAAGCGGCGGTTGGTGCGAAACGCATCGCCTTCACCCGCAAACATGCGGGTCGGGTCTTCGTTTTCGCGCTTGAAGGCAAAGGTGCCGGCGGTGTAGGGGTAGCGCCCAGGCACGTTGTCCAGCATCAGCCATTGCAGGATGTCGCCGTGGTCATGAAAGCCAGGCAAGGCCACTTTGCGCACCGAAGTGCCACTCAAGGATTTGGTCACCAGCGCGGTGCGGATTTCTTTGTCACGCACCTTCACCACCAGTTCTTCACCGGCATAGTCTTGTTTCAACTGTGGCCAATCGGCGAGCAGGGCGCGGGCATCGACGTCCAGGCGCTGCTCGCGCTCGGTGGCCAGACCTAAGGTGGCTTCAGAGGCGCGAGGGCGGCCTTTCACGTCCTGCGCCAACATGGTCGAGGCGGCCTTGAGTTGCTGCACTTCACGTGCGAGTTGCGCTTGTTTGGCGGCGCGCAGTTTGTAGCCGCGCACCGTGTCGCTGATTTCAGCCAGGTAGCGGCTGCGTGCTGGCGGCACGATGGGGGTTTGGTGCGAGCTGTGGCGCACATGCACCTGCGGCAAGCGTCCCGTCTGCAACTTCAAGCCCTTCGACTGCAAGCTGGGCTTCATGGCTTGGTACAGGGCGGTCACACCGTCGTCATTGAAATGCGCGGCCATGGTGCCAAACACCGGCATTTGTTCGGTGGGGGTACCCCAGGCCTCCTTGTTGCGCTGCACTTGCTTGGCCACGTCGCGCAGCGCGTCTGCCGCGCCCTTGCGGTCGAATTTGTTGATGGCCACAAACTCGGCAAAGTCCAGCATGTCGATTTTTTCCAGTTGGCTGGCCGCGCCAAATTCGGGCGTCATCACATACAGGGGCACATCCACATGCGGCACGATGGCAGCGTCGCCTTGGCCGATACCTGAGGTTTCCACAATCACCACATCAAAACCAGCGCATTTGGCCGCAGCAATCACGTCGGGCAAAGCGGCGCTGATTTCGCTGCCGAACTCGCGCGTGGCCAAAGAGCGCATGAAGACGCGTTGGTCCGAGGTATTCCAAGGCGAGATGGCGTTCATGCGAATGCGGTCGCCCAGCAATGCGCCGCCGCTTTTGCGCCGCGACGGGTCGATGGAGATGACCGCGATGCGCAACTGGTCGTCTTGGTCCAGGCGGACGCGGCGAATCAATTCATCGGTCAGCGAGGACTTGCCAGCACCACCTGTGCCGGTGATGCCGACCACGGGCACTTGCAGGGTAGCGGCCGTGCTGCGCAGTTGCTCTCGCAAGCTGTCAAGGGCGGCGTTGCTGCCAAGGGCTTGGTTTTCCAGTGCGGTGATGAGCTGTGCCAAAGCCCGCCAGTTGGCTTCGCTGTGGCCTTGGATGGCGCTCAATGTTGTGGGAGCGTGTGGGTTCAAGTCTTGATCGCAGCGCATGATCATCTCGCCAATCATGCCTTGCAAGCCCATGCGCTGGCCGTCTTGCGGGCTGTAAATGCGGGTCACGCCGTAGGCGTGAAGCTCCTCGATTTCAGACGGCACGATGACGCCGCCGCCGCCGCCAAACACTTGGATGTGCGCGCCGCCGCGTTGGCGCAGCAAATCGACCATGTACTTGAAATACTCCACATGGCCGCCTTGGTAAGAGCTGATGGCGATGCCTTGCACATCTTCTTGCAATGCAGCAGTGACCACCTCGTCCACCGAACGGTTGTGGCCCAAGTGGATGACCTCTGCGCCCATGCTTTGCAAAATGCGGCGCATGATGTTGATGGCCGCGTCGTGACCGTCAAACAAGGACGCGGCGGTGACAAATCGCACCTTGTGTTTGGGGCGGTAGTTGGCCAGGGCTTGGAATTCAGCGGACAAGTCGGTCATGATGGGGGCGGGGCAAACCGCAAAAATGCAGGATAGACGGAGCTATGCGGCCAGGGTGCGCGGGGTCGCAAGTTGACGTAACGTCAATCATAGTCCGCTTTTCGGGTGCGCAGCGTGTCACCCAAGCCTGAGAACCCCGTTAAGCTTCGCGCTTCCCAAGCCCTTGGAATTGCACATGGCACTCTCTTGGTTAACCGCCCTCAAGGTTGTCCCGTGGGACAAAGTGCTAGAGCACGCGCCAGGCGTGTTGGACAAGGCGCGGGGCTACATCGACAAACACCGCACCGGCAGTGCAGAGCTGCCCTCCGAGTTGACACAGCTGGCACAAGTTCAGCAGCAAATGGCACAGGCCTTGGCAGACTTGGCCGAGCAAAATGCCGCCTTGATTGCGGCTGTCACGCGCTTGCAGTCACAGCTGCGCTGGTTGGCTGCAGGCTTGGCGCTGGCCTTGTCAGCATGTGGCGTCTTGTCCGTGTGGCTGTTGAAATAAGGCTCAAGCAGGCCGCTGACCCAACCAGTCCCCCACCGCTTCCTCATAAGCCAAGCCCAGCGACAACAGCGCCAAGTCGCCTCGCGGTTGGCCAATGACTTGCATGCCCATGGGCAGGCCCTGGGGGTTGAAACCACAAGGGACATTCAGCGCAGGCAGACCGCACAAACTGGCGTAAAGCACCACCTCCATCCAGCGGTGGTAGGTGTCCATCTGCACCGGCCCCTTGGGCGTCTCTATATGGGTAGGCCAACGTAGGCTGATGTCAAAAGGCCAGACCTGGCAGCTGGGCAGCACCAGCACATCAAAGCGAGACAGCAAGCCCAGCATGTGCTGGTAAAAAGCGCTGCGCTCCACGCTGGCTTGTAAAAAGTCGCTGGCGCTCATGCCTGCGGCTTGGTCAAACTCCCACAAAGCTTCAGGCTTGAGCATCTCGCGGCCCTTGGCCACCATGGGCGCGATGCGCGACGCGGTCAGCACCCGCCGCCAAGCCAGCCAGGTCTGCCAAACTGAATCTGGGGGATAGCCCAGGGCCACAGGCTCCACGCTGCAGCCCAATGCCTCCAAGCGCTTCAAGCCGTTCTCGCACGCGTCCAGCACGCCCGCTTCCATGGGCAAATAGCCGTCCAAGTTGCCCAGCCAGCCGATGCGCAAACCTGGGGCCTGAGGCTGCAAGCCCAGGGCAAAGCCGGTGGGCAAGCTGTCCAAGGACAGCGGTGCTTTGGCGTCAAAGCCAGACATGGTTTCCAAGAGCCGCGCCAGGTCCCGGATGGTTCTGGCCATGGGGCCGTCGGTGCCCAGTTGGCTCACCCAAACATCGCTACTGGGGTAAGCAGGGACGCGCCCTTGCGAGGGTCGCAGGCCAAACACATTGTTCCAAGCCGCGGGGTTGCGCAAGCTGCCCATGAAGTCCGACCCATCGGCCACGGGCAAGAGCCGCTGCGCCAGTGCCACTGCTGCGCCGCCACTGCTGCCGCCTGCAGAACAAGCGGGGTTGTAGGCGTTGCCAGTGGCGCCAAACACCGGGTTGAAGGTGTGCGAGCCCAAACCCCACTCAGGGGTGTTGGTTTTGCCAATCACCACGCCGCCTGCGGCTTTGAGGCGCTGGGTGAGCAAAGCGTCTTGTGTCGGGATGTGGTGGCGCAGAAGGGGTGAGCCACAGGTGGTGGGGATGCCCGCCACGTCCACCAGGTCTTTCAAGGCGATGGGGATGCCGTGCAGCCAGCCTTTGGATTCACCCTTGGCCAGTGCAGCATCGGCGGCGTCGGCCTGGGTCAGCAACTGCTTGCTGTCTTGCAAACTCACCAGGGCATTGAAACGCGGGTTCACTTGCGCGATGCGATGCAGATAGGACTGCATCACTTCGCGGCAAGACAATGCCTTGGCGTGGATGGCCTGGGAGAGTTCGCTGGCGCTGAGATCGGTGACAACCATGGTCAAGCCTGTGAAAAAGGGAATCGCTTATATTGGGCTTTCAAATGTAGCTTGCGAACAAGGGGATGGACATGCGACTGGGTTTTTTCAAAACAATGCTGGTGGCTTGTGCGGCGGGCTTGCTGGGCGGCGGCGTGACGGCGCAAACCCTGGCGGCCAACAAGGTGTTTCGCTTCGTGCCGCACGCCAACTTGGCGGTGCTCGACCCGATTTGGACCACGGCCTATGTGACCCGCAACCATGGCTACATGATTTACGACACCTTGTACTCCGAGGACGGCAAGGGCAAGGTGCAGCCCCAGATGGTGCAAAGCCACAGCACCAGCAAAGACGGCAAGCTCTGGACCTTCAAGCTGCGCCCTGGCCTGGCTTTTCACGACGGCAAACCCGTCACCAGCGAGGACGTGGCGGCATCCCTCAAACGCTGGGCCACCCGTGACGCCATGGG
Source organism: Comamonadaceae bacterium (assembly GCA_947453645.1). Lineage (GTDB taxonomy): Bacteria > Pseudomonadota > Gammaproteobacteria > Burkholderiales > Burkholderiaceae_C > Limnohabitans. The sequence continues at coordinate 16,350 of CANGHG010000022.1, forward strand.
CAGCGTGTTGTTCGGCTTCATCGACCACATCGAAACACCCGACGCCAACACCTTCCGCTTTGTCATGAAAGAGCCTTGCGCCATCGTCATCGAAGCCCTGGGCAAGGCCTCCAGCAATGTGCCTTTCATCATGCCGGCCCGCATTGCCGCCACCCCAGGCACCGAGCAAATCAAGGAGCACATCGGTTCGGGGCCGTTCATCTTCAAGGCCGACGAGTTCAAACCTGGCTCGGTGGCGGTCTACGAGCGCAACACCAAGTACCTGTCTCGCTCTGAGCCACCCAGTGGTTTGGCTGGCGGGCGTCCGGTCAACTTTGACCGGGTGGAGTGGGTCATCATTCGCGACCCGCAAACCCAGTTCAATGCCATCTTGGCTGGCGAAGTCGACATGGTCGAGCAGCCCAGCTTCGAGCAGTACGAGACCTTGAAGAAAACCGCTGGCGTGAAAGTCGACGACTTCACCCCAGCCGGTTTTCAGTACGTCATGCGCTTCAATCACCTGCATGCGCCGTTCAACAACCCCAAGATTCGTCAAGCCGCTATGCTCGCCGTGGGTCAGCAGGCCTTCATCAATACCCAAGTGGGCGTGCCTGAGTTGGTGCAACCCTGCCGCAGCATCTACCCCTGCAGTTCGGTGTTTGCCGATGAAAACACCGGCATCTTCACCGGCGTGGCCAACCCCGCCAAAGCGCGGGAGTTGTTGAAAGAAGCGGGATACGACGGCACCCCGATCGTGATGATGCGCCCCACCGATTTGGCGGCCATCACCAAGCTGCCCTTGGTGGCCAAGCAGCAGCTCGAAGCCGCGGGTTTCAAGGTGGACCTGCAGCAAATGGACTGGGCTTCGCTGGTGGCGCGTCGCGCCAAAAAAGACCCGCCTGCGCAAGGCGGCTGGAACATGTTCTTCACCACTTGGAGTGCCCAAGACATTGACAGCCCCTTGAGCAGCGCCATGCTCAATGCACGGGGGGCCAACGGCTGGTTTGGCTGGCAAGACGAGCCGCGCATCGAAGAGCTCAAGGCCAAATTCGCCCGGGCCCACGAGGGGGCCGAGCAGAAAAAAATCGCCGCGCAAATCCAGGCACTGGTGTTTGAAACCGCTGCCTTTGTGCCGCTGGGCCAATACCGCAACCCCACGGTGTTGCGCAACAACGTGAGCGGCATGCTGCAAACCCCAGGTATCCCGGTGATGTGGGGACTGGTCAAGCGCTGACATGCTGAGCTTTTTGTCACGCCGATTGCTGGCGGTGCTGCCCGTTTTGCTGGTGGTGTCGTTGGTGGTGTTTTTCATGCTGCGCCTGGCACCTGGCGACCCTGCTGCGGTCATCGCCGGCAACAACGCCACCGCCGAAGACATCGCGCACATCCGCAGCCAACTGGGCTTGGACGGCCACATCATCAGCCAGTACGGCATTTGGATGGGGCGGGTGTTGCAAGGCGACCTGGGCTATTCCTACTACCTGGGCAAACCAGTGCTCAGCCTGATAGCCCAGCGTGTCGAGCCCACCTTGTCGCTGGCCTTGGGCACTGCTGTGCTGGCCGTGTGCTTGGCTGTGCCCTTTGGCACCTTGGCCGCTTGGCACATGGGCGGGCGATTGGACCGGGCCTTGTCGGCGTTCTCGGTGGCCGGGTTTTCGGTGCCGGTGTTCGTCATCGCCTATGGCTTGATTTACGTGTTTGCCATGCAACTGCAGTGGTTGCCGGTGCAGGGCTACAAGCCGCTCACCGGGCCGCAGTCGCTGGGGCTTTGGGACTGGGCGCGGCAATTGGTCTTGCCCTGGCTGACCTTGTCGACCATTTACGTGGCGCTGATTGCGCGCATCACCCGCGCCAGTGTGTCCGAGGCGCTGAGCGAGGACTTCATCCGCACCGCCCGCGCCAAAGGCTTGAGCGACTTCACGGTGTTGCTGCGCCACGCTTTGGCCAATGCGGCTGTCCCCATCGTCACCGTGATTGGCATTGGCGTGGCCTTGCTGATTGGCGGCGTGGTGGTGACCGAAACCGTGTTCGCCATTCCAGGCCTGGGCTCGCTCACGGTGGACGCGGTGCTCAACCGTGATTTCCCCGTGATCCAAGGGCTGGTGCTGCTGTTTTCATTCAGCTATGTGGCCATCAATTTGCTGGTCGACACCAGCTACTTGTGGTTAGACCCCAGGATTCGCCACTGATGGCCGCGCTCAGTCAACGCTTGTGGGACCACGGCTCGGTGCGCTTTGGCGTGGCGGTGCTGGCTGTCATGGGGCTGCTCACCCTGATGGCCCCTTGGCTGGGCACGGTGGACCCCGCGGCCATGGATGCCAACCACATCAACCGGGCGTTGGGCAGTGTGGGCGACTTTGCCTTGCCCGATGGCCAAACCGTGCGCCATCATTTTTGGTTGGGCACCGACAGCTTTGGCCGCGATGTGTACAGCCGCATCTTGTTTGGCGGTCGGGTGTCCTTGGTGGTGGGCATGGCCACCGCCCTGCTGGCGCTGAGTTTGGGCGGCTTGTGCGGCATGTTGGCTGGGTATTTCAAGCAGGTGGACATGCTGCTGATGCGCTTCATGGACGGGCTGATGGCCATCCCTGCGGTGCTGTTGGCGATTGCCTTGGTGGCCGCGCTGGGCGCGAACGTGGCCACGGTCGTGGTGGCAATCGCCATCCCCGAGGTGCCGCGCGTCACCCGCTTGGTGCGCTCGCTGGTGTTGAGCCTGCGTGAAGAGCCTTATGTGGAAGCCGCGCGCGCCTTGGCCACGCCCACACCGGTTATTTTGTGGCGGCACATCCTGCCCAATGCCATGGCGCCACTCTTGGTGCAAGGCACGTTTGTGGCGGCGTCTGCTGTGCTGACCGAGGCCATCCTCAGCTTCTTGGGCCTGGGTTTGCCGCCCGACGTGCCCACCTGGGGCAACATCATGGCCGAGGGCCGCACCCAATTCAGCCAGCAACCTGGCCATGTGTTGTTTCCCGCCTTGTTCTTGGTGCCCACCGTCTTGGCCATCAACCTCTTGGGCGACGGGCTGCGCGACGTGCTCGACCCCAAATTCGCCAAACGGGTGGGCTGATGAACACGACGGTGCTGCTCATCGACCAACTCAGCGTGGGTTTGCCCGCAGGGGCAGACCGTAGTCATGCGGTGCAGGGCATCAGCTTGCAACTGCAGGCGGGCCAAACCTTGTGCGTGGTGGGCGAATCGGGTTCGGGCAAATCGGTGCTGGCCACCAGTGTCATGGGTTTGCTGGCCCCTGAGTTGCAGCTGAGCCAAGGGCGCATCAGCCTGAATGGTGAAGACCTGTTGCAGGCCAGCCCAGCCCGGCTTCGGGCCTTGCGCGGCCAGGCCATGGGCATGGTGTTTCAAGAACCCATGACCGCCTTGAACCCGGTGATGCGCTGCGGCGAACAAGTCGACGAGGTGTTGCAAAGCCACACCGACTGGTCGGCCGACAAGCGCCATGCCGCGGTGCTGGACATGCTCGCCGCTGTGCGCTTGCCCGACCCAGCCCGCATGGCACGCAGCTACCCGCATGAATTGAGCGGCGGTCAACGCCAGCGCATCGTGATCGCCATGGCCATGATCATGAAACCCGCCTTGCTGATTTGCGACGAACCCACCACCGCGCTGGACGTCACCACCCAGCAAGACATCTTGCAACTCATCCACCAGTTGCAACAAGACACGGGCAGTGCGGTGCTGTTCATCACCCACGACATGGGCGTGGTCGCCGAGATTGCCGACCAGGTGCTGGTGATGCACCAAGGACAAGCCGTGGAAATGGGCCTGCGCGACGACGTGCTGCTGCGCCCCCAGGCCGACTACACACGGGCTTTGTTGGCAGCGGTGCCCAGCATGACCCCGCCACCCGCCAAAACCCTGCCCACCAGCGCCCCTGTGTTGCGGGTGCAGGCGCTGGGCAAGCATTACGGCAACCACCAGGCTTTGCACAACGCCAGTCTGAGCTTGCGGGCTGGTGAAACCGTGGGCATCGTGGGCGAATCGGGTTCGGGCAAATCCACCTTGGCGCGGTGCGTGCTGCGCCTGATCGACCCGAGCACAGGGGACATCCAGTGGGGCGAAGACCAGATCGCCAGGCTGTCGCAAGCGGCCTTGCGCCCATGGCGCCACCGGGTGCAGGTGGTGTTTCAAGACCCAAACCGCTCCTTGAACCCACGCCTCACGATTGGCGCCTCCATGGTGGAAGGCGCTCGCAATTTCGGCCAAAGTGCCCAAGTCGCCGAGCAGACTGCGCGAGACCTGCTGGCGCAAATGCGCTTGCCTGAGGGCGCATGGCAGCGCTACCCCAGCCAGTTCAGCGGCGGCCAACGCCAACGCATCGCCTTGGCGCGGGCGCTGGCTTGCCACCCCGATGTGCTGGTGGCTGATGAGGCGGTGAGTGCCTTGGACGTGTCGGTGCAGGCGCAAATTTTGGATTTGCTGCGCGAGGTGCAAGCCCGCATGGGATTGGGGCTGCTGTTCATCACCCACGATTTGCGGGTGGCCGCGCAGTTGTGCGACCAGGTGATCGTGATGCACCAAGGTCAGATCGTCGAACATGGCCCCACCAGCCAGCTCTACGCACAGCCGCAGCACGCCTATACCCAGGCCTTGCTGGCCAGCGCCCCGGCCATGCCCCAGCCTTAAGGAAACCATGCCATGACCCAGCTCACTGCTTTCACCGCCAACGAGTTGCTGGCGCTTTTCCGAAGCGGCGAGGCCTCACCTGTGGAGGTCACACAAGCGGTGTTGCAACGCATCGCACGCTTGAACCCTTTGCTCAACGCCTTTTGCTGGGTGGATGAAACCGCTGCCTTGAACAGTGCCCGTCAAAGTGAGTCACGTTGGCAAGCGCACCGCCGCAGTGGCGCGGCTGTCTTGCCCTTGGACGGCGTGCCCATGTCCATCAAAGACCTGATCTTGACCCAAGGCTGGCCCACTTTGCGCGGCAGCAAAACCGTTAACCCTGATCAGCCTTGGGAGGTGGATGCGCCTGTCACCGCTCGCTTGCGCGAAGCGGGTGCGGTGCTGTTGGGCAAGACCACCACCCCCGAGTTTGGTTGCAAAGGGGAAACCAATTCTTTGTTAACCGGCATCAGCCGCAACCCCTGGAACCTGGACCACACCCCAGGCGGTTCATCGGGCGGCGCATCGGCTGCGGTCAGCGCTGGCTTGGGCCCGTTGGCCATAGGTACCGATGGCGCGGGCAGTGTGCGTATTCCCGCCTCGTTTTGCGGCAATGTGGGTTTGAAACCCAGCTTTGGCAGGGTGCCGGCCTACCCCTTGTCGCCGTTTGGCTCGGTGGCGCATTTGGGGCCACATGCCATGACGGTAGAGGACGTGGCGCTTTTGATGAACACCATCGCCTTGCCTGACGCCCGAGACTGGACTTCCTTGCCTTTTGACGGCATGGATTACTTGGCTGGCTTGCAGGGTGGCGTCAAGGGCATGCGGGTGGCGTATTCGCCCACCTTGGGCTACGCGACAAATGTCGACCCCGAGATTGCCGCCGCCACCGCGCTAGCGGCCCAACATTTGCAAGATTTGGGTGCGCTGGTGGAACAGGTCGACCCCTTGACCGAAGACCCCTTGGACATCACCACAGGGCTTTGGTTTGCCGGGGCTTACCAAGTGTGGCAAACCTTAAGCCCCACCCAACAGGCCTTGACCGACCCCGACTTCCAAGCGCAAGCCGAGTTGGGCGCACGGTTTGACGCCAATGCCATTCATGCGCTCAACCAACGCCGTGGCGTGTTGGGTTCGCACCTGCGCCAGTTCATGCAGGGTTTTGACCTCATCCTCACGCCCAGCACCGCGGTCCCTGCTTTCAAAGCCCGACCCGCTGGCCACAGCCCCATGGACGCACAAGCCATGCTGGGTTGGACGCCGTTCAGCTACCCCTTCAACCTCAGCCAACAACCCGCCATCAGCCTGCCCTGTGGACTCACCCGTGACGGCTTACCCATGGGCGTGCAGTTGGTCGGGCCCATGTTTGGCGACGCGAAGTTGCTGCAAGCGGCGCAGGCTTTGCAGGCGTGCTACCCGGTGCTGAGTCCAACACTGCCCTAGCGCGCCGCCACCTCGGCGGCGAAACGTGTGGTGGCGTCTTCCACCGCCTTGGCATGGACCTCGGCCAAGGCGGGTCGGGCGGC
>CANGHG010000023.1 GCA_947453645.1 Comamonadaceae bacterium
ACCGTGCGCACCACAAACGGCAAGCCGATGAAGATGAGCGCGATCAACACCCCGTTGCGGTTAAAGGCAAGCTGTATTCCTAAGGGCTCCAAATACTGCCCCACCCAACCATTGCCCGCCAACAGCGCAGTGAGTGAAATGCCCGCCACGGCAGTGGGCAATGCAAAGGGTAAGTCCACCAAGGCGTCGATGATTTTTTTGCCAAAGAACTGGTAGCGCACCAAGACCCAGGCCAGCAACAGCCCAAAGAAAGCATTCACCAAGGCGGCAATGAAAGAAGCACCAAAGGTGAGCTTGTAGGAAGCGACCACGCGGGGTGCCGTGACTGCATCCCAAAACTGAGGCCAAGTGAGGTTGAGGGTTTTGAAAACGAGCGCCGACAAAGGGATGAGCACAATCAAGCTCAGGTAGGCGATGGTGAAACCCAAGGTGATCTCAAAACCAGGCAGCACACGGGCGGGTTGGTATCTGCTCATTCAGTGTGCCGTGTAAATTTTGTCGAACAAGCCACCGTCGTTGAAGTGCACTTTTTGGGCTTCGGTGAGTGAGCCAAAGTAGTCCGACACTTGGAACAAGGTGATAGGTTTGAACACCTGAGCGTATTTTTTCAAGATGGCGGGGTTGCGTGGTCGCAGCGCATGTTTGGCGGCAATCTCTTGCGCCTCGTCGCTGTAGAGGTAATCCAAATAGGCTTTGGCAATTTCACCTGTGCCTTTTTTGGCCGTGTTGCGCTCGACCACCGCAACGGGGTTTTCCGCCACGATGCTGATGCTGGGATGCACCGCATCCACCTTGCCCTCGCCAAACTCTCGGTCCACCGAAATCACCTCGGACTCGAAGGTGATCAGCACATCGCCAATGTTTCGCTGCAAAAACACATTGGTCGCGTCGCGTCCCCCTTTGGCCAGCACAGGCACATTGGCATACAGCTTTTTCACATAGGCTTGGGCGTCCGCTTCAGTACCGCCCTTTTTGCGCACCTGACCCCAAGCAGCCAAGTAAGCCATGCGGCCATTGCCGCCGGTTTTCGGGTTGACCACCACCACTTGCACACCGGGCTTGATCAGGTCATCCCAGTCCTTGATGCCCTTGGGGTTTCCGTTGCGCGTCAAGAACAACATGGTGGAGGTGGTGGGCGCGGCGTTGTGTGGAAATTTTTTGGCCCAGTCTTTGGCGACTACGCCATTGGCGGCTAAAAAATCCACGTCTGAGGTGGTGTTCATGGTGACCACATCGGCGTCCAAACCATCGTTGACAGCCCGTGCTTGTGCACTCGAACCTCCGTGGGACTGGTCCACCTTGATGTCCACACCTTTGACTTTTTTGTAATGCGCCACAAAGGCTGGGTTGTAGTCTTTGAAAAACTCGCGGGACACGTCGTATGACACATTCAACAAGGTTTGAGCCGAAGCCCAGGCTGAAAGACCCATGAACAAGCTGGCCAATAGGCCTTGACGAAAAGAATGATGAGTCGACATGGGTCAAATCCCTCAGGGTTGGAAGCAACCCGAGATTGTGTGAAGTACCGCTGATATTTCAAACAACTGATTAGTAGTTTGCTTATGCTGCATGTTGATATAGCCAATTTGCATATAGCTCCAACTAAAAAATAGTTGGTAACCCGTATTGACGCCTCTATAGTCGCGCCCTTATGGAAAATTTTGCATTTGTGTTGGCGGGTTTTGTGGTGGGTTTGATTGTGGGACTCACTGGCGTGGGCGGCGGCTCACTCATGACGCCGCTGTTGATTTTTGGCTTTGGCATCAAGCCCGCCTTGGCCGTGGGCACCGATTTGCTGTTCGCATCCGGTACCAAGTTTGGTGGCTTGCTCAACTTCGCCCGTCAACGCGTCATCCCTTGGCGTGTGGTGTTCAGCCTGAGTGCAGGCAGTGTGCCTGCGGCCTTGCTCACCTTGTGGGCTTTGCACGAATTGGGCACCTCCAACCCCATGGTGCAAAAAGCCATCACCTTCACCTTGGGCATTGCCTTGCTGCTGACCGCTGCAGCCACGCTGTACAAAGCCATTCGTGGCCCTCGTCGCATTGAAGCTGAAGCAGACCTCGAACTTGAACGACCTGCGGATCAAACCAAGCACCCGCTGCTGCCTGTTTTGTTTGGCGCGGTCATTGGCATGTTGGTCACACTCACGTCTGTGGGGGCAGGTGCCATTGGTGTCACCGTGTTGATGTTGCTCTACCCCCATTTGCCCCTGTACCGCATCGTGGCCGCGGACATTGCCTACGCTGTGCCCCTCACCTTGGTGGCGGGTTTGGGCCATGCCTCTTTGGGTACCGTGGATTGGCAACTGCTGGGTTTGTTGCTGTGCGGCTCTGTGCCTGGCATTTGGCTGGGCTCTCACTATGTGAGCCGTGTCCCCGAACGATTCATCCGATCTGCACTTTCTGTGTTGCTGGCTTGGGCTGGCAGCAAACTCATTTTGATTTGAGCCGACCATGTACCAATACACCGACTTTGACCGCCGCTTTGTGCAAGAGCGTGCCGCCCAATACCGCGATCAACTCACACGCCGCTTGAACGGTCAGCTGAGCGAAGAAGAATTTCGCCCACTGCGCCTGCAAAACGGCTGGTATGTGCAACGCTACGCCCCCATGCTGCGTGTGGCTGTGCCCTATGGCGAACTCAACAGCGCACAGTTGCGCGTGCTGGCTCGCATTGCCCGTGAATTCGACTGTCCTGAAGAAGCCTTGTTCCAGGCTGCACAAGCCAAACAAGACGCCATTGGCGGCATTCCCGCGCCCGCCTTGAGCCATGGCTATGCCCACTTCACCACCCGTCAAAACCTGCAATACAACTGGATTCCGCTGGAGAAAAGCGCTGACGTGATGGACCTCTTGGCCACCGTGAACATGCACGGCATTCAAACCAGTGGCAACTGCATTCGCAACATCACCGCCGACGAACGCGCGGGTGTGGCGGTGGATGAAATCGTGGACCCCCGCGCCTTTGCTGAAATCTTGCGCCAGTGGAGCACCTTGCATCCCGAATTTGCATTCCTGCCCCGCAAATTCAAAATCGCCATCAGCGGCGCAGAGGAAGACCGCGCTGCCACGGCTTGGCACGATGTGGGCTTGCAAGTGCATCGCAATGCCGCAGGCGAGGTCGGTTTCAGGGTGATGGTGGGTGGTGGCATGGGCCGCACGCCCATCATCGGTAGCGTCATACGCGAATTTTTGCCCTGGGACCAAATCATCAACTACCTCGAGGCCGTGGTGCGTGTTTACAACCGCTTTGGTCGCCGCGACAACAAGTACAAAGCGCGCATCAAAATTTTGGTGAAGGCCGAAGGCCAGGTGTATGTGGACGCGGTGGAAGCCGAGTACCAACGCATCCTCAGCCAAGACGGCGGCCCCCACACCATCACCCAGGCCGAACTCGACCGCGTGACTGCGAGTTTTGTGCCACCCACCTTGGCTACCAACACTTCTTTGTCCGCTGAAGAGGTTCTCAGCCAATTGGCCAAGGCTGCAGACGAAGACAAGAATTTCGGCCGTTGGTTGCAGCAAAACGTGGCACCGCATCGCAACCCGCATTTGCGCGTGGTCACCTTGTCCTTCAAGCGTTTGGGTCAGGCACCAGGGGACGCCACGGCGGATCAACTCGACGCCTCCGCCCAACTGGCCGACCAGTTTTCTGCAGGCGAAGCCCGTGTCAGCCACGACCAAAACCTGGTGTTGCCTTGGGTGGCCGCCGACCAACTGCCTGAGCTATACCAACAAGCCAAAGCCCTGGGCTTGGCCAAACCCAATATCCGCATGTTGACCGACATGATCGCCTGCCCAGGCGGCGACTACTGTGACCTGGCCAATGCCCGTTCCCTGCCTGTGGCTGCCGCCATTTCTGAGCGCTACCAAGACCTGGATGAACTCTTTGACCTGGGTGAAATTGATTTGCACATCAGCGGCTGCATCAACTCCTGCGGCCACCACCACAGCGGCCACATTGGTATTTTGGGTGTCGATAAAGACGGCAAGGAGTGGTACCAAGTGACCTTGGGCGGCTCGGATGGCTCTGCGCTGAGTGGCAGTCCCAAGCCCGGCAAGGTGGTGGGGCCTTCTTTCTCCTCTGCCGAGGTGGTGGGTGTGTTGGAAGCCGTGTTGCAGGTTTATGCCGAGCAGCGCCAGCATGGCGAGACCTTCATAGACGCGGTGCAACGCATTGGCTTTGACGCCTTCAAAACAGCCGCCAATGCGGCTCGCCACCCGTCTGACGACGAGGCCTTGAGCCCGGCTGCCTGAAAGAACACCATGAAATTACTCTCGCATTCAGACACCTTGAGCCCCGCCGATTTGCAACTTGCCAATGACGCCGACCCCTTGACCCAACAACTCGATGGCGTGCACACCATCGAGCTGCACTTTCCCAATTTCACCGATGGCCGGGCCTTCAGCCAAGCCCTCATGCTTCGCAAACGCTGCGGCTTTGCCGGCGACATTCGCGCCACCGGCGATGTGCTGGTGGACCAGCTCAGCCAAATGCAGCGCTGCGGTTTTTCCAGCGCCGTGTTGCGCGCCGACCAGGACCTCGCCAAAGGGCGAGAATTGCTGGCTCACTTCAGCGGTTTTTACCAAGGCGATGTGACCCAACCCCAACCTTTGTTTGCAAGATGAAACCTCAGACCAAAGCCACCACGCTGCACGCCAAGCCCAGCGCCCAATTCGCGGACAAACTCGCTGCCACGCAGGCGCAACTTCAGGCGGCGGCCGCCAACTTGCAGCCCTTGAAGCAAGCCTCTAGCCTGGGCGCAGAAGACGTGGTCATCACCCACCTCATCAACAGCTTGCAGCTCGATATTCCGGTGTTTGTGCTGGAAACAGGTGCGTTGCACGCTGACACCCTGGCCTTGCTGGAGCGTTTGCAGGCCCACTCCCGTGCCCCTGTGCAGGTGTACAAGCCGCAGCACGAGGCCGTGATGACCTTTGTGAAACACCCAGGCCAACAAGCCATCTTCGAGAGCATCGACATTCGCAAGGCTTGCTGCGGCGTGCGCAAACTCGAGCCCTTGGGTCGTGCTTTGCAAGGTCAAAAGGCTTGGATCACCGGTTTACGCCGCGAACAGTCCCAAGCCCGTGCCGAGGTGTCCTCACAAGAGGCTGATGTCACCAACGGTGTGCCCATCCTCAAACTCAACCCGCTGGTGGACTGGACCTGGGGCGATGTGTGGCACTACATCGACCAACACCAGGTGGACTACAACCCGTTGCACGACCAATTTTTTCCCAGCATCGGCTGCGCCCCTTGCACCCGTGCCATCAGCTTGGGTGAAGATTTCCGGGCCGGCCGCTGGTGGTGGGAAGACGAGAACGCCAAAGAGTGCGGACTGCACGTGAAAGCTTGAACCCCATGAATGCTCGCAACAACCACCTCCACACCCTCAGCAACAGCCACCTGGATGCGCTGGAGGAAGAAACCATCTTCATCCTGCGCGAAGTCGCCGCTGCATTCGAGCGGCCCACCCTGCTGTTTTCAGGCGGCAAAGACTCGCTGGTCATGCTCAAGTGCGCCGAGAAAGCCTTTGGCGCTGGCCGCATTCCCTATCCGCTGTTGATGATTGACACCGGCCACAACTTCCCCGAAGTGACCGATTTCCGTGACTTGCGTGCCAAGGAGCTGGGCGCTGAACTGATTGTGCGCAGCGTGGAAGACTCCATGAAGCGTGGCACCGTGCGTTTGGCGCACCCTGGCGAAAGCCGCAATGTGCACCAGTCGGTCACGCTGCTTGAAGCCATTGAAGAATTCCGCTTTGATGCCCTCATCGGCGGCGCGCGCCGCGACGAAGAAAAAGCCCGCGCCAAGGAACGCATCTTCAGCCACCGCGACAGCTTTGGCCAATGGCAACCCAAGTCGCAGCGACCTGAGCTTTGGAACTTGTTCAACACCCGCTTGCACCCAGGTGAGCATTTCCGCGTGTTCCCCATCTCCAACTGGACCGAGCTGGACGTGTGGCAGTACATCGCGCGTGAACAGATCGCGCTGCCGTCGCTGTATTACAGCCACACCCGTGACGTGATTGAGCGCCGCGGCCTGTTGGTGCCAGTCACTCACATGACCCCGCCCAAAGACGGCGAAACCGTGCAGCAACGCCAAGTGCGGTTTCGCACCGTGGGCGACATCACCTGCACCTGCCCGGTGGAAAGCACCGCTGAGACGCCCGAGGCCATCGTGATTGAAACCCTGTCCGCTGACATCAGCGAACGAGGCGCCACCCGCATGGACGACCAAACCTCGGAAGCCTCGATGGAAAAACGCAAAAAAGACGGTTACTTCTGACTATGAACACTCCTACCCAAGGCGCCAGCGCCCTCAAATTCATCACCTGCGGCTCGGTGGACGATGGCAAGTCCACCCTCATCGGTCGCTTGCTGGTCGACTCCAAGTCGGTGCTGCAAGACCACCTGGCCGGCGTGCAGCGCCAAGGTGAAACCGATTTGGCCTTGCTGACCGATGGCCTGAGCGCTGAGCGCGAGCAAGGCATCACCATCGACGTGGCCTACCGCTACTTCAGCACCGAGAGCCGCAAATTCATCATCGGCGACGCCCCTGGCCACGAGCAATACACCCGCAACATGGTCACCGCCGCTTCCAGCGCCGACGCCGCCGTGGTGCTGGTGGACGCCACCAAGGTGGATTGGGCCAACGCTGGCTTGACCCTGCTGCCCCAAACCCGTCGCCACAGCTTGTTGCTGAAGCTACTCAGAGTGCCCTCGGTCATCTTCGCCATCAACAAGCTAGACGCCGTGACCGACGCCAGCACCGCCTTTGTCAATATCGCCCAGGCACTGCAGCAGTTTGCCGACGATGCAGGCATGGACATCAACGCCATCGTGCCCATGTCGGCGCTCAAAGGCTGGAACGTGGTGAGCGCCCATCCCGACTGGTGCAATTACAGCGGCCCCAGCCTGCTCGAACTGCTGGAGCGCCTGCCCGTCACCCCCGCCGACGAAGAGGGCGACCTGGCTTTCGCGGTTCAGTGGGTGGAGAAGTTCCACGACAGCGCCGACACCTCCAAGGGCCGTCGTGTCTATTGGGGCCGTGTGGGCACGGGTGTGGCCCGTGTGGGCGACACCGTGAAAGTGTTCCCCAGCGGCCAAACCGCGGTCGTCAAGGAAGTGCTGTCAGCAGTGCGCCAAGCGGGCGACGTGACTGCCGGTCACAGCGCTGGCGTGGTGCTGGACCACGAGGTGGACGTCTCGCGTGGCGACTGGCTCTTGGCCGAGGGCAGCGCAGTCAAAGCTGAAACAAATATGAATGTCACCCTGGCTTGGCTGGACGATGAGCCCCTGGTAGCCGGCCGGGTGTATTGGGCGCTGCATGGTCACCGCTGGGTGAAAGCCAAGGTCAGCCGCATCCTGCACCGCCTGGACGTGAACACCCTGGCAGAAATGCAAGCCACCGAGTTGCCGCCCAATGCCATTGGCCATGTGCAACTGGCCTTCCAGCAACCGCTGGTCAGCCTGCCTTTTGAGCGCTCCCGCATCCTGGGTTCTTTGGTTTTGGTGGACACCGCCAGCCATAAAACCTCGGCGGCGGCGTTGGTTCAGGCCTAGCCCTAAAATGCCCCATCTTTCTTGAACCCCTTCGCCTGAAGAACCCATCATGACCCACGTTGTCACCGAAGCCTGTATCCGCTGCAAATACACCGACTGTGTGGACGTTTGTCCCGTCGATTGCTTTCGCGAAGGCCCCAATTTCCTCACCATCGACCCCGACGAGTGCATCGACTGCGCGGTCTGCATTCCCGAGTGCCCGGTCAACGCCATCTACGCCGAAGAGGACGTGCCAGCTGATCAGCAGCACATGACTGCCCTGAACGCCGAGTTGTCCCGCATCGGTTGGCCCAGCATCACCAAGCGCAAAGCCCCCATGGGCGACGCCGACGACTGGAAAGACAAAACCGGCAAGCTGTCCGAACTCCAGCGCTAAGCCCCCTTGGGCGCAGCCGCTTCCCCCATCCGCACCGAAGCCCTGGTCATAGGCGCCGGGCCGGTGGGCTTGTTCCAGGTCTTCCAACTGGGCTTGCAAGGCATCCACGCTCACCTGGTGGACGCCTTGCCTCAGATCGGCGGCCAATGCGTGGCGCTGTATGCCGACAAACCGATTTACGACATCCCTGGCCTGCCCGTGTGCACCGGCCAAGAACTGATAGACCGCTTGCAGCAGCAAGCCTCGCCCTTCAAACCCCAGTTTCACCTGAACCAATTGGTCTCTGGCCTGGTGACTGAGGCCGATGGTCGTTGGCTGGTCAGCACCCACAGTGGCCAGCGGTTTTCTGCTGCCACGGTGTTCATCGCCGCAGGTGTGGGCGCTTTTCTACCCCGCAAACTGGCGCTGCCCGAGTTGCAAGCCTTTGAGGGCAGCCAGGTGTTTCACGCCGCGCCCGATCACTTGAACTTGCAAGGCCAACACTTGGTGGTGGTGGGCAGCGACGACCAGGCGGTGCAAGCCGTGCTGGACAGCCTCACCAACAGCCCTGCCAGCGTCACCTTGGTGCATCGACGCGCCGCCTTGGACGCCTCTGAGCACCTGCAAACCGCCTTCAAGCAAGCCTGTGCGTCGGGCCAAGTGCGGCTGCAAGTGGGCCAGGTGCAAGGCCTGCAAACCCAAGCGGGACGGCTGTCGGGCTTGCATTTGGCCACGCCCGAGGGCACGACATTGAACTTGCCTTGCGACCAACTCTGGGTCATCCTGGGCTTGTCGCCCCAGCTCGGGCCCGTGGCTGAATGGGGCCTGGACATGGCCAAAAAGCAGCTGAACGTGAGCACCGATAGCTTTGCCACCAGTGCGCCTGGCATCTTCGCGGTGGGTGACATCAACAGCTACCCCGGCAAGCGCAAGCTCATCTTGAGTGGGTTCCACGAAGCCACCCTGGCCGCCTTTGGCGCAGCCGCCTACCTCAACCCTGGCCAAAAAATCCCACTGGAATACACCACCGCCTCACCGCGCCTGCACAAACTGTTGGGCGTATGAAAGCCGCGATGAAGGCTGACCTGCTGGCTTTGGCCGCCATTGGCCTTTGGGCCAGCTTGGCCAGCTTGGGGGTGGAATTGGCGCACATGCCGCCCTTTTTGCTCACAGGCTTGGGGTTGTTGGTGGGCAGCTTGATTGCCCTGCCGCTCTCCCGTGGTCGCTTGTCCCAATGGCGGGTGCCGCTGCCAACCCTGTTGGTGGGCATTTATGGCTTGTTTGGCTTTCACTTCTTGCTCTTTTTAGCGCTGCGACTGGCGCCAGCTGTCGAGGCCAATTTGGTCAACTACCTCTGGCCTTTGGGCATGGTGGTCATGGCCCCCTTGTTTTTGAAAGACGTGACATTGCACACCCGCCATGTGTTGGCGGCGCTGATTGGTTTTGCGGGTGCGGCCACGGCCATCTTGGGCCAAGGCGGCGCCAGCGCGGGTCTGCCTGAGTTTCAAGTGGGCTATGTGTTGGCACTGGGCTCGGCTTTTGTCTGGGCGAGTTACTCGCTCATGACCCGCCGCCTGCCGCACTTCCCAACCTCCGCCGTGGGCAGTTTTGCACTGGTCTCAGGTTTGCTGTCCCTGGC
The DNA here is from genome assembly GCA_947453645.1 of Comamonadaceae bacterium. Lineage (GTDB taxonomy): Bacteria > Pseudomonadota > Gammaproteobacteria > Burkholderiales > Burkholderiaceae_C > Limnohabitans. The sequence goes on from CANGHG010000023.1 coordinate 9,560, forward strand.
CTGTCACTTTGGGCTGGAGCCCTCCGTCAGCTTGAGCCGTCATGAGTTGCTGCTCATCGCCTTGCTGGGCTTGGGGCCGCTGGGTGGCGCTTTCTTTTTGTGGGACGCGGCCATCAAACTGGGCGACACCAGGCGCATTGGCCTGTTGGCCTTTGCCACGCCCATCTTGTCCACGGTGCTGCTGTTGCTGAGCACGGGCCAGGCCTTGCAATGGAATGTGGCCATCGCTGCCTTGCTGGTGGTGGGCGCGGCCTGGTGGGGCAGCCGATAGCCTGCTGGCCTAGAATGTCTTGGTTGCCCCTGCTGGGGTGACATCCGCTGGGGGTGCTGAGGTTTCACCAAGAAGCCAAGGCTGAGAAAGTCCCTTTGAACCTGATTGAGGTAATCCTCGCGCAGGGAAGCATGGCCCAACACCGCTGCTCCACGCAGCAGGCCTCGCCGAACTGCCATTCTTTTGGAAAAACTGATGGCAAACAACCCCAATCTCAATGAATCGCTTACGCCGGTGAGCGCCGATCAACGCGTTTTCGGCTGGTACGCCCATGCCTCGCTCTGGTTTTCGCTGGGCGTGGGATTGCTGGTCATGCAAATTGGCGCTTATTTGGTGCCTGCCCTCGGCCCGCAAGACGCTCTGCTGGCCATTGTGCTGGGCTCAGTGCTGGGTGCGGGTCTGCTGGCTTGGGTTGCCAAAATCGCCTGCGACACCGGGCTGTCTAGCGCCGGCCTGATGCACCAGGTGTATGGCAGCGCGTTTGCACGCTTGCCTGTGCTGCTCAACATCGTGCAGTTGGTGGGTTGGACCACCTTCGAGCTGGTGGTCATGCGCGACGGCAGCCTGGCCATGGCCGACAGCCCGTGGCTGGGGGCGCCCTATGCCGCCACCTTGCTTTGGGGTGGCGTGCTCACCTTGTTGATGGCCAGCTCCATGCTGGGCCTGGTGCGCAGTTTTGTCAGCCGCTTCGGTCTGCCCTTGGTGGTGTTGTCGCTGGTGTGGCTGTCCTGGCAGTTCTTGGGTTTGCTGCAAGCCCAAGGTTTACAGGCCTTCTGGAGCCGCCCCAGCACAGGGGAGATGGGCTTGTTGTCGGCCATGGATTTGGTCATCGCCATGCCGGTGTCTTGGTTGCCGTTGATCGCCGACTACGCCCGCCACGGCAAGAACAGCCACAGCGCCCTGAGCGGCAGCTGGGTGGGTTATGCCTTGGCCAATGTCTGGTGCTACGCCCTGGGCGTGATGGTGGCCAGCGTCTCTGCGCCCGACGCCAATTTGGTCAACACCTTGCTGTTGGCCCAAGGCGGCTTGTTGGCCCTGGGACTCATCTTGCTGGACGAACTCGACAACGCTTATGGCGATGTCTACTCGGCCTCGGTGAACAGCCACAGCCTCTGGTCCAAGTTCAGCTTGAAAGCTTGGGGCTTGGGCATTGCGCTGCTGTGCACAGGCTTGGCCATGGTGCTGCCCATGCACGACTTGGAGCCGTTTTTGCTGATGCTCAGCTCGGTGTTTGTGCCACTGTATGGTGTCATTTTGGGCAGGTTGGGCGCAGGTGCCAGCGCCTCGCCGCAAACCCCTGTGAACTGGGGCGCTGCCGCCATCTGGCTGCTGGGCGTGGCAGCGTTTCACGCCTGTGCCCAATGGGCGCCTCAGTGGGGGTCGGCCTTGCCCAGCTTGGCGCTCACCCTGGCCTTGGCGTGGCTGAGCAGACCCGCTACGGCAGCGGTTTCACATGCATGACCTGGGGTGCAAAGCCATGGTTGAGCGGCCCCTGACCATGGCCGGTGCGCACCTGTGCACCCGTGGCAATGGCTTGCAAAATGAACTGTCGGGCATGACTCACCGCGGACGCCAAGCTGTGTCCCAGCGCCAGGTGCGCCGCAATGGCCGAGGACAGGCTGCAACCCGTGCCATGCACGTTGTGGCTGTGAATCCGTGCCGAGCTGAACATCTGATGCGCCTGGCCTTGCACCGCCAAAAAGTCCACCACCTCGTTGCCCTGCACATGGCCGCCCTTGAGCAACACAGCGGTTGCGCCCAGGGCGAGCAAATCGGCGGCAGCGGTGTCGAGTTGATTCACCTCGCTCAAGGGTCGGCCCAACAGCAAAGCGGCTTCGTCCAGGTTGGGCGTGACCAGTTGCACCTTGGGGAAAAGTTCGCGCACCAAGACCGCCACGGTTTCCTCGGCGATCAAGCGGTCGCCGCTGGTGGCCACCATCACCGGGTCCAGCACCACCTGTTGCAGCTGGTAATGGTCGATGGCCCAGGCCACCACTTCCACCATCTCGGGGGTGTGCAACATGCCAATCTTCACCGCGTCCACGCCCACATCGTCCAGCACCGACTGCAGTTGCGCCTTCAAAAAAGACGCCGGAATGCCTTGAATGGCTTGCACGCCCAGGGTGTTTTGCGCGGTCAATGCCGTGAGTGCGGTCATGCCGTAGCAGCCCAGCGCAGAGAAGGTTTTCAAGTCGGCCTGGATGCCAGCGCCGCCGCCGCTGTCCGAGCCCGCGATGCTCAGCACCCGCGCATATTGGCCTGTGAAAGTGTGTGTGTCCATGACCGCGATTATGGCGGGGGCCTCCGATGAAGCCCTTGCGTTGCGTGGTCTTGGGCGCTGGCTTGATGGGCCGTTTGTTGGCCCACGCCCTGACGGTTCAAGGTCATCAGGTGCGGGTGTTCGAGGCCCAAGGGCCCGATGCCCAAGGGGCGGCTGCCCGCGTGGCCGCGTCCATGCTGGCCCCCTTGGCCGAATCGGCCATCACCGAGCTGCCCGTGGTCCGCATGGGCCAATACAGCTTGGGCCGCTGGCCCGAGCTATTGGCGCAACTGCCCGCGCCTGTGTTTTTCCAGCGCGAGGGCACGGTGATTGTGTGGCACCGCCAAGACGCCAGCGAGGCCAAGCGCTTTGCCGACAAGCTCCAAGCCACCCGCTTGCAAATGCCCGAACTGGCTGCCCCGCAAGCCTTGCAACAGCCCGATTTGGCGGCGCTGGAGCCATCTTTGGCGCACAAATTCAACCAGGGTTTGTGGCTGCCGCAAGAGGGTCAACTGGACAACCGCCAGTTGCTCGATGCCTTGCTGCACGCCTTGACGCACAGCAGCGCAGAACTGCACTGGCACAGCAGCGTGTCGCCCGAGGACTTCCAGCCCGAGGACGCCGATTGGGTGCTGGACTGCCGGGGACTGGGTGCCAAGCCCCAGTGGGCGGGCTTGCGCGGGGTGCGTGGCGAGGTGCTGCGTCTGCACGCCCCCGAGGTGCGCATCAGCCGTCCTGTGCGGCTCATACACCCGCGCTACCCGCTGTACATCGCGCCCAAGGAAAAAGGCGTCTTCGTGGTGGGCGCCACCGAAATAGAAACCGACGATCTGTCTCCTGCCAGCGTGCGCTCCACCCTGGAGCTGTTGAGTGCGGTATACAGCGTGGACAGCGGTTTTGCCGAGGCGCGAATTTTGGAAATGAACACCCAAGCCCGACCCACGCTGCCAGACAACCTGCCCGCCATCCATGCGCCGCGCCCCGGTGTATTGCAAATCAACGGCCTGTACCGCCATGGTTTCTTGATCGCCCCCGCCATGCTGGACGCCACCTTGGCGCTGATGCAAGGCGACTCCACCTTGGCGCAACACTGGGGCTTGGGGGGTGTTGCCGCATGAAAAGCCTCACCGTGTTCATCAACCAAGTGGCTTATGAGCTGCCTGCCACGGCCAGCTTGCAAGACGCCATTGAAGCCTCTGGTGTGCAGCCGCCGTTTGCCGCGGCGGTCAATTTGCAATTCGTGCCGCGCAGCGCCTACGCCCAACACCCGCTTGCAGCCAACGACCAGGTTGAGCTGATTTCACCCATCACAGGAGGATGAACCCATGACCACAGACACTTTGGTGCTCTACGGCCAAACCTTTGCCAGCCGACTGTTGCTGGGCACCTCGCGCTATCCCTCGCCGCAGGTGATGGCCCAGGCGGTTGAACTGTCCCAACCCGCCATGCTGACCGCATCCCTGCGCCGTCAAACCGCCCATGCACAAGCGTCGCCCGAGTTTTGGCAATTGCTCAAAGCCATGAAGGTGCCCGTGCTGCCCAACACCGCGGGCTGCCACAGCATCCAAGAAGTGATCACCACCGCGGAGATGGCCCGCGAGGTGTTTGAAACCGATTGGCTCAAACTGGAGTTGATTGGCGACGACTACAGCCTGCAGCCCGACACCTTGAAACTGCCTGAAGCCGCAGAGCGCCTCATCAAAGCCGGCTTCAAGGTGCTGCCCTATTGCACCGAAGACCTGGTGCTGTGCCAGCGTCTGGTGGACGTGGGCTGCAAAGCCGTCATGCCCTGGGCCGCCCCCATTGGCACGGGCAAAGGGCCGATCAACCCCTATGCCATGCAAATGCTGCGCGAGCGCCTGGACGTGCCCATGATCGTGGACGCGGGCTTGGGCCTGCCCTCGCACGCTTGCCAGGTGATGGAATGGGGCTATGACGCGGTGCTGCTGAACACGGCCGTGGCCTTGGCCACCGACCCCGCGCACATGGCGCTGGCCTTTGCCAACGCGGTGAAAGCAGGCCGCTCGGCGTTTTTATCGGGTGCCATGCAGCCGCAAGACTCGGCCCAAGCCAGCACGCCTGTGTTGGGCACCCCTTTTTGGCACCAAGCATGAACATCTTGCAACTCGCCCAAGACATCGCGCAGAACCACCGCGATTTGCAAATTGGCACACCGCCCCCAGCGGCCAGCCTGCCGCCAACCGAAGGCAGCGAGGCCTTTCAAGCTAGCTTGCAAGCTGCTCGCATGCTGGGCTTTTTGGAACATGACGCCCAATTCATCGCTCAGGCTTGGGATGCGCAAACCCAGCGCACAGGCGTGTTCAACACCCAGGCCTGGCCCTGCGAACCCATTGACTTTGGCCTGTCCACCACGCCCAGCGACCAGGCGTTTGCCCCCTGCCCCAAGGCGCTGGGCTTGTATGCGGTGTTACCCGACGCCCATTGGGTGGCCCGCATGGTGGACCTGGGTGTGCCCACGGTGCAGCTGCGTTTCAAATCGGACGACGCACTAGCGGTTGAGCGCGAGGTGCAAGCCGCCGTGAAAGCAGCACAAGGCAGCCAGAGCCTGCTGTTCATCAACGACCACTGGCAAGCCGCCATAGCGGCAGGCGCCTATGGCGTGCACCTGGGACAAGAAGACATGCAGGACGCGCCTTTGGCCCGCATCCGCGCCAGCGGTTTGCGCTTGGGGCTTAGCAGCCACGGCTATGTGGAAATGCTGCAAGCCGCTAAGCAGGTACCCAGCTACATCGCCCTGGGTGCGGTGTTTCCCACCACCTTGAAGCGCATGGCCACAGCGCCGCAGGGCCTGGGGCGCTTGAACATGTATGCCCGTTTGATGCGCCATCAGTCCTTGGTGGCCATTGGTGGCATCGACCTGGCGGCCATGCCAGCCGTGCTGCAAAGCGGTGTGGGTTCGGTGGCGGTGGTGCGCGCCATCACGGGTGCCGAGGATGTGGCGGCCAGCGTGGCCCAGCTTCAGGCGCAGATGGCCAAAGCCATTATTTGAAGAGGATGGACGGCAGCGCCACGGGTGTGGTGCTGGCCTGCGCTTTGCGCTTGAGTTCTTCCCGACGTTTTCTGATCCAGGTCATGGGCGTGGTCAGGTGCTGCTTGGCAAAAGCGTTTTGCAGTTCTTGGTGGTCCATGCCCGACTGCTTCATCAGTTCAGACCAGCCTATGGACTCGTGGATGTGCGCGTCAATCCAAATGCACAGGGCAACCAGCCGTTGAGACTGCTCTGTAGAGCCTTCTGGTGGAACCCGTACAAGTGTCATTTTTTGCATATTTCCCAAATTTGGTGCAAAATTTATTGATTAATAAGTTTATGGCACATAGCAACTTTGAATGTTCGGATTTTGATTAAGCTTTCACCGTCAAACGCCCAAAACCCACATTCCCTGCGTAAAAAGCCTGTGCAAAGCCGCGCTTTGATCACTTTAGGTGCATTGCAAGAGTCGTTTGTTCGGGTTTTGATCGAGCGGGGCTACGAAAAAATGACCATCCGCGAAGTGGCCGCCGTGGCGGGCATCGGCGTGGGCACTTTTTACGACTATGTGCCCAATTTGCGGGCATTGGCAGCTTCAGCAATTCACAAGCGATGCATGGACACCGCCGCTATTTTGCAAGCCGCCGTCAGCGCCCATGCGGGACAAGACATTCAAGCCATGGTGAACGCCCTGCTGCAGGCCTTGGTGAAAGAAGGCTTTGGCCGTCCCAAGGAATGGACCGCTCTGCTGATGTTGGAGCGGCAGGTGTCTTCGGCGGCGGCGCTGCGCAAAATCCACGAAAGCTATGTGCAGGTGTGGGAGCAGGCGATTCAGCAAAGCAGCGTGAACATCCCCAGCGCCACATTGACCCTCAAGGCCCGCATGGCGCATTCGCTGAGCTACGGCTGGTATTCACACGACTTGCTGTTTTACATGGACGACCCGCAGCACAGCCGTTCCATCACGGACATTGCCAGCGCCATCGTGGGCATCATTGGTCAGCGATAGACCTTGCGCAACTCGGATTTTTGTATCTTGCCAGTGCCGCCAAGTGGCAGGGCATCCAGGAACACCACCCGCTCTGGCACCCACCACTTGGCCACTTTGCCTGCCAAGAAGTCCAGAATTTCTGCACTTTCCAGCGTGGCTGAGGGCTTGCGCACGATGAACAACAAGGGCCGCTCGCCCCATTTAGGGTCTTCCACACCAATCACCGCCGCCATGGCCACCGCCGGGTGCTCCAGGGCCACGTTTTCCAGATCGATGGAACTGATCCACTCGCCACCTGTTTTGATGACGTCCTTCACCCGGTCGCGGATTTGCATCACGCCATCGGCGTCGATGGTGGCGATGTCACCCGTGGGGAACCAGCCATCAACCAGCGGTGATGTGTCCCCCTTGTGGTAGGTGGACACGATCCAATGGCCGCGCACCATCAGCTCGCCTTGGGTTTGCCCGTCCCTTGGGATGTCTTGGCCGTTTTCATCCACCACCTTGATGGAGACGCCAAACACGGTTTTGCCTTGTTTGGCCAGGTGATCTTGCTGGGCAGCGGCAGGCAGGCTGCGTTGCTGCGGCGACAAAGCACCCATGGTGGCCACCGCCGTGGTTTCGGTCATGCCCCAACCGTGGCGCACTTCCACTTGGTAGATGTCCATGAACTTGGCGATCAAGGCCTTGGGCATGGCCGACCCGCCCACCGCCGTGCGGCGCATGGTGGTGAAGCGCAAATGGTGTTGCTCCACATGGGCCAGCAGCGCTTGCCAAATGGTGGGCACACCCGCGCTGATGGTGACGCCCTCGGACTCCATCAACTCGTAGAGCGATGCCCCATCCAACTTTGGCCCGGGCAGCACCAACTTGGCACCACCCACAAAGGAGGAATACGGGATGCACCAGGCGTTGATGTGGAACATGGGCACCACCGGCAGGATGGTTTCTTGCGGCGACAAATTCAGCAAACCTGGCAAACAACTGGAAATGGCATTGAGCACGATGGCGCGGTGCGTGTACAGCACGCCCTTGGGGTTGCCCGTGGTGCCCGAGGTGTAGCAAAGCGCAGCGGCGGTGCGTTCGTCAAACTGCGGCCACTCGAATTGGTCTGAGGCCTTGTCCAGCAGGGTGTCATATGAATGCAGGTGCGGGATGCCTTCCAAAGCGGCTGTGCTGGGCGCGTCGCCCAAACACACCCAGGCCATCACACCAGGGCATTGGGCGGCAATGGCTTTCACCAGCGGCGCGAAGGTGGCATCAAACAAGACCACGCGGTCTTCGGCGTGGTTGATGATGTAGATGAGTTGATCGGGGTGCAGGCGTGGATTGCAGGTGTGCATCACCATGCCGCTGCCCGACACCGCGTAGTAAGACTCCAAATGCCGGTGGTTGTTCCAAGCGATGGAGCCCACCACATCGCCAGCTTTCAAGCCCAAGCTGGCCAGCGCATGGGCCAGTTGCCGCGAGCGCTTGGCGCAATCGGCGTAGGTGTAACGAAACAGCGGCCCGTGGGTTTCACGGGACACCACCTCCACCTGGCCAAATTGCGCCTCGGCGTGCTGCAGCACCCCTGAGAGCAACAGGGGGAGTTCCATCATCATTCCATGGGGCATGTTCATCATCCTTGAGCGTCAGCGGTGAACGGACTTCACCGAGCCAGGATTACACCAGCAAGCACCCCTGGGACTAACCCTAGTTACCTCCCCATGTCCATTGCTTGTCGTTCGCGACATCAAACCGTCATATATTTCCAATATCATTGAAATATGGAAGAGAAAAACGTCATCAAGGCTTTGGCCGCCCTGGCCCAAGTCAATCGGCTTCAAATATTTCGCGCCCTGGTGGTCAAGGGCATGGACGGCCTGACCCCCGCCCAGTTGGCACAAGACATGAACATGGCTGCCAACACCCTGTCCTTCCACCTGAAAGAGCTGATGAACGCTGAACTCATCTCACAAGAGCGCAGTGGTCGCAACCTGATTTACCGCGCGCAATACGAGCGCATGAACGACTTGCTGAGCTTCTTGACACAAAACTGTTGCCAAGGCGAAGCCTGCCTCCCCCTGGCTTTGAATCAACCCACCTGTGTGAACACACCATGAACACCCAACCCCTCAATGTCTTGTTTTTATGCACCCACAACTCGGCTCGCAGCATCTTGGCCGAAGCCATGCTCAATCATCTGGGGCACGGCCGCTTCAAGGCCTACTCGGCAGGCAGCAGCCCACGCGAAAACCAACAACCCAACCCCTTGGCGCTGGAAACCTTGCAAAAAGCTGGCATCGCCACTGAAGGCTTGCACAGCAAAAGCTGGGACGTGTTTGGCCAAGCCGATGCGCCGCACATGGACCTGGTCATCACCGTGTGCGACAACGCAGCAGGCGAGGTTTGCCCGTTTTGGCCGGGTCACCCTGCCACGGCGCATTGGGGCTATGCAGATCCCTCCGAGGCCCCTGGTGGTGAGGATGCCCAACGTGCAGCGTTCAGCCACACCTTGATGCAAATCGGTCAACGCTTGGAGTTGTTGGTCAGCCTGCCCTCCTCTGCTTTGGAGCGATTGAGCTTGGAACAAACTGCCCGCGATTTGGCGAAGAAATCATGAGCGTTTTTGAGCGTTACCTCACGGTCTGGGTCTTTCTGTGCATCGTCGCTGGTGTGGCGCTGGGACAGTTTTTTCCATCAGTGTTTCAAACCATTGGCGCCATGGAAGTGGCCAAGGTCAATTTGCCAGTGGGCTTGCTCATTTGGTTGATGATCATTCCGATGTTGGTGAAAGTGGATTTCGCCGCTTTGGGCGAAGTGCGGCAGCACATCAAAGGCATTGGCGTTACCTTGTTTGTCAACTGGCTGGTGAAACCCTTTTCGATGGCCTTGTTGGCCTGGCTCTTCATTCGCCATTGGTTTGCACCGCTGCTGCCGCCCGACCAACTCGACAGTTATGTGGCGGGCTTGATCTTGCTGGCCGCCGCGCCTTGCACCGCCATGGTGTTTGTCTGGAGCCGCTTGACGGGCGGGGACCCCTTGTTCACTTTGTCACAAGTGGCCCTGAACGACAGCATCATGGTGTTCGCCTTTGCGCCACTGGTGGCTTTTTTGCTGGGCTTGTCCGCCATCACCGTGCCTTGGGCCACCCTGCTCACCTCGGTGGTGCTGTACATCATCGTCCCGGTCATCTTGGCGCAATGGCTGCGTCAAATCATGCTGCAACATGGGCAAGAAGCGTTTGATCAACTGATGCAACGCATGGGTCCTTGGTCCATCGCCGCCCTGCTGGCCACCTTGGTGTTGTTGTTTGCGTTTCAAGGCGAAGCACTGTTGAAACAGCCCCTGGTTATCGCCCTGCTTGCCGTGCCCATCCTCATTCAAGTGTTCTTCAACGCCGCCCTGGCTTATGGCCTGAACAGAGCCGTGGGTGAAAAGCACAACATCGCCTGCCCGTCTGCGCTCATTGGGGCATCCAATTTCTTCGAGTTGGCCGTAGCAGCAGCCATCAGCTTGTTTGGCTTTGAGTCGGGCGCTGCATTGGCCACCGTGGTGGGAGTGCTGATTGAAGTGCCCGCCATGCTGCTCGTGGTTGGCATCGTCAACCGCTCTCAACATTGGTATGAACAACACCATGCTGCCTAAGCCTCTCGACCTCGATTGCTTTCAAGTCCCTTCACAGGCTTCGCTGCAAACCGCCAAGCCGTCCACGCATGCACCGCGCATCCTGATGTTGTATGGCTCCTTGCGTGAGCGTTCATACAGCAAGTTGCTCACCCTGGAGGCCGCTCGATTGCTCGAAGCCATGGGTGCTGAAGTGCGGGTGTTTGACCCTTTTGGATTGCCCCAGCCCGATGCTGCACCAGACATCCACCCCAAGGTGCAAGAGTTGCGTGAATCGGCTGCATGGTCCGAGGGCATGGTGTGGTGCTCCCCCGAGCGACACGGCGCCATGACCGGCATCATGAAAAGTCAGATCGATTGGATTCCCTTGTCCGTGGGTGCTGTTCGCCCCACCCAAGGCAAAACATTGGCGGTCATGGAGGTCAGTGGCGGTTCACAGTCCTTCAATGCGGTGAATCAAATGCGCATCTTGGGCCGCTGGATGCGCATGCTGACCATCCCCAATCAAAGCTCGGTGGCCAAAGCTTTCATGGAGTTTGAAGAAGACGGCCGGATGAAGCCCTCTGCCTATTTCGACCGCGTGGTGGATGTGATGGAAGAGTTGGTCAAGTTCACCCTGCTCACACGCGATGTCGCACCTTATTTGGTGGACCGCTACAGTGAGCGAAAAGAGTCAGATGAGGCGCTGTCTAAGCGGGTCAATCAACGGTCTATTTGAGCTGGGTGAGCGCGGTGTCCAAGGTCACCGCATGCATCTTCAAAGCATCCGTGTAAGGATGCGTGCGTCGTTCGGCAAACCCATCGATCAACAAACCAATGCCTGCGAAGAACACCAGCGCAATGCCCAGGCCTTGAAAAAAATCTGTGGACAGCGCAAACCGCAACACCAAGCCCACGACGCCAAACATGGCCCATATGCCCAAGTACATGGGCCAAGCTTGGTTCACTTTGAGCATGCGGTCAGTTTCTGCTTGAACCGCAGTGGGAGTTTCGGCTTGCATGGCTTGAACAACCCCGGCCATCTGTGCGGGTGTGCGAAAACCCACGACAGAACCCACGGTGGTCATGAGCATGCCCATCAACAGAAAAGGAATGGCCACGCCCTTGGCAAATTGGCCAGGTTGATCGGTCAACAACCAAGCACCAAAGACCATGCTCAACAAACCCAGGGGCAATATGAACACCAGCGCTTCAATTTTTTCACCTTGAAAATAAACTTGGGTGGCGTCCAATAAATCCAAATAGGGCGTAGAACCAATCATGTGAATGTCCTTTGTTTCATTTTTAAAAGAGACATTATGAAATCAAGCATGCATGCGATGCCTTGAGGACAGCGGCGACATCCTCAAGAGACTGAAAAATTCTTTACTACAATCTCGGCCAATCATTCCTCGATAGCTCAGTCGGTAGAGCGCCGGACTGTTAACTCCGCAGAAACAGTTCCTTACTATAAAACACCCCTAAAAAACCATTATAAATCAACGATTTATAGACAATTTTTAACCTAAAGTATCAATTACACGGTTATTACACGAATACTTCGTAGGCTTCTCACATTATGGGAAGTTGCATATTGCAACTGACGATTTGAAAACCTAGTTTGTGCT
>CANGHG010000024.1 GCA_947453645.1 Comamonadaceae bacterium
GGACCAGAGGCAACAGGCGGCTTGAAAGCAAGCAGCCGCAGCAAGACCATGGTGAGGGCTGCATATTCGTCGGGGGCTAGGCCCAGATCGGCGCGACCGTGCAGGCACAGGCTGTAGAGCAACTGGGTTTCGTCGGCTGGCATCAGCTGGGCCAATTGGGCCATGCGCTGGGCATCTGGGTCGGGGTCGGCAGATGTGTCAGCCAAGCTGGGCACGGCTTGGAACACCGCCATGCGCTGCAACACCATGCTCATTTCTTCCAACAAAGAACTGGCCGACAAGCCGAGCTGGCGCAGCGCCTCACAGGTGTTGACCACGGCCAGGCCGTTGCCCTCGGCCAAAGCCTCGATGAAACTGAACACATGGCTGCGGTCCACGCTGCCCAACATGTCACGCACCGTGGGCTCTCCCAAGCTGCCATTGCCAAAGGCAATGGCCTGGTCGGTGAGCGACAAGGCGTCTCGCATCGAGCCACGAGCGGCTCGGGCAATCAGACGCAACGCCTGGGTGTCGGCTTGAATTTGCTCGTCGCCCAGCACCTGCGTGAGGTGTTCGACGATGGTTTCGGGCACCATGGGCCGCAAATTGAACTGCAAGCAGCGGGACAACACGGTGACCGGCACTTTATGCGGGTCGGTGGTTGCCAGCACAAACTTCAAGTACTCGGGCGGCTCTTCCAAGGTTTTGAGCATGGCGTTGAACGCCGTGTTGCTCAACATGTGCACCTCGTCAATCATGAACACCTTGAAGCGGCCTTGCACCGGCTTGTATACCGCCTGTTCTAGCAATTGCTGCACCTCGTCCACACCTCGATTGGACGCGGCATCCAGTTCGGTGTAGTCCACGAATCGGCCTGCATCAATTTCGGTACAGGCAGCGCAAACCCCACACGGTTGGTCGGTGATGCCTGTTTCGCAGTTCAGAGATTTGGCCAGAATCCGCGACACGGTGGTCTTGCCCACACCACGTGTACCCGTGAACAGGTATGCGTGGTGCAGGCGTTGCGAACGCAGCGCATTGGTCAGCGCCTGCACGACATGCGATTGCCCCACCAACTGTTCGAAAGTTTTGGGACGGTATTTACGGGCCAGCACCAGATAAGACATGCGGCCCATTCTACGGGGCGTACAATTTCCGCTGACGGGCCTTCCCACATGGTGAAGCGGCCAACCGGGTCAGGTGGGGAACCAAGCAGCCCTAACTGTGGAGCCAGTGCTGGGGTCGAGGCTCGTCAACTCACATTAATTAAGTCAAGATCTGCTCAAACACCCCACAACTTCAGCAGTTAAAAAGATGGTTGGTCAGAAACCCTGAGATAAGGTTTCTGACCAACATTGATTAGCTTGAAGATTCAATAACATTATGTTTTGAAAAATTATCAAGAGCTAATCTAGTTACTTCAAAATTTGAATCCCAGTCCAAAAGTTACACCCGTTGCAGTAGCTGAATTCTTATCATAGAAAGACATGAAATCAACTACCGCATCTGTGTTTTTGGTAAGCCTGAATTTTGCACCGCCCCCATAACTCAAATCATTTCCGGACGAAGTAAAACTGTAACCAACAACGCTAGCCTGAGCCCCGGATTTTGCATAGCCAAATCTACCAAAAATCTCAAAATCTTCAGATAATGAGATCTTTGGTTTTAAATATACTCCTGCCATTGTTCCAACACTGAAAACTACATTAACTCCTTGGATAGTTAAATTTGAGTCTGCTGCCCCAATCCCCAACATTGCTTCTACCGCCAAATTTGGACTGATTTCATAACCAATGATGCCCCTGATGGCGGTTGGCGTGGCGGTGTAACCCAATTCTTTATAGTTAATAAGGGTGTAGCCTATTTCAGTATATGTTCTGGGATCATTTTCCGCAAATGCACTGTGAGAAAGTAATAAAAAAATTGCAGTGAAACTTAATCTTTTGAATGATTTCATGGTGGGCCTTTTTTGTTAAATGAGTTTTAATTTACGATAAATTTTTTTTATAATTATAGTTGTATATTATGTATTTTTTACTAGGGAAATCACTATTTTTAATTTTAAAAATATCCAATCGATATGTGGTTGCTAAAATTCAGCCTATCTAACCTACAAATTAATTCCTACTTTGCGCTTCGCTGCCAACCTCTCCATGCTGTACCCAGAACACGGGTTTCTGGACCGCTTTCAAGCCGCCGCAAATGACGGCTTCAAAGCCGTGGAGTTCATGTTTGGCTATGACTGGGCGGCCCAAGACATCGGCCAAGCCGCACAGGCAGCAGGTGTGCAAGTGGTGTTGCTCAACGCCCCACCGGGCGGCCAAGACCAGCCCAGCATTTCGCAAGCTTGGAACCAAGGCGCAAGAGGCACGGCCTGTTTGCCTGGGCGTGAAGCCGAGTTTCAAAACGGTGTGCTGTTGGCGCTTGAGTACGCGCAAATACTCAACACCCCCAGTGTGCATGTGCTGGCGGGCGTCATGCCGCCAGAGCACCATGCGGCCTCAGCCCTGCCCCCCGCGCTGCAAACCAGCCACGCCTATGCCGCCACCGAGAGCGTGTTTAGAGACACCTACCTCAGCAATTTGCGCTGGGCCGCTGAGCAAACTGCGGCGGCTGGCAAAACCATTCTGATCGAGCCCATCAACGCACGGGATATTCCTCACTATTTCCTGAACAAACAAGCCGACGCTCATGCGGTGGTGCAAGCCATAGGCGCTCCCAACTTGAAGGTGCAATTCGACCTCTATCACTGCCAAATCGTGGAAGGCGACGTGTTGCAAAAGCTCCAGCACTACCTGCCCACGGGGCGGGTCGGGCATTTGCAAATAGCAGGCGTGCCACTGCGCCAAGAGCCCGACAGCAGCGAGTTGCACTACCCCTCGGTCTTCAAATGCTTGCAAGACTTGAATTGGCAAGGGTGGATTGGTTGCGAGTACCGCCCTGCCCGTGGTTCAGAGACAGGCGGCACAACAGCAGGTTTGAAATGGATGCCCAGATGAGGCTGCCTGTGCTCAACATCTCGGTGTATTTGTTCACCCAACTGCAAGACACCCCAACGCTGCGCCAAGCTTGCCTAGAGCAGGCCCAAAACAGGCAACTCAAGGGCACCATGCTGATTGCCGAGGAAGGCATCAATGTGTTTTTAGCGGGGCCACCCGAGGATGTGCGCGGCTTTGTGCAGTGGTTGCAGCAAGACCCCCGCTTTGCAAGTCTCGCGCCCAAGGAGAGTTGGTCTGCCCGTCAGCCGTTCAAAAAGCTGTTGGTGAAGGTGAAAAACGAAATCATCCGCATGAACCACCCCACCATCCAGCCCCAGCATGGCCGAGCACCCGCTGTGCCAGCCGCCACGGTCAAACGTTGGCTGGACCAAGGGCATGACGATGCGGGTCGCCCCGTGGTGACCTTGGACACGCGCAACGATTTCGAGGTGGACGCCGGCGCTTTTGAAGGTGCGATTGACTGGCGCATCACCAAGTTCAGCGAATTTCCCGAGGCCGCCACCCAACATTTAGATGATTTGAAAGACAAGACCATCGTGAGCTATTGCACAGGGGGTATTCGCTGTGAAAAAGCCGCTATTTATTTGCGTGAATTGGGCTTGGAAGATGTCTACCAGTTGGATGGCGGCATCTTGAAATACTTTGAGGAGGTGGGCAGCGCCCACTACAAGGGCGACTGCTTTGTGTTTGACGAGCGCCGAGGGGTTCACCCCGATTTATCTGAGCTTGAGGGCGGCGCTTAATTGCCGTCGTCCAAAACTTCCAGCACATCCGAGCGGAATTCACGGTTGTACAAAATCGCCACGATCAAGAGCGTGGTCAGCACAAAGGCCATGGGCGAGAAAAACCAGCCCATGGCGGCAAAAGAAAAGTAATAAGCCCGCAAACCGTCGTTGAAAGTTTCAGCGGCCAAACCTGTCATGGCCGCCACTCGCTGGGCATAGTCCACCTGTTCACTGGGATGCGCCTGGAAGTGCTCTGGCGAAGGCAATGCACCAATCATGAGGGACACGAAGGTGTATTGCCGCATGGACCACGAAAAGCGGAAAAAGGCATACACAAAAATAGCAATGAGCACCAAAATTTTGAACTCAAAAACCAAAATGGGCGTGGCTTCGGAAAAGGGAATCTCACGCACCAACTCGGCCGCTTTGTCGGTGGTGCCCAAGAGAGCCAACAGACCACCCATGATCAGGATGGTGGTGCTTGAGAAGAATGCGGGGGTGTTGGACAGTGTTTGGGTGATGATGCCGTCCAAGACGCGGGGGTCTCGGGTCAAAGACACCTGGATCCAACGCAGCCTGAACCGGTTGGTGGCCGCCAAGATGGATGGGCGACTCACAGACCAGCGGCTGGCAAATTGGGCATAGCCAATCCATACCAGCCCAAAAAACACCAAGACCAGCCAATCGGCCCATGGCAGTATGCTCAAAATCTTCATGACTTCATGCTACCCCATCACAAACAAAAAAACCGCTTGGCACTCGCGTACCAAGCGGCTTGAAGCGGTCAGTGAACAATCAACCGCGCAATTTGGCCGCTACGTGGGCAACGCGCTCGCCATAGGCTTTGGCGGTGTCCAAGTCACCTTGCGGAATGTCAGCTGCGGGGCTGGTGGGACCCACTTGCGCCATCACGCCAGAGTTGGAACCAATGCGGTTGATGTTGCCGTCGTTCATGGCAGGTTGACCCACCCAGACCATGCCTTGTTGCATGGCCAAGGTGATGAAGTATTGGATGGTGGAGAGTTTGTCGCCGCTGGGGCTGGCAGAAATGGTGAAACCACCGGCCACTTTGTCTTTCCATTCACCGCCCATCCATTGCTTGGACGTGGCGTCTGCGAATTTCTTGAACTGCCAAGACACCATGCCCATGTAGGTCGGTGAGCCAAAGATGATGGCGTCAGCCGCGTTGATGGCGGTCCAATCAGCATCGCTCACATGGCCATCGGCATCGATGGCGATGAGTTGGGCTTTGGCGCCTTCAGCCACGAACTGGGCCACGCGTTGGGTGTGGCCGTAGCCAGAGTGGTAAACAACAACTGTTTTGCTCATGATTTCTCCTGGTAAGCAATGAAAAAAGGGTTAAGGGGCGAGGTCAAACACCAGCACTTCGGCGTCTTGTCCTTGGCTCAAGTTCAGCTGACTTTCCTCTGCCAGCAACAAGGCGTCTCCAGCTTGAAGGTTTTGACCATTGGCGTTCAAGGCACCTCGGATCAAAAACACATAGGCTTTGCGTGCGGGGTTCAAAACCAAGGAAGCTTGCTCCTCGCCATCAAACAAACCGGCGTACAACGATGCGTCCGCATGAATCTTCACCGCGTCACCTGAGGGCATGGGGCTGGCAATCAAGGCCAAAGCACCGCGCTTGCTTTGAGGTGCCACGGTTTTTTGTTCGTAACTGGGCGTCACGCCACGTTGGTTGGGCTCGATCCAAATTTGCAAAAAATGGGTTTCCTCGCCTTGGGCGTGGTTGAACTCGCTGTGCTTGACGCCTGTGCCCGCGCTCATGCGTTGCACGTCGCCTGGGGGAATGCCCTTCACATTGCCCATGCTGTCTTGGTGGGCCAAATTGCCCGACAGCACATAGCTGATGATTTCCATGTCCTGGTGGCCGTGGGTGCCAAAGCCTGTTTCTGGGGCGATGCGGTCTTCGTTGATGACCCGCAAATTGCCCCAGCCCATGTGGGCTGGGTCGAAATAGCCTGCGAATGAAAAACTGTGGAAGGACTTGAGCCAGCCGTGGTCGGCATAGCCTCGTTCGAGGGAGGGGCGAAGTGTCAGCATGGTTTTTTCTTTCCTGAGGGTGAATTTTCTTGGCCAGCAGGCCTGCCGAGGTTGGTGCGGTTTGATGGCATCATTCAAATTGTTTGAACGATCAAGCCCCGACCATGTCCTCTGCCCGCGATGTCCTGACCCCCGACGCCCTGACCATGCTGAAAACCATTGCCGAACACGGCAGTTTTGCAGCTGCCGCCCGCGACATGCACCTGGTGCCCAGCGCCTTGAGCTATCGGGTTCGACAAATGGAGGAGGCCTTGGATGTGCTGTTGTTTGACCGTACCTCGCGTCAAGCCAAGCTGACTGCGGCAGGACAGGAATTGCTGAGTGAAGGACAGCGCCTCTTGACCGACATGGACAGCATTGCCCACCGGGTGAAACGAGTGGCCACGGGCTGGGAGAGCCAGTTCACCTTGGTGTTTGACAGCATCATCGACCAAAGTGTGTTGATGGACATGTGCCAATCGTTTTACGCCGCCAACCCCCCTACCCGGCTGCGACTGCGCCATGAGGCGCTGAGCGGCACGCTCTACAGCCTCACCTCGGGCCAAGCCGATTTGGCCATTGGCGTGGCCATGCATGCCAGCAACGCCGTGGGCTTGCGCTTCGCCGAAATGGGCAGCCTGATGAATTTCGTGTTTGCCGTGGCACCCCAGCACCCTTTGGCCAAAGCCGAACAACCCTTGAGCGACGCAGTCATTCAGGCGCACCGCGCTGTGGCCGTGGCCGACTCCATCCCTCAGGGCAATGGCATGACGATTGGCCTCTTGGCCGGGCAAGACGTGTTCACTGTGCCGACCATGGCCGCCAAGCTTGACGCCCAATTGCGCGGCTTGGGGGCGGGTTTTTTACCAGAACCTTTGGCCAGGCCGTTCATCACGTCTGGCGCATTGATCGAGTGCAGCCTGCTCAGGCCCCAGCGCAGCGGCCAGCTCGGTTACGTCTGGCGCGAAAGCAATTTGGGCAAGGGCCAGGCCGCTGGCGACCGGGCCTTGCAATGGTGGCTGGGGCAACTCAGTCAGCCTTTCACCAGAGCGGCCTTGTTGGGGCAAGCGAGCAAGCCACAGAGCCCCACATCGGTGTAGAGTGCACGCATGAAAAAAATAGCTGTCATCGGGGCCGGTATGGCCGGCATCACCGCCGCACGCACTTTGGTGCAAGCAGGTCACCAGGTGAGCGTGTTTGAGAAAAGCCATGGCGCGGGTGGTCGCATGTCGACCCGAGTCACGCCCTATGGCACCTTCGACCACGGCACCCAGTACTTCACGGTGCGCGATCCGCGTTTCTTGAAAGCCCTCACCGAGGTGCCTGGCAGCCAAGCCGTTTGTCGGGCATGGAGCGCCAATGCCGTGCGGGTGCTCGACGCCTTGGGACGGGTGATTGAAGCCCCTCTGCCTCTGCGAGAACCGCATTTTGTCGCCAGTCCCGGCATGAACGCCTTGGTGCGGCATTGGGCTCAACCCCTTGAAGCCGCTGGCCAGTTGCACTTTCAAACCCAGGTTCAGTTCTTGAAACGCACCTCAGCCAAAGGCGCTTGGACCTTGGTTGGTGCCGATGGCAGTCAGCATGGCGGTTTTGACGCCGTGGTCTTGGCCATTCCCAGTGTGCAAGCCGACTATTTGCTGCGTCAGTCAGGTGCGCCAGCATCTCAGTTCAATGGCTTGAAGGTCATGAGCGAGGTGAGCGTGGCACCTTGTTGGACCTTGATGCTGGCCTATCCCCTTGCCAACCAGCCAGGTCTGAGCCATCTGGGACCGCAGTGGAACGCGGCTCGAAGCGTGCATCACCGCATTGCTTGGATTTCCCGTGAATCCTCCAAACCAGGACGTGCCCCATTAGAGCGCTGGACGGTGCAAGCCAGTGCCGAGTGGTCTATGGAACATTTGGAAGATGACGGCGATCGGGTGCAAGCCAAGTTGCTCAAAGCCTTTGCCGAGCTCACCGGTATTCGCGCCGAACCCGGTTATGCGCAGGTGCATTTGTGGCGCTATGCCAAGACCCTGCAACCCTTGGGTCAGAGCCATGTGTGGGAACCCTCGCTGGGCCTGGGGCTGTGCGGCGACTGGCTGCTGGGTCACCGCGTTGAAGACGCCTTCGTCAGCGGCCTGAGTTTGGCGCTGGACTTGGCTTGAACTGAGGGGCCTGGGCCCCTCAATGTCCTTGCTTACTTACGGCGTGGTGTGTTGAACCAATTGGCCAGCATGAATGCCAGCACAACGATCCAAAAGATAAACAGGATGGTTTGGATTTTCATGGGTCGCTCCTCGTTCGTTGCGTACAAAAAATGCCCTCGTGGGCGTTCAGGACTTGGCTTTCACCAAGGGATTCATGACCAACAGCGTCAACAACAGCAGCAGCACTTCCAGTCCGTAAACCGTGGAATAGGCGGTTGCTGAATCGGTCAACTGCGCTGCCAAGTCGCGGATGATACCGCCCAGGGCCATGGCGACCCCAGCGGTGGAGGCTTGCACCGCACCCCAAGCACCCAAGGCCAAACCGGCTTGTCCGGGCGGGGCTTGGTTCATGGTGGCGGTCAAGGTGCCGTGGCCAAACAGGCCAGCCCCAAAGCCAATGCAAACTGCCCCGATGGTGAACAACTCGGCGGAGGCGATGGGCGCAGAGACCAGCACCGCCAGGAATGCGGGGACACCCACCATGGCGCCTCGACTGGCCATGCGGAAGGGGTCTGCGCCTTGGCTCAACACCTTGGACGCCCAAGCAAAACCAACCAAGCCTCCCATGGCCAGACCCGCGGTGAGGTAGGTGGTTTCAGACACGGTGAAATGCAAAATTTCGCCGCCAAAAGGCTCCAGCAAAATATCACCCATGCTGAACGCCATGGTGCCCAAACCCACGGCCCACAGGCGTCGCATGGCGTTGTCGCCGCTGCAAAACAGGCGGAAAGACGCCATGAAATCGGCATCTTCTTGGTGATAGCCAGGGCGGCGGTCACGGGTGCGAGCCTCTTGCTTCCACAGCGCCACCACGTTCAGGCAAACGGTGATGACCGCGGCGGCTTGCACCGTGCGAATCAACACACCAGGCGTGAATTCTTGCAAGACATAGCCAAACACCACCGAGCTGAAAATGATGCCGATGAGCAGCATGACATACATGAGGCCCACCACTTTGGGGCGGTCTTCAGGTGGGGCCAGGTCGGTGGCCAGGGCCAACCCCACGGTTTGGGTGGTGTGCAAACCCGCGCCCACCAGCAAAAACGCCATGCCTGCGCCCAAATGACCCACCCAAGCGGGGGCGGTAGAGGCATGGCCCAAGCCACCCAGGACCAACAAGGCAAAAGGCATGATGGCAAAGCCGCCAAACTGCAGCAAGGTGCCCATCCAGATATAGGGAACGCGGCGCCAGCCCAATTCAGAGCGGTGGTTGTCTGAGCGAAAACCGATGATGGCGCGAAACGGCGCAAACAAGAGTGGCAGCGAAATCATGACCGCCACCAAGGCCGCAGGCACCTTCAACTCGACGATCATCACGCGGTTGAGGGTGCCAATCAGCATGGCCAAGGCCATACCGACAGAAATTTGAAACAAAGACAAGCGCACCAGCCTGCTCAGAGGGAGTTCATCCGACGCCGCATCCGCAAAGGGCAAAAAACGCAAACCTATGCGAGTCCAACTCCGGGGTATTTTGTCGGTGTGGGTGCTCATCTTGAAAAATGGACCGGAATTGAACAACCCCGGCCCATTCGGTAGAAATGCTTGAGCGGGTTAGGCCGTCGGCGTCGAAACAGTCTGTGTGACTGCTGCGGTGGCCGCGCTTCCGTTCAAAAATTTCTTGACCCATGTGGTGTTCAGGGTCAAAGCCAGATGCACCGAAAACGATGCAATGGCGACAGCTGCGATGAAAACAGGGATGCCAACAGTAGGTTTGACCACTGTCCAAATTTTTCCGTAGATCATGTGGTGCTCCTGTTATTTCAACCAAGGGGAGTAGATGTACGCCAGCAAGTGCGCCAGCGCGGCGATCATTCCAAAGATTTGTGTTCCTTGGATGAGGTGCCGATGAATCTCTTCCGACTCGGCTTCTGAGAGGCCTGTAGGGCCGACTTTATCTGACATGGTGTTATCTCCTTGAAAGATCTCACGTCCGTGCAAAACCCGCACGAGGGTTATTCATGGCCCCCATGGCCACAAATTCTTGAAAACCTAATTACCTTGGTGTTATTCTAAGTTGACATAGTGAACTGTCAATCATTATTTACATTATTTCTTGGACAAAATCCAGTTACAGTCAGCTTCGCGCAAGCCCTTGAATTCATTGAACTATTTATCTTGAACCCCGATTTTTCAGGCTATAGAGGCCGCTTTGCCCCCTCTCCAACCGGCGTTTTGCATGCTGGTTCTTTGGTCGCGGCCCTGGCCAGTTGGAAGGACGCCAAAGACCATGGGGGTTGCTGGTTGGTGCGCATGGAGGACCTGGACACCCCACGCTGCGTGCCAGGGGCGGCGCAAGACATCCTGGCGCAATTGGCGCAGTGCGGACTGGTGTCGGACGAACCCGTGGTCTGGCAGTCCGAGCGCGGTGCGCTGTACCAAACGGCATTGGCTCAACTGATGGCCCGCGGATGGGTCTACCCCTGTGGCTGCTCTCGCAAAGACATTGAAGATGCGCAAGCAGCGCTAGGCCATGTCCGTACCAGGCACAGCGCAGCGATTTATCCCGGTACTTGCCGCGCTGGTTTGCAGGGCAAACAGCCCAGGGCTTGGCGCTTGAATCTGCAACTCGTCTTGGACGATTTAGGCTTGACCCCGTCATGGGAATGGCAAGACCGCCGCTTGGGCCCCCAGCGACAAGACTTGTTGTCAGAGGTCGGGGACTTTGTCTTGAAGCGAGCAGATGGCCTGTGGGCCTACCAATTGGCGGTGGTGGTGGACGATGCGGCGCAAAGCGTCAGCCATGTGGTGCGCGGCGAAGATTTGGCTGACAACACCCCGCGCCAGATGCTGCTGCAACAGGCGCTGGGTCTGCCGACACCCCTTTACATGCACACGCCGCTGGTGCTTGGCGCCGATGGCCAGAAGCTGAGCAAACAAAACGGCGCCCAGGCCTTGGACTTGAGCGATCCGCTGGCGGCCTTGAACCAGGCGGCGGCGGTGTTGGGATGGCCTCCTTTCAACACCATTCCCCCCGTCATTGCGAGGCCGCAGGCCGAAGCAACCTCTCCCGTCATTGCGAGGCCGCAGGCCGAAGCAACCTCTCCCGTCATTGCGAGCGTAGCGAAGCAATCTCTCTGAACACCACCCGAACTGGGGGCGCATTTTGCTGCTCTTTCGCTCACAAAATGACCCCCCAGTCCGTGCGGTGGACGAACACATCGCTTCACGCGATAACCATGGCTGCTCGGATGGATTGCTTCGGCCTCGCAACGACGAGCAGGTCCCCGCGATAATCCCTGCTCCCTGCCTCAAAGCCCCACATGACCGCCGCCCCCGCCCACATCGCCCACCCCAAGACCATCAAAAGCTTCGTCACCCGCGCAGGCCGCACCACCACGGGACAAGCCAAGGCCTTGCAGGAATTGGGGCCCAGGTTTGTATTGCCCTATCAGCCATCGGTGCTGCAAGCCAACGAGGTGTTTGGCCGCTCAGCGCCGCTGATCCTAGAGATTGGCTTTGGCATGGGCGACGCCACCGCCCACATCGCAGCAGTCCGACCCGATGACAACTTCCTGTGCTGCGAAGTCCACGAACCCGGCGTTGGCGCTTTGCTCAAGCGAATGGGCGAACAGCAGCTGAAC
Organism: Comamonadaceae bacterium; assembly: GCA_947453645.1. GTDB lineage: Bacteria > Pseudomonadota > Gammaproteobacteria > Burkholderiales > Burkholderiaceae_C > Limnohabitans. Next base: position 11,514 of record CANGHG010000024.1, read on the forward strand.
AACATCCGCATCCTGCAGCACGACGCGGTGGAGGTGCTGGCCCATATGCTCAGCCCCGATTGCCTCGATGGGGTGCACATCTTTTTCCCCGACCCCTGGCACAAAAGCCGCCACCACAAACGTCGCCTGATTCAAGCCCCTTTTGTGCAGCAACTGCTGCAGCACATGAAACCTGGTGCTTACCTTCACGTGGCCACCGACTGGCAGCCCTATGCCGAGCACATCTTGGCAGTGCTGCAAGCTGAACCGGCCTTGGTCAATGCCAGCCCCCGCGCCGATGGCTATGCCGACCAACCCGCCTACCGCCCGCTCACCAAGTTTGAAAACCGCGGCCTGCGACTGGGCCACGGCGTTTGGGATTTGGTGTTTCGCAAGTCCTGAACATGCCTAGGCCACCCATGCGCGACGGGGTGAGCGCCAGCGTGGTGGCGGTGCCAGCAGGCCCTTGGCCCACGGTGTTGGCGTTTTTGGATGGACGCTTTCCCGCCGTTGGTCAATCCGTTTGGGCTGATCGACTGGCACAGGGTTTGGTGCTCAATGCCCAAGGGCAAGCGCTGCAAGCCCACTCGCCCTGCCCTTGCAGCGAGCTGCTGTACTACTACCGCCAGGTGTCCGCCGAGCCCAGCTTGCCCCAGCATGAAACAGTGTTGTTCGAGGACGAGCATTTGCTGGTGGCAGACAAGCCGCATTTCATGCCTGTCACGCCCTCGGGGCGCTATGTGCACAGCAGTTTGCTGGTCCGATTGAAGCAACAAACCCAATGCCAGAGCCTGACGCCTTTGCATCGCCTGGACCGTGAAACCGCAGGCGTGGTGATCTTCAGCAAGCGCCCACAAGACCGCGCCGCCTATCACGCCCTGTTCAGCGAGCGACGGGTGACAAAGGTCTACCAGGCCGTGGCAGATGACAAGCCCGAGCTGGTGCTACCCACCGTCAGGCGCTCCCGATTGGCGCCAGATCGGGCGTTTTTCCGATCTTGTGAGGTGGCGGGAGAGGCCAACAGCGAAACCCACATCAGCCGATTGGCGCGATTGGCTGAGGGGGCGCTGTACCAACTCGAACCCCTGACTGGCCAGCGCCACCAGCTGCGCATCCACATGATGGCCTTGGGGCTGCCGATTTGGGGCGATCAGTTCTACCCCCAAGTGCTGCGTGGGCCGCAGGAAGCGGAAGACTTCGCCCATCCTTTGCAGCTGCTGGCCAAGCGGATTTGCTTCACCGATCCGGTGACGGGTGAGCAACGAGATTGGGTCAGCCCTGCTTGCTTGCCAGGCACCAAGCCCTGACACAAGCTGCAGCCCGATTCAAAGCCGATCAGCCACCCAGCCCTGCACGCTGGCCAAAGCCTTGTCCAAACCCTTGGGATCGGTGCCGCCCGCCATGGCCATGTCGGGTTTGCCGCCGCCCTTGCCGCCCACTTGGCTGGCGACAAAGTTGACCAACTCCCCAGCTTTGACTTTGCCCAAGGTATCGGCGGTCACGCCTGCGGCCAGTTGCACCTTGTCGCCGTCCACACTGGCCAGCACCACCACGGCGGTTTTGAGCTTGTTTTTCAGCTGGTCCAAAGTGTCGCGCAAAGCCTTGGCGTCAGCGCCTGGCAGCAAAGCCGCCAACAGCTTCACGCCCTTGACTTCAATGGCTTGGTTCAGCATGTCGTCGCCTTGGGACGCGGCCAGCTTGCCTTTCAGGGCGGTCATGTCTTTTTCAAGGCTGCGAATTTGCTCCAGCACCTGGGCCAAGCGGGTGTTGAGTTCTTGCGGCGTGGCCTTCAAAGCGCCAGCAGCCTGGGCCACGGTGTGTTCCAGCGCTTGCAAATAGGCCAGTGCATGGGTGCCTGTGACCGCTTCGATGCGGCGCACCCCAGCGGCCACGCCGCTTTCGGCCACCACCTTGAACAAGCCAATGTCGCCGCTGCGCTGCACATGGGTGCCGCCGCACAACTCACGGCTGGAGCCGATGTCGAGCACCCGAACGGTGTCGCCGTACTTCTCGCCAAAGAGCATCATGGCGCCTGTTTTTTGGGCGGACTCGATGTCCATCACACGGGCTTGTGTGTCGGCATTGGCCAAAATTTCAGCGTTCACCTTGGCCTCAATTTGACGGATTTCGTCGTCCGTGACAGGCGCGTTGTGGGCAAAGTCAAAACGGGTGCGTTGGTCGTTCACCAACGAGCCCTTTTGCTGCACATGGGCGCCCAGCACCTCGCGCAAGGCTTTGTGCATCAGGTGGGTGGCGCTGTGGTTGCGCACCGTGGCGGCGCGCAAATCGGCGTCCACACGGGCGGTGAGGGTGTCGCCCAGTTTCAAGCTGCCCTGCTTCACATGACCGTGGTGGCCAAACACATCGGCCTTGATCTTGAGGGTGTCTTCCACCACAAATTGCGCGGCCTTGGATGACTCACCCGCAAGCAACCAGCCTTGATCACCCACTTGACCGCCACTCTCGGCATAAAAAGGAGTGGTGCTCAAGACCACCACGCCGCTTTGATCTGCCTGGAGTTCCTTCACAGGCACGCCGTCCAGGTAGAGCGCGGTCACCTCGGCTTGGGCTTGCAAATGTTCGTATCCCACAAATTCATTGGCTTGGCCCGCGTATTCCAAAGCGCGGTCCATCTTGAACTTGCCTGCGGCGCGGGCCTGGGCTTTTTGCTTTTCCATGGCCGCGGCAAAGCCTGCTTCGTCCACCGACAGACCACGCTCGCGGCAGACATCGCCCGACAAATCCAAAGGAAAACCATAGGTGTCGTGCAACTTGAAGGCCACCTCGCCGGGCAGGACTTTCAAGCCGCCACCCAGGGCCGCGTCCAAAATCTCCATGCCGTTTTCCAGCGTTTCGTAAAAACGCTCTTCCTCGGCTTTGAGCACGGCCATGATGCGCTCGGCCTGCTGCGCCAAGCTGGGGTAGGCCTCGCCCATGAGGGCCACGAGGTCGGGCACCAGCTTGTGGAAAAACGGTGTTTTTTGGCCCAGCTTGTAGCCGTGGCGGATGGCGCGGCGGATGATGCGCCGCTGCACATAGCCTCTGCCCTCGTTGCTGGGAATCACCCCGTCGCTCACCAAAAAGGCCGTGGCACGGATGTGGTCGGCAATCACCCGCAGCGAGCTGTTGTGCAGGTCTTGGCAGCCTGTCTCACGGGCGGCGGCTTTGATGAGCGTGTCAAACAGGTCAATGTCGTAGTTGCTGTGCACATGCTGAAGGATGGCGGCCAAGCGCTCCAGGCCCATGCCGGTGTCCACACAAGGGGCTGGGAGTTTTTTCAGAGAACCATCGGGCTGCATGTCGAACTGCATGAACACGTGGTTCCAAATTTCAATGTAGCGGTCGCCGTCTTCGTCAGGGCTGCCTGGAGGCCCACCCGCCACTTCGGGACCGTGGTCGTAAAAAATCTCTGAACACGGACCGCAAGGGCCGGTGTCGGCCATCATCCAAAAATTGTCAGAAGCGTACTTGGCACCCTTGTTGTCACCGATGCGCACGATGCGCTCTGCGGGAATGCCAATGTCGGTGTGCCAAATGTCGTAGGCCTCGTCGTCGTCAACATAGACCGTCACCCAGAGCTTGTCAGCGGGCAGTTTGTACACCTGCGTCAACAGCTCCCAACCCCACTTCAGGCTGTCGCGCTTGAAATAGTCACCAAACGACCAATTGCCCAGCATTTCAAAAAAGGTGTGGTGACGTGCGGTGTAGCCCACGTTTTCCAAGTCGTTGTGTTTGCCACCGGCGCGCAGGCAGGCTTGCACCGAGGCTGCGCGGACATAAGAACGCTTGTCCTCGCCCAAAAACACGTCTTTGAACTGCACCATGCCCGAATTGGTGAACATCAAGGTGGGGTCGTTGCCGGGCACCAAGGGGCTGGAGGCCACCACGGTATGGGCGCGGGCCGCGTAAAAGTCCAAAAAGGTTTGCCGAATATCGGCCACGGAGAAGCGGGGAGTGGTCATGAAAAGGTGCAATCTGAGTAGGCGGCGCGAGGGCGAAGGCTTTGGCGCTGTGCGGGGCAAATTATAGGTTTGCGAGTGCTCGCCATGTGTGCCAAGGCACGCAGGCGGTTTTTGATTTGTGCCATCATCGTGACACGTTGACTTTGACGTCTGTTGATTCCAATTTTCATGAACATGTTGACCTCCCCTTTGTCGCTGCTGAACGACCCCAGCTTGCTCAAAACCGATGGCCTGATCAACGGCCAATGGGTGGCTGGCGACACCCGTTTTGCGGTGCACGACCCCAGCAACGGGGAGCTGCTGACCCAGGTGGCCAACCTCGGCCCCGCCCACGCCACGCAAGCAATAGCGGCGGCCAACGCAGCCTGGCCTGCATGGCGCAGCAAAACCGCCAAAGAACGCAGCATCATCATGCGCCGTTGGTTCGACCTGCTCACCGCCAACTTGGACGACTTGGCCCGCATCCTCACCGCCGAGCAAGGCAAACCCTATGCCGAGGCCAAGGGCGAAGTGGCTTATGGCGCGAGTTTTGTGGAGTGGTATGCCGAGGAAGCCAAGCGGGTGAATGGTGAAACCCTGCCCCAGTTTGACAACAACCGCCGCCTCATGGTGCTGCAGCAACCCATTGGTGTGTGCGCGGCCATCACGCCCTGGAATTTCCCGCTGGCCATGATCACCCGCAAAGTCGCGCCTGCCTTGGCGGCCGGTTGTCCGGTGGTCATCAAACCCGCCGAACTCACCCCGCTCACCGCCCTGGCTGCCGCCGAATTGGCGGTGCGCGCTGGCATTCCAGCGGGTGTGCTAAATGTGCTGAGCGCCGACAGCGCCAACAGCATCGCCATTGGCAAGGTCATTTGCGACAGCGACCTGGTGCGCCACCTGAGCTTCACCGGTTCTACCGAGGTGGGGCGCATCCTCATGGCGCAATCTGCACCGACGGTCAAGAAGTTGTCTTTGGAATTGGGCGGCAACGCCCCTTTCATCGTGTTTGAAGACGCCGACATCGACTCTGCGGTGGAAGGCGCCATGGCCAGCAAATTCCGCAACGCGGGTCAAACCTGTGTTTGCGCCAACCGCATTTACGTGCAGGACGCTGTCTACGATGAATTTGTGAAGAAATTTGCCGACAAGGTGAAGGCACTGAAAGTGGGCAATGGTTTCGAGGCCGGTGTGAGCCAAGGCCCGCTCATTGAAGACGCCGCTTTGGACAAGGTCAAACGCCATGTGGCCGATGCCGTGGCCCATGGAGGTCAGCTGTTGGCGGGTGGCCATGCCTTGCAAGGTCAGTTTTTCGAGCCCACGGTGATTGGCGAGGCCAGTGCCCAGATGCTGTGCGCCAAGGAGGAAACCTTTGGCCCGTTTGCTCCCGTGTTTCGGTTCCACACCGAGCAAGAAGCGATTGACGCGGCCAACCACACCGAATTTGGTCTGGCCAGTTATTTTTACAGCCGAGATATTGGACGCATTTACCGTGTGAGCGAGGCCCTGGAGTACGGCATGGTGGGGGTCAATGTGGGCATCATCGCCACCGAACACGTGCCTTTCGGTGGCGTCAAGCAGTCTGGTTTGGGGCGTGAAGGCTCCAAGCACGGCATGTCAGAATACTTGGAAATGAAATACATCTGCATCGGGGATGTATTGGAGAAATTGGCATAATCAGCAAATTAAACGGACTACCCAATGAAAAATCATCATATGTATCTGCGTTTCTTGAGCCTTTTGCACGCGATCGAAGGCAAAGGCGAACTCCCAACCTTGGACCTGGATGCCAAAAAATTGCTGGAAGTCATCGCGGTTCAACACAGCCAAGGCCAAGCCCTGACCGTGACCGACGCCATGGCGCTGGCCCATGTGGCCTCGCCCGCCACCATCCACCGCAAACTCGATTTGCTGCGGGAAATTGGCATGATCGAAACCCATTTTGAAGGCAGCAACCGCCGCACCAAATACCTCAAACCCACACCTCAAGCCGCAAAATACTTCACGGCGGTGGGTGAGGTCATGCACAAAGCCGGTTTGGCGACTTGATAACAGGATTCTGACAAATTTTTTATAAAAACAATAAATTATCATTTGTCCAACACAAATAAATATATTTATTATTTTTATTAAAATCTTCAATTGATTAATTTGATAATCCATTTTGGATTTTCATCAACATTTATTGGAGTTTTCATGAAATTTGCAGTTTTAACTTCCTCTTTGGCCATTGCTTGCCTTGCAGCTTGCTCGACCACCGTCGTAGACACCAACCGTGCTATGGAAGTTCCTACGCCGGCCATTCGCGCCAACCACTCCGAAGCCACAGTGGAAGTGGGCGAACAAATCAATGGCAAGGGCTGCGCGAATGAGTTTTTGCTGATTTTCAAATCTGGTGACAACAAATACCTCGAAGTCCACGGCGATGGCGGTTCAGGCGCTGTCTCCCGCGCCAAAGCTGCCGCGACCTACAAAGCCTTGACCGCAGACAAAGGCCTGAGCACCGACATCATTGTTCACCCTGTTTGGGAAATTTCTCGCAATAAAACCTTTTTCGGCCTGATCAGTGACGATGTATGCGCCAAAGTGACCGGCTATCGTGGCGTGATCAAGGGCTTTAAAAACGCCGAAGCATTCACCGACTACAAGTAAAAAACGGACCAAGGATGTCAGCAACATTCTGTGATCATCAAAAAAGGCACCCTCGGGTGCCTTTTTTTTAGTGGCAAAACCAACTTAACGCAGCGTCACGCCTGTTTTGCTTTGGATGAACTCTCGGCTCACGCCGTCGGCCAACTCCACCAATTGAAGACCTTCTGGGGTGACATCCATCACGCCCAAGTCGGTGATGATGCGGTCCACCACGCCCACGCCAGTCAGCGGCAGGTTGCACTGAGGCAAGATTTTCAGGTCTTCGGTGCCGTCTTTTTTCTTGGCCACGTGCTCCATGAGGATGATGACCCGTTTGACGCCAGCCACCAAATCCATGGCCCCGCCCATGCCCTTGATCATCTTGCCGGGGATCATCCAGTTGGCCAAATCGCCCTTCTCGCTCACCTGCATCGCACCCAAGATAGACAGATTGATCTTGCCGCCGCGGATCATGGCAAAGGATTGATCACTGCCGAAAATCGCCGAGCCTTTGATGGTGGTAACGGTTTGCTTGCCAGCGTTGATCAAGTCGGCGTCTACCTCGTCTTCATAGGGAAAAGGTCCAATGCCCAACATGCCGTTTTCACTTTGCAGCCACACCTCGACATGGTCAGGCACGTGGTTGGCCACCAACGTGGGAATGCCAATGCCCAAATTCACATAAAAGCCGTCTTGCAGTTCACTGGCCGCACGGGCGGCCATTTGGTCTTGAGTCCATGCCATGTCAATTCCTTATTTGCGGTCGCGGGTGGTGCGCTTTTCAATGCGCTTTTCAGGCGTGGGGTTGTGCACGATGCGGTGCACATAAATGCCAGGCAAATGAATGTCATCTGGGGCGAGTTCGCCTGTGGCCACGATGCGCTCAACCTCCACCACGCAAATGCGGCCTGCGGTGGCCGCAGCCGGGTTGAAGTTGCGAGCGGTCATGTTGAAACGCAAGTTGCCCGATCGGTCGGCCACGTCGGCTTTGATCAGCGCGATGTCGGGCACCAGCGAGCGCTCCATCACATAGGTCTCGCCATCAAATTCGCGCAGCTCTTTGCCATCGGCCACCAAGGTGCCCACGCCCGTTTTGGTGAAAAACGCAGGAATGCCAGCGCCACCTGCACGGAGTTTCTCGGCCAAAGTGCCTTGGGGCGTGAACTCCAACTCCAGTTCGCCCGCCAGGTATTGGCGCTCGAACTCTTTGTTTTCGCCCACATAGCTGGAAATCATTTTTGTGATTTGGCGGGTTTCCAGCAGCTTGCCCAAGCCAAAGCCGTCCACGCCCGCGTTGTTGGAGATGACCGTGAGATTTTTCACACCAGCGTCGCGCAAAGCGTCAATCAGGGCCTCGGGGATGCCGCACAAGCCAAAGCCCCCCACAGCCATCAACTGGCCGTCGGCCACGATGTCCTTGAGCGCCTCGGCGGCGGATGGAAATACTTTGTTCAATCGAATCTCCTGAAATCTTCGGTTCATTCTACGGGGCCACCGCGCATAATCCCCGCACCAAAGGAGACCCCATGTCACGCTACCCTGCCCCCGAAATCAAGGACCTGCCCGAAGACATCCGCGCCAAAGTGCTGGAAGTGCAAGAAAAAGCGGGCTTTGTGCCCAATGTGTTTTTGGCTTTGGCACGACGCCCAGCCGAATGGCGCGCCTTTTTTGCCTATCACGATGCCCTGATGACGCCAGAGACGGTTGGGCGCGAGAGTGGTTTGACCAAAGGCGATCGGGAAATGATTGTGACCACCACGAGTGCCGCCAACCACTGCTTGTATTGCGTGGTGGCACACGGGGCTATTTTGCGGATCTACGAGAA
>CANGHG010000025.1 GCA_947453645.1 Comamonadaceae bacterium
GTTGGGGTCGCGGCGGTTGAAGTAGCCCGACAACAAACAACGGCCCGAATACGCAATGCACAAAGCGCCGTGCACAAACACTTCCAACTCCATGTCGGGGCACTCTTGGCGGATTTTTTCAATCTCGTCCAAGCTGAGTTCACGCGACAAGATGATGCGGGTCACGCCCACCTGTTGCCAAAACTTCACCGCTGCCCAGTTCACCGTGTTGGCTTGCACCGAAAGGTGAATCGGTACCTCGGGCCACTTCTCGCGCACCATCATGATGAGGCCCGGGTCGGCCATGATCAGGCCATCGGGCTTCATGGCGATAACGGGTTCGATGTCGCGCATGTAGGTGCGCACCTTGTCGTTGTGCGGCAGCAGGTTGCTGGTGACGAAAAACTTCTTGCCCCTGGCATGGGCTTCGCCGATGCCAATGCCAATTTGCTCCAACTTGAACTCGTTGTTGCGAGCCCGCAATGAGTAACGCGGTTGTCCGGCATACACCGCGTCCGCGCCAAAGTCGTAGGCGGCACGCATTTTGTCGAGCGAGCCCGCAGGCAGTAAGAGTTCAGGGGCTTTGAGTGTGGTCATGGTGTTCACATTAACAGGTGTTCGCCTGCATTGTCGCCGCCGAGGATGACGTAGTTGACACGGCGCACATCCATCAGCTTGGTGCCGCCTGCATAAGAGATAGAGCTTTGCACATCTTGTTCCATTTCAATCAAGGTGTCGGCCAGCTTGCCTTTGATGGGTTCCAAAATGCGCTTGCCTTCCACATGTTTGTACTCGCCCTTGTTGAAGTCCGAGGCCGAGCCGTAATATTCCTTGAACATCTCGCCGTCGACTTCAACCGTTTTGCCAGGCGACTCTTCATGGCCTGCAAACAGCGAGCCGATCATCACCATGGACGCACCAAAGCGGATGCTTTTGGCGATGTCGCCGTGGCTGCGAATGCCGCCATCGGCAATGATGGGCTTGGTGGCCACACGTGCACACCACTTGAGCGCCGACAACTGCCAGCCGCCAGTGCCAAAACCTGTTTTGAGTTTGGTGATGCACACCTTGCCTGGGCCCACGCCCACTTTGGTGGCGTCAGCGCCCCAGTTTTCCAGGTCGATCACGGCTTCGGGCGTAGCCACATTGCCCGCAATCACAAAGCTGTTGGGCAACTTGGCCTTGATGTAGGCAATCATGTCGCGCACGCTGTCGGCATGGCCGTGGGCGATGTCGATGGTGATGTAGTCGGGTGTCATGCCCGCTGCAGCCAGAGTGTCCACGGTGGCGCGGTCGGGTGCTTTCACCCCTAGTGAAATAGAGGCATACACGCCCTGGCCATGCATGTCTTTCACGAATTGCACATTGTCCAAATCGAAGCGGTGCATCACGTAAAAGTAATTGTGTTGCGCCATCCACAAGCAAATGCTTTCATCCACCACGGTTTTCATGTTGGCAGGCACCACGGGCAAGCGGAAGGTGTGGTTGCCAAGGGTGACGCTGGCGTCGCATTCAGAGCGGCTCTCTACACGGCATTTGCGGGGGAGTAAAAGAATATTGTCGTAGTCGAAAATTTCCATGGTCCAAGCTCCAAAAATAAAAAAGGATTGAGCGCTTGGGGCTTGGTCGGTTGGATGTCTCTAACCGAGCAGCAAGATTCTTGGGCTCGGTGATTGATTCTACGCAGAATCCAACAGGCACTGCCTACAATCAACGCATGCTTTCTTCTCAACCCGCCCCCGACGTATTCGCCCAGCAAAGTCCCTTGTTGCAAGGATTGAACCCAGAGCAACTCGCCGCGGTCACCTTGCCTGCCGAACATGCGCTGATCTTGGCGGGCGCGGGTTCTGGCAAAACACGTGTCTTGACCACCCGCATCGCTTGGTTGTTGCAAACCCGACAAGCCAGCCCAGGCAGCTTGATGGCCGTGACCTTCACCAACAAGGCCGCCAAAGAAATGCTCACCCGCTTGGGTGCCATGCTGCCTGTGAATGTGCGCGGCATGTGGATTGGCACTTTTCACGGGCTGTGCAACCGTTTTTTGCGGGCGCATTGGAAGATGGCCAACTTACCCCAGTCGTTTCAAATCTTGGATACCCAAGACCAGCTGTCAGCTGTGAAGCGCTTGGTCAAGCAGCACGGCATTGACGACGAGCGTTTTCCACCTAAACAGTTGCAATGGTTCATTGCGGGATGCAAAGAGGACGGTCAGCGACCCAAAGATGTGCAAGTGCGCGACCCAGAGACACGGCAAAAGGTAGAGATTTACCAACTCTACGAAGACCAATGCCAGCGTGAAGGCGTGGTGGATTTTGGTGAACTCATGCTGCGCAGTTACGAACTGTTGCGAGACAACGATGCACTGCGCGAGCACTACCAACACCGTTTCAGCCACATCTTGATTGACGAGTTTCAAGACACCAACCGCTTGCAATACGCCTGGATCAAATTGCTCAGTGGCCCCAACAGTTCGGTGCTGGCCGTGGGTGATGACGACCAAAGCATTTACGCCTTCCGTGGTGCGCGGGTGGGCAACATGGCCGACTTTGTGCGTGAGTACGAGGTGCGTCATCAAATCAAGCTGGAACAAAATTACCGCAGCCACAGCCATATCTTGGACACTGCCAACGAGCTGATCAAACACAACAAAACCCGCTTGGGTAAAAACCTGCACACCACCCAAGGTGCAGGCGAACCCGTGCGGGTCATGGAGTCCACGGGCGACTTGGCCGAGGCCAACTGGATGGTGGAAGAAATCAAGCAACTCTTGCGCGATGGCCGGGATGGCGACGGAGGCAAGGGCGTATCTGCCCGCAGCGAAGTGGCGGTGCTCTACCGCAGCAATGCCCAAAGTCGCGTGATTGAAACAGCGCTCTTCAATGCCGCCATGCCTTACCGGGTGTATGGCGGCTTGCGGTTTTTTGAGCGTGCAGAAATCAAGCATGCGTTGGCGTATTTGCGCTTGCTGGAAAACCCACGTGACGACACCAGTTTTTTGCGCGTGGTCAATTTCCCTCCGCGTGGCATTGGCGCGCGCAGCATCGAACAGTTGCAGGATGCGGCTCGTGCCAATGGTTGTCCCTTGCACGATGCGGTCAGCACCATTGGCGGCAAAGCAGGTACCAATATCGCGGCCTTTGTCGCCAAGATCGATGTACTGCGCGAACAAACCCAGGGGCAAACACTGCGGCAAATCATCGAGATGGTGTTGGACCACAGCCAACTGATTGAGCATTACCAAGCCGAGCGTGAAGGCGCTGACCGGGTGGAGAACTTGCAAGAGTTGGTGAATGCCGCAGAGAGTTTTGTCACCCAAGAAGGCTTTGGCAAGGACGCAGTGGCTTTGCCGGTGGACGAAGCCATGCAAAGCCAAGCCGACTTTGCCGCCGCGCAAGCGACACGTGGCGAGGCCTTGCCCAATGAAGAAACCGGTGAAACCTTGTCGCCGCTGGCGGCCTTCCTCACCCATGCGGCTTTGGAGTCGGGCGACAACCAAGCGCAGGCTGGGCAAGACGCGGTGCAACTCATGACGGTGCATGCGGCCAAAGGTTTGGAGTTCGATTGCGTCTTCATCACGGGTTTGGAAGAAGGTTTGTTCCCGCATGAAAACGCCATGAGCGACTTTGAAGGCTTGGAGGAAGAGCGACGCCTCATGTACGTGGCCATCACCCGAGCGCGCAAACGCCTGTACCTCAGTCATTCGCAAACACGCATGTTGCACGGTCAAACACGCTACAACATCAAGAGCCGTTTCTTTGACGAGATGCCCGAGCACACCTTGAAGTGGTTGACACCCAAGATGGGCGTTCCCTCGCCATCGTCATGGGGTTCGCGGCCTTCAGGCTTTGGGCAAAGCGACAGCGCTCGTGCAGGGTTTTACACGGCCGCACCACCTGTGGTGACGCAAGGTGCCGCTGCCCAGGCCAGCGGCCCCAACGCCTGGGTGCGTGCAGGCTTGCAGGTGTTTCACACCAAGTTTGGCGAAGGCACGGTGGTGTCGCTCGAAGGTGTGGGAGATGACGCTCGTGCGCAGGTGAAGTTCAATCGGCACGGCGTGAAATGGCTGGCCTTGTCGGTGGCCAAACTCACACAGGTTTAGTCAGGCCTTACGTGACGTCAGGCCAGAATGGCCTCACTGACAAAGCATTCTCTGAAGCTGTGATAGCTGGACGCGAAAAACATCGCGGCCAACAGCATCATGGCCGGAAGCATCAGCATCATGGACAGTTGACCGTCTTCGGTGATCACACTGATCAGTCCCAAGATCAAGCTGGTGCTGATGAAGATGCCCGCCCAAGTCAGGCCAAACACCAAAAATGCCCGCCAATTGGTCAAGCAAGCCATGGCGCTGAAGAAAATACTTTTGGCCAATGGTTGATCATGCCAATGCACCAAGGCAGGCGCATGCCAGAACAAGGCTGACAAGGGCAAATACATGAGCAGGCAAAACACCACGGCCAATTCAAACTGATCGGTGAGGGCCATGTCTTCTGAAATGCTGCCACCCATCAGGTAGAGCTTGGCAAATTCGCCGTTGTCAAACATGGTGGACATGGCCAACACCAAACAAAACAACAAGGCGTATAAAAAGCCCATCCATATCATGCGCTTGGTTTGATGGGACCCTTGCAAGAAGGCAATGAACATGATGCGGGGCATGGGGAAGCGCCCCAAATCGGCTTCGCGCGCGGCAGCCATCAACCCCAAGGTGATGGCAGGCAACATCATCAAACTCAAAAAAGTGCCCACATAGGACAGCAACGCTGAGAGTGAAATCAGGCCAGTGAACAAGAAAAACAAACCGCTCAAGGCCAAGGGTTGGCGCCAAAAGGTTTGGATGCCTTGTTTGACCCAGGCGGCACCGGTGCGGGCAGGGACCACTTGAAGTTTCATGGTTCAGAGTGTGACAGGGTGTTGCAAGCGTTGCAGCAATACTTTTTCAAAATGTCCAGGGTCGTGGGCTTGCAACATGCTGGCCTCACGGGGCAAGTGAAAATCCCACAGGCGAGAAATCCAAAACCGCAAGGCCGCTGCGCGCAGCATGGGGTTGAACAAATCACGTTCGGCTTGTTGCAAAGGACGCACCGCTTGATAAGCGTCTAGCATGGCTTGCAAGCGTTCGAGGTCCATCACGCCAGTCTCGAGGTCAATGCACCAGTCGTTGATGCACACGCCCAAGTCGAACACCCAATGGTCCACACCTGCGAAATAAAAATCAAACACACCGCTCAAGTCGTCGCCGACAAACATGACGTTGTTGCGAAAAGCATCGGCGTGCACTGGGCCACGCGGCATGGCGGTGTAAGCAGACAAAGCGCTGAGGTGGTTTTGAAACGCCAACTCATGAGAGAGCATGGTTGACTGAGCTTCAGACAGGAAGGGCAGTATGTGTGGCACGGTGTCGTTCCACCAATTCAAGCCGCGCAAATTGGGTTGTTGTGGCTCAAAGTCTCGAGCGGCCAAATGCATTTGCGCCAGGTTGCGACCCATGGCGGCGCAATGCGCTGGGCCAGGTTGCAACTGGGATTCGCCAGTCAAGCGATTGACCACGGCGGCGGGCTTGTCCAACAAGGTCAACAAAATATCGCCCTGGCTGTTGGACTGGGGGTCGGGCACAGCAATGCCGCGCTCGGCCAAGTGTTTCATCAGGTACAAATAAAACGGCAGTTGCTCGTGGCTCAAGCGCTCGAACACGGTGAGCACGTATTCACCTTGATCGGTGGTGAGGAAGTAATTGGTGTTCTCAATGCCGCTGCTGATGCCCTGAAGTGACACCAAATCGCCAATGGAGAGTTGGGTCAACAAGTCACGTGCTTGCTGCTCGGAAACTTCGGTGAAGACGGCCATGGAGAGTGAATGAAACGGCGAAAGCCTGAAGAAGCCGAGATTGTAGGCACAATCCTTCCCATGCAAGACACATCCACCCTGTTGCTGGTTGACGGTTCCAGCTATTTGTACCGCGCTTTTCATGCCATGCCCGATCTGCGGGCCGACCGCAATGATCCGACCAGTCAAGCCACGGGCGCGATTCGCGGCATGGTCAACATGCTTCAAAGCCTGCGCCGCGAATACCCCACGCACCATGCGGTGTGCGTGTTTGACGCCAAAGGCCCGACCTTTCGCGACGAGATTTACCCTCAGTACAAAGCCACACGTTCACCCATGCCGGACGATTTGCGCAGCCAAATCGAGCCCATCCACCAATTGGTGCGTCTCATGGGCTGGCCGCTGTTGGATGTACCTGGCGTGGAGGCTGATGACGTGATCGCCACCTTGGCCCACATCGCCGCCCAGCAGGGCATGAACGTGGTGGTCTCCAGTGGCGACAAAGATTTGAGTCAATTGGTGAACGAACGCATCACCATCATTGACACCATGAACGGCAAAAAGCGTGATGTGGCGGGTGTGACCGAAGAGTTTGGCGTACCGCCGTCGCTCATGATTGACTATCAAACCCTGGTGGGCGACACCGTGGACAACGTGCCCGGTGTGGCCAAGGTGGGGCCTAAAACCGCGGCCAAGTGGTTGATGGAATACGGTTCTTTGGACGCGCTCTTGGCCCGAGCTGATGAGATCAAAGGCGTGGCGGGTGAAAACCTGCGCCAAGCGCGGGACTGGCTGCCCACGGGCAAGCAACTCGTCACCATGAAGATCGATTGCGACCTGCACACCCACGTGCCCGGTTGGCCCAACTTGGACAGCGTGTTGATGCAAGCTCCCGATGAACAAGGCCTGTTGGACTTTTACAAACAACATGGGTTCAAGGGCTTGGTGTCTTCACTAGAGGGCAGTGACAGCAAAGGCAGTGCCAGAGGCCCCATGACCGATAGCGGCGTGAGTGAAGTGGGTGTGTTGTTCGACGCACCTGCGCCTGCAGTGAGCGCCGAGGTGCACTACGACACCGTGCTCGATTGGGACAGCTTTGACGCATGGTTGCAAAAAATAGAAGCTGCCGACTTGGTGGCCTTGGACACCGAAACCACCTCGCTGGTGGAAATGCAAGCGCACATCGTGGGTCTGAGTATCTGTGTGAAGGCAGGTGAGGCCGCCTACATTCCCCTGGCCCACAACGCCGCCGATGCGCCCACGCAATTGCCCCTGAATGAAGTGCTGGCCAAGCTCAAACCGTGGTTGGAGAACCCGGCGAAACACAAGCTGGGACAGCATGTGAAGTACGACCGCCATGTGTTCGCCAACCATGGCATCGAGGTGCAAGGCTATGTGCACGACACCATGCTGCAAAGCTATGTGCTGGAAGTGCACAAACCGCACGGCTTGGAAAGCCTGGCGCTGCGTCACTTGGGCCGCCAAGGCTTGTCCTATGAAGAGCTGTGCGGCAAAGGGGTGCACCAAATTTCATTCGCCCAAGTGGAGGTGGCCAAGGCATCGCACTATGCCTGTGAAGACGCTGACTTCACCTTGGCCGTGCACCAGCGCTTGTGGCCGCTCTTGCAAGCCGACGACAAGCTGAGGTTTATTTACCAACTGGAAATCGACAGCAGCGAGGCGCTGTACCGCATCGAGCGCAACGGCGTGTTGATCGACGCGCCCACCTTGGCCGCGCAAAGCCACAGCTTGGGCCACCGCATCATGCAGCTCGAGCAAGAGGCCTATGCCATTGCAGGTCAACCCTTCAACTTGGCGTCTCCCAAACAACTGGGTGAAATCTTCTTTGACAAACTCGGTTTACCGGTGATCAAAAAAACCGCCACTGGGGCTCGCAGCACCGATGAAGAGGTGTTGGAAAAACTCGCTGACGACTACCCGCTGCCCGCCAAAATTTTGGAGCACCGCTCCCTGTCCAAACTCAAGGGCACTTACACCGACAAACTTGCTCAACTGGCCAACCCGCGCACTGGGCGGGTGCACACCCATTACGCCCAAGCAGTGGCGGTGACGGGGCGTTTGTCCAGCAACGACCCCAATTTGCAAAACATCCCCATCCGCACGCCCGAGGGGCGCAAAGTGCGCGAGGCTTTTGTGGCACCCGCGGGCCATGTGATTGCCAGCGCGGATTACAGCCAAATCGAGTTGCGCATCATGGCCCACATCAGCGACGACCCGGCCTTGCTCAAAGCCTTTCACGAAGGCTTGGATGTGCACAAGGCCACGGCCGCCGAGGTGTTCGGATTGACACCAGACACGGTCAGCAGCGAGCAACGCCGCTACGCCAAGGTCATCAACTTCGGTTTGATTTACGGCATGAGTGCGTTTGGCTTGGCCAAGGCACTGGGCATCGACAACACCGCCGCCAAAAACTACATCGAGCGCTACTTCCAGCGTTTTGCGGGTGTGAAGCGCTACATGGATGACACCCGTGCCCAAGCCAAAGCGCAGGGCTATGTGGAGACGGTGTTTGGGCGGCGTTTGTATTTGCCCGAGATCAACTCACCCAATGGCCCTCACCGTGGTGGGGCTGAGCGTGCCGCCATCAATGCGCCCATGCAAGGCACAGCCGCCGACTTGATCAAGCTCAGCATGGTGAAAATTCAGCAGGTGCTGGATGCTGAGCAGCGAGGCATTCGCATGATCATGCAGGTGCATGACGAGTTGGTGTTCGAGGTGCCTGAAAGCCAAGTGGATTGGCTCAAGTTGGAAATACCGCGCCACATGGCCGAGGTGGCTCAGCTCAAGGTGCCACTGCTCGCCGAGGTGGGTGTGGGTGCCAATTGGGACCAAGCCCATTGAGTTTCATTTGAGGGGAGTCGGTTGCACCACCGATGAGTGTTGGATGGCACCACTGCGCACCAACTCGTTGTAGACCAGCAGCTGGTAGCGGTAATTTTTATCTGGGGTGGTGGAGTGGTAAGCGGCAATGCCATACCAATTCAAGCCGTGACGTGCAATTTGCTTGCGCAGCAGCCAAGCACCCACGTAGGTGTTGATGCAAGCGTCCATCAGGTGATCTTCTTTGATGCCGTGAACTTGTAAAACGGGAAGGTGGATGGAGTTGATTTGCGCCACGCCAATGTCTCGGGTGCCATTGGTGTTGCGGTTGATGGCCTTGGGGTTGAGGCGGCTCTCTACCATCAAGATGGCGCGCAGCAACTGCGGGTCTACATCGTGGTATTCGGCGGCACTTTGGATGCAACGGTCCATCGGCTTTCCCATCACTTTCATGCTGGTGGCCTGGGCCGGCATGGCCATGTAAACAACCGCCAACAGGCTGACCAGACCAAAACGGCAAAACTGAAAAATGAAATGGACTAATTGAAAAATCATCTTTATTCCTCTAATTTGCATACTTAAGAGAACTTTAATGCAAAATATCCGATTAAATGAGTACTCATCGCTTATTTATTCGTTGATTTTGTTAATTTACAACAATTTATTTAATTTCAAGCCAATGGCAGCTTGTCTTGCCAAGAAGTCAGCCTCAGGCCTCGGCGCATAATCCCTGCACTGTTGAGCCCACCCACCCCATGAACCACACACTGTTGACCGACGGCCAAGCCTTGCTGGCCCCTGCCACTGCCTGGGGCCAAAGCAGCCGCCGCCAATGGCTGCAAACCGCATTGGGCGTGGGTTATGCCGCTTCGTCATTTCCCGTCATGGCGCAAACCGCCATCCACACCTCGGGCGAAGGTCTGGCGCACGGCAAGGTGGTGATTGATGTGGCGGGTTTCAAAATGCCGGCCTACCGAAGCGCCCCCTTAGGCCAAAGCAACTTGCCAGTGGTCTTGGTGGTGTCTGAAATTTTTGGGGTGCACGAGTACATCGCGGACATCACCCGTCGTTTGGCGCATCAAGGGTTTTTGGCGATTGCCCCCGAGTTGATGGTGCGTCAAGGTGACGCGGGCAGTTATGGCGAGATTGGCAAACTCATTGCCGAGGTGGTGTCCAAGGTGCCCGATGCACAGGTCATGAACGACCTGGACGCCTGCTTGGCTTGGGCGGCACAACATGGCGGCAACATCGACCAATTGGGCATCACGGGTTTTTGTTGGGGCGGGCGCATCACCTGGTTGTATGCCGCGCACCAACCGAAAGTCAAAGCAGGCGTGGCTTGGTATGGCCGCTTAGTGGGGCCGGCTTCAGCCCTCACCCCCAAGCATCCCCTGGACTTGGTGGCTCAGCTGAATGCCCCTGTGCTGGGCTTGTATGGCGGTGCAGACAGTGGCATTCCGGTTGACAACATTGACAACATGAAAGCTGCGTTGACCCAAGCGGGCAAGACCGCAGCTTTCGAGGTCTACCCCGAAGCGCCACATGCTTTCCATGCCGACTACCGACCCAGCTACCGAGAGGCGGCGGCCAAAGACGGCTGGGCCCGCATGCTGGCCTGGTTCAGGCAGCAAGGGATGGTTTGAGATGGGCATGACCTTGTGGGCCACAGTGGCAGGCACTTTGTGCGCGGGTGTGGGCAGTGTCTTGTTGGCAGCGCTGCTGGCCAGGGCGCTCTTGGGTCGGTTCACGCAGCATTTGCTCAGTCTGGCTGCAGGTGCTTTGTTGGCCACGGCTTTCATGCATTTGTTGCCCGAGGCTTTTGAATCGGACATTGCGCCTCAGGCCTTGTTCACCACCTTGCTGATCGGCTTGGTGTTTTTCTTTTTGCTCGACAAAGCCGAGTTGTGGCACCACGGCCATGAGCATCACCATGACGAGGCGCAACATGACCATCAGCACCACAACCATGAGCATGGACATCAACACGCAGAGGGTTTTGCAGGCAGTTGGGCGGTATTGGCAGGCGACAGCGTGCATGCCTTTGGTGACGGCATTTTGGTGGCGGCGGCTTTCATGACCGACATCAGCCTAGGCGCAGCAGCCTCCGTGGCGGTGCTCGCCCATGAAATTCCCCACCACATGGGCGACTTGGCAGTATTGCAAGGCGGCTTCAACCAAGGACGCCATGCCGTGTTCAAGCTGTGCATGGCCGGGGGCGTCACGGTCTTGGGTGGTGTCTTGGGGCATTTCTTGATTGAAGGACACGAAGCCTGGTTGCCCTTCATGTTGGTGGTGGCCAGCAGCAGCTATGTGTATGTGGCCTTGGCCGATTTGATTCCGCAGTTGCAAAAGCGCTTGTCATCCACGGCCACAGCCCACCAAGTGCTGTGGTTGTTTGCAGGCATCGCCTTGGTGACGGCAGCCACCGAGATGATGCACCTGCACTGACTCACGCGTCTGGTGTGAAAAACGACAGCAACACCTTGTGCAACACCGCGCTGTGCCGCTGGATGTAGCTGGCTGAATACACATCCTTGCCGTAGGCGCGTTGGATGACGGCCGACTCTAAAAACGGGAAATTCATGACCCCCAAAACGGCAGGCACCATGTGTTCGACCAGGGGTTTGTGGCGGCCTAATTTCAAATCTTGGCTCACCTTGTCAATCATCGCTTGGCTCAAGGCGTAGCTGGGCAGTAAAAATTGCGTGAGCAACCATTCGGCGCGTGGGCCGCCTTTGCCAGTTTCCTCCACCACGATGCGCACCAGTTGCGGGTGCGTCGCGGCAAAGCCCACCAGCTTGCCCGCCATGAGTTCGATGGCTTTCCTTGGGTCCAGGTTGGACAGCAAGCTTTGCACTGTCATCAATTCGGCCATCAACCCTTGCTGTGCTTGACTCACTGCGGCCTGCCACAACACTTCTTTGGTGGCGTAGTGATAGTGGATCAGCGGTTTGGCCACTTGCGCCGCGTTGGCAATCTCCAGGATGCTGGCGCGATCAAAGCCTTTTTGGGCAAACACATTCAATGCTGCAAGGCGAATGGCAGCACTCGCGTCCGTGGTGTTGCCAGCGGGGCGTCCAGGTTTGCGTTTGGGGGCAGGGCTTGTCATGAGGGTCGAACTCTAACGGATGCGTCCTAGGGAAGTCCCTAGCTTGTTGATTAATTATGCCAAGCGATATAATTAATTGCAACCAGCCTGAGGACGCCAAACATGAACATGCCTATCGGATTGCATTTGGGCTACACCGCTGCAGAGATGACCAGCAGCCCCTATGCCTCTTTTTTCAACGACGAGATGGCGCCGCTGTCCGAGCACGTGAAAGAAGCTTTGTTGACGGGTGGGCAGGCCATGGACTTGTTTCCCTTGGTGGACCGTGCCGCCGAGTTGCAGGCGCCCGGATATTGGCCGGTGGAAACCGGCTATGGCCTGGGCCCGGATGGCTCGGTGCAGGTGTTTGTCTTGACACCCATGCCAGGCGTGAGCCCAGCCATGTGGGACTGGTGGTTTGCTTGGCACGGCAGTCAAGCACAACGCTACAAACTCTGGCATCCCCGAGCGCACATCCATGTGGCCTGGGCCGATGGGCTCAGTGATTTGAACCACTACATCGGGCGCACGTCTCAAGTGGTGGAGTACGTTGGCCATGAGTTGTTGAACCTCACCATCCGCTTTGTGTCGCCCTCGAGCATGGGTTTGGACGAGGCGCGATTGAAGCAGCAAGGTGAAGTGGCCATTTGCGCCCGTGGCGGCATCGCTGGCACGCCCATGGAAACAGGTTGGTTGGTACACCAGTTGCGACCGGTTGCCGATGGCTGTGAGATGCGCTCACGGTTTTGGTTGGGCGGCCACAACGTGAGACCCCGCGGCATGGACAACACCTTTGGGCGACTGCTGGGCGGTGTGGCGGCCAAGCTCAATCCATTGCACGCCAGCCAAGCTGCGGCACTGTTGGTGCACTGCGCCCAAGAGATGAGCCACTTGGCTTCACTGTTGCCTGAGATTTACCAACAATTTGGGCCCAACCAACACAAGGGTGCGTCATGAAAAGTATCAACACAACCGGTCAGGTCATCAGACGCGGTGAACCAGGTTTTGAAGAGGCGGTACTGGGCACGAGTTTCACCGTGCGAGACCCGGGGCGGCGGCCCGACATCGTGGTGCAAGCCCATGATGTGTTCGAGGTGATCTCGGCTGTCAAGCAAGCCGCCAAAGACGGCATGCGCGTGGGCATGTGCTCGGGTGGCCACAGCTGGGCGCAAAACCACATCCGCGACGGTGGCCTCATGCTGGACTTGTCCAGGCTCAAGGGCATCGAGATCAACACCAGCAACAACACAGCGGTCATTGGGCCAGGCGTGTTGGCGGGTGAACTCAACGCCGCCGTCGTCAAACACCAGTTGTTTTTCCCCGTGGCCCACGCCTACACCGTGGGCATGGGCGGTTTTTTATTGCAAGGCGGCTTTGGTTGGAACAGCCGCCATCTGGGCATGGGGTGTCAAAACGTCATCGGCCTCGATGTGGTGCTCGCCGATGGCTCCTTGGTTCACGCCAGCGAGACTGAACACCCCGATTTATTTTGGTCCGCCCGAGGTGCAGGCCCAGGCTTTTTTGGCGTGGTGGTGCGCTTTCATTTGCAACTGCACAAGCGAGCCCGATTCATTGGTTTGAAAACCCAGGTGTTTCGCATCCAGCATTTGGAGTCGGTCATGCGCTGGGCCGACCAAGTGGGGCCGCAGGTCTCACCGCTGGTGGAATTTCAAATCGTCATGAACCCCAAGGCCTTGTTGATCAATGCCCATGGCATGGAAGTGATTGCCCCTGTGATGGCTGACAGTTGGTCCGAGGCGCGTGAGTTGGTGGACTTCATGACCCACAGTCCCGTGCGGCACTTGTCGAGTTTGCACTTGCCGCTGGTGCCCATGTCGCTGGAATTCATGATGAAAACTGGCGAGAAAACCTTGTTCCTGTCCAACACCCGTTGGAGCGCGGACAACATGTGGATGAACGATCCCATAGAACCGCTGTTGCCCTCACTCAGAAAAATTGCCGACAGCCAACCACCGCACCCGAGTCACGTGCTGTGGCTGAACTGGAATGCCCCGGCCAACAGACCTGACATGGCCTTCTCTCAGGAGCACCGCACCTACCTTGCGCTTTATTGCGGCTTGGGCAAGGGTGTGGATGAGGCCCCGCATGTGAATTGGGCGACCGACCACATGAAAGCCTTGGAGCCTTGGAGCAAAGGCATTCAACTCGCCGATGAAAACCTGGCCAAGAGGCCCGCCAAATTCGTGTCGGACGCCAACATGGTTCGCCTGAATCAAGCCAGAGCGAAGTACGACCCGCAAGGGCGTTTCCATCCATGGATGGGTCAGTTGCCAGCTCAACCTCAATGACCATGCCCGCCGATCTGGATCACCAGCGTCCCTATGTTCTATGGGGTACACCACACTCACTCTACACAGGCAAAGCACGATGCTGCCTGATCAAGAAAGGCCTGTCGTTTGTGGAACGGTGTCCTTCGCATGCGGACTACAAAACCCGGGTTCGTCAGGCTGTTGGCATGGTGACTTTTCCAGTGCTCGAAACCCCTGAAGGTGAATTCATCCAAGACTCCACCGACATCGTCTCTTATTTGGATACCCTGGAGGAACCAAGGTCGCTATTGCGCATGACACCTGCCACACCGCTGCAACTCGTCGTGGCCCGACTCATTGATGGTTTTGGTCTGGAAGGCATGTTGCAAGCTGCCATGCATTACCGCTGGAGCTACCGCGATGAACAGGAGTTGTTCTTGCAGACCGAGTTTGGGCGGGGACTGTATGGCGGTGCAGATCGTGCTGTACGGCGTGCCGCTGGCCAACGCGTCATGGACTTTTTCAGCGCCAGCTTGCCAGCGCTGGGCATCAATCAGCAGACTGCACCTTCGATTGAAGCAGCTTACGAAGCGTTACTTGAAATACTTGATGTTCATTTTCAATGCTATCCCTACCTGATGGGATGGCGGGTCAGCGTGGCCGATCTGGGTCTGATTGCGCCCATGTATGCGCACCTTGGGCGCGATCCTTTCCCTTCAGCGATGATGAAAAAGCGTGCACCCAACGTGGCGCGTTGGGTAGAACGCATGCAGCTGCCCAACACGCCAGATGGCGAATACCCACCCTACACCGCCGATTGGTTGCCCGATGACGCCATACCTTTGACGCTAGAGCCCCTGCTGGCATTGATCTTCAAGGACTGGGGGCCACAGCTTGGCGCGGACTTGGCTCTATACCAGCAGTGGCTTGACGCGCACCCTGGGTTGAAAGCTGGGGATCTGATTCATGTCAATGATCAACACATGGTCCACCCCACATTGGGCATGGTGAGCTATGCATGGCGGGGCATCCAAGTGCATCGAGCCAGCGCGGTGCATGGCTTGTGGTTGTTTCAAAGAGTTCAGGAAGCCCTGCGCGCTTTGCCCTCGGATGTGCACATCATCTGCACCGCGTTGCTCCAGCGCAGTGGTGGGGAGGCGCTGATGGGTCTGGCCATGCCGCGTGCCATGGTCCGCTTGAACAACCTGTTGGTTCTGAAGTGAAGGAGACCTTTTGATGATGGCTAATTCGGACATGCTGGCCCTGCAACGGATGTACCACTGGGAGAAGACAGCACCTGATCGCGTGTGTTTCACACAGCCTGTGGGCCTGGGCCAGGTACAGAATTGGACTTGGGCCGAAGCGGTCCACGAAGTGCGCTGCATGGCCAGCCATCTGCAATCGCTGGACTTGGCGCCTGGCAGTCGCATTGCGATTTGGGGAAAAAACACGGCGCATTGGATCATGGCCGATTGGGCCATTTGGATGGCTGGACACGTGTCCGTGCCCCTGTATCCCACCTTGGCCATCAAAACGGTGCGTCAAATCTTGGACCACAGCGGTGCTTGTTTGATGTTTGTGGGCAAGCTCGATGACCAAGACGCCATGAGGGAGGCTGTTCCAGCGCATTTGCCTTGCATCCAATTGCCCTTGGGTCCTCAATGGACTGGCTTGAAGTGGTCTGAGATCCTGGTCAAGCAAGCCCCCATGAAAGGCCAAGTTGTGCGTAAGGCAGAAGATGTGTGCACAGTGATGTACACATCGGGCACCACAGGCAACCCCAAAGGCGTGATGCACAGTTTTGGCACCTTTCAGGCCATGATTGCACAGGGCTTGGAGCGTATTCCTCTGAATGAGAGCGACCGGATGCTGTCCTATTTGCCGTTGTCGCACATTGCAGAGCGGGGCTTGGTGGAGCACATGCTGTTGGCCACGGGCATGCATGTCTTTTTTGCAGAATCGCCAGAGACCTTTGCGCAGGACATGCAACGCGCTCGACCCACCTTTTTCTTTTCAGTTCCCAGGTTGTGGCTGAAGTTTCGCGAAGGTGTGCACGCCAAGATGCCACCGAAAAAACTGGCGGTGTTGCTCAAAATTCCATTGCTCAATCGTTTAGTTCAGAAAAAAATATTAACTGCATTGGGTTTGGACCAATGCCGAGTGGCTGCTGGTGGTGCTGCGCCCATGCCGGCTGAATTGATGCGCTGGTATGCCACATTGGGTTTGAATCTCATCGAGTTGTATGGCATGACCGAAAACGGTTGCACCCATTCCACCGATATGGCGCACCCCTTGCCTGGCAGTGTTGGTCAAGCGCTCAATGGGGTGCAATGCCGACTTGATCCGGAAAGCAGTGAAGTGCAAGTGCTGTCTCAGGGTCTGATGTTGGGCTATTTTCTAGAGCCTGAACTCACCGCTCAAGCCTTCACACCAGATGGCTGGTTGCACACTGGCGACAAAGGTTCATTGGATGCCCAGGGCAACCTCAAGATCACGGGTCGGGTGAAAGATTTGTTCAAAACCAGCAAGGGTAAATATGTCGCCCCAGCGGCTATTGAGGCTTTGTTGGCGGTGTTGCCCGGTGTGGAAGCCTGTTGTGTGGTGGGGGCGAATCTGGCACAACCATTGGCCATCTTGGCTCTCACACCAGAGTGCATCACGCAGTCTCTTGACCCTCACAAGCAAGCGCAGTTGCAAGCTGACTTTCAACGTGAATTGCTCAGTCTGAATTTGAAACTCGACCCACACGAGCGCTTGTCTTGCCTGGTGCTGGACGCCACACCATGGACTGTCGGGTCCGGTTTCGTCACGCCCACATTGAAAGTCAAACGCAACCAAGTTGAAACTGTGTACGGACCGCTGTTTGAAATGTGGACCGCACAAAGCACCGCCATCATCTGGACCAAGGAATCCATCACATGAACCAGCAACAAACCCAAACCCCTTCGACCTGGGACAAGGTCTACGAATTCAAGGTGGTGGCCCTCATGACCATCGGCTTTGGCCTGGTGGGCTTGGACCGCTTCATCATCAACCCTTTGTTCCCAGTGATTCAAAAAGAATTGAATTTGAATTACCAAGACCTGGGCTTGATCTCAGGCATCTTGGCACTGGCCTGGGGCCTTGCTTCGGTCATCTCGGGGCCACTCTCGGACCGCTATGGCCGCATGCAAGTGATGGTGCCGTCGGTGCTGATCTTTTCCCTGTTGGTTGGCACCACGGGTTTGGCCACGGGCTTGTTCAGCATGTTGCTCTTGCGTGGTTTGATGGGTTTGGCTGAAGGTGCTTATGTGCCTTCCAGCATCGTGGCCACCATTGAAGCCTCCAAACCCAGTCGCATGGGTTTGAACATCGGCATTCAGCAAATGGCCGCACCCTTTGTAGGACTTGGCCTGGGCCCACTCATAGCCATTGCCTTGCTCGAGGTATTGCCAAGCTGGCGTTGGGTTTTTGTGGTCGCGGCTTTGCCCGGCTTCTTGTTGGCCTATGGGATATTCAAGGTGATGAAAAACGCCCCGGCCAAAGCCGTGCCTGTCTACCAGCCGCCTGTGAAGTTCAAAGACATAGCGCCTTTGAAGTCGGTGTGGGTGAATGCCTTGGTGATGGTTTGCCTGTTCACCAGCACCATGCCTTTGGCGGTGTTTTTCCCGAATTACCTCACCGATCACCTGCACTTGAGCCTGGAGAGCATGAGCCAAATGATGGCAGGCTTGGGTGTGGGCAGCTTGGTCGGCACGGTGCTGTGGCCAGCGCTCTCGGACCGATGGGGTCGCAAGCCTTTGATGGTGTTGGGGGCCTTGGTGTCTGTAACTTGCCTGTGGATGCTGCCAGGCATCACCCAAGCGGGTTGGCAGATGTTTGTCACGGTCCTGTTGATCGCTTTCATGAATGCCGGTGTGGTGGCCATCACGATTGGCCCCATGACCCATCTCACCACACCTGCGCATTTGGTGACCACAGCCACCGGTTTGGCTGTGGGTGCGGCTGAAATTTTGGGTGGTGCCGTGGCCCCGGCTGTGGGTGGTGCCTTGGCCGAGCATTTGGGCATCGCCCAGGTGCTGAGTTTGTCTTTGAGCGCTGCTGTCTTGGGCTTGCTGTTCATCTTGTGGGCGGTCAAGGAGCCTGAGGCAAAGCATTGACAAAGTCGGGTACAACCAGAGTCATATTCAGGAGTCGACAGATGGAATTTTCAGAGCTCATCAAAGCCCGCAAAAGCATTCGCGGTTTTTTACAAAAACCAGTGTCAAAGGATTTGATTGCCGAGATCATCGAGGTGGCCAAATGGTCGCCTTCCAGCATGAACACCCAGCCCTGGCATGTGCATGTGGTCACCGGCGAAGTGCTCGACCGCATTCGCCAAGGCAACTCGGACAACATGATCAATGGCGTGCCACCCAAGCGCGACTTTCCCATGAAGGAAGAGTACGAGGGCATTCACCGCAAACGCCAGGTGGACATTGCCATTCAGTTGTTCGAGGCCATGGGCATTGCGCGGGACGACAAAGCACTACGCACCGATTGGGTGATGCGCGGCTTCAGGCAATTTGACGCACCCGTGTCCTTGGTGCTCACCTATGACAAGTACTTGGAGCCCGCCGCTATCAGCCAGTTCGATTTGGGTGCTTTCTCACACGCCATCGTGCTGGCCGCGTGGGAGCGTGGCTTGGGCTGTGTCATCAATGGCCAAGGCATCATGCAGTCCAAGGTGGTGCGTGAGATCGCCCAAATTCCCGACGATCAGCACATCATGATTTGCATCGCCATGGGCTTTCCTGATGAAGACTTTGTGGCCAATCATGTGAAGTCGGTGCGTGAGGACAGCGCCAACTTTGTGCGCTACGTGGGCTTTGACTGAAGCGTTTCAGCCTTGCGCACAAGGCAACCCCGGCGTGTTGCACCAATCGCTCCAACTGCCCGCGTACAAAGCAGGGCGACCCAAACCGGCCACTTCCATGGCCAGCACATTGGGGATGGCGCTGATGCCGCTGCCGCAGTGGTGCACCACGCTGTTGGCATCCCTTCCATTGAGCAAGGCTTCAAACTCGGCTTTCAACACGGCGGGGCTTTTCATCAAACCCTCGGGTGTGAAATTGCTGTTGAACGGGCGGTTCAAGGCGCCTGGAATATGCCCGGCCACCGGGTCGAAAGGTTCGGTTTCCCCCTTGTAGCGGGCAGGGGCACGGGCGTCCACGATGGTTTGGCTGGGCTTGCCTAAAGCGGCAGACACGTCGGCGGTGAGTTTCAACACCACCAAGGGTTCGCTCAGCTTGAACTGTGCAGGCTCGACATCGGCAGCAGGGCCAGAAGCCACCGCCCCACCTGCAGCCAGCCAGGCTTGCAAACCACCATCCAACACCGCCACGGCTTCGTGGCCGCACCACTTGAGCATCCACCACAAACGGCCGCAGTAGTTCATACCTTGGCGGTCGTAGACCACCACTTGTGTGTCAGCGTCTATGCCACGGGCGCTCAAAAACTGGGCGAAGTGTTCACGCGAGGGCAGGGGGTGGCGTCCGCCATTGATGGCCAGGGCGTGGTCGTGGGTGGCCAAATCGGTGTTGATGTCGGCAAACATTGCACCCGCGATGTGTTGCTCCTCAAATTGAGCGCGGCCTGCTGCTGCATTGTTCAAATCGGCGCTGCAGTCAATGACCGCCAAGGGGCCTTTCAATGCTTGGAGTTCGCTTGCGGAAATCAGGGTGGTGTACATGCTCAATGCTCCTCGGCAGGGGAATCGGGGACGGCGCGGGTGCGCAACACGGTGGAGGCCACGCCACTGGCGATGATCAGCCACATGCCTAGCCAACCGATGGTGGGCAGTTGCTCGTCAAACAAGAGCATGCCGTAAAGCGCGGCAAACACGA
>CANGHG010000026.1 GCA_947453645.1 Comamonadaceae bacterium
ACGCGGTGGGCGGCGTGAGCGTGGGCGAGCCCAAAGAGGAAATGCTGCACATCATGGCGCACACCCCGCACCGCTTGCCCGCCCACAAGCCGCGCTACCTGATGGGTGTGGGCACGCCGGAAGATTTGGTCGAAGGCGTGCGCTGCGGCGTGGACATGTTCGACTGCGTCATGCCCACCCGCAACGCCCGCAACGGCACGCTGTTCACCCGCTATGGCGACTTGAAACTGCGCAATGCCCGTCACAAAGCCGACCCGCAACCCATAGACCCCAGCTGCACTTGCCATGCGTGTGCGGGCGTTGAAGGCGTGTCATGGGAGCAAGGTGGCAGAGGTGGTTTCAGCCGCGCCTATATGCACCACTTGGACCGCTGCGGCGAAATGCTGGGCCCCATGCTGGCCACCATCCACAACCTGCACTACTACTTGAACCTGATGCAAGAGGTGCGCGATTCGCTGGACGCGGGGGATTTTGCGGGGTTTGTGGGGAGGTTCAAGGGGGAGAGGGCGCGGGGGGTTTGAGGCTTTCAAAGACCGGGTTCATGAGATAGCCAGCAAGGCTCTGATTTTGGCTTTCACTTCGCGCATGACGGCATCAGGGGCTTGGTCTTTTTTAATGGCTTTGCGCACTTTCCAGTCAAGAGACTTCACCTGGTCAGACAACACCACACCCTCCACGCCGTTCATCGTGAGTTGCACTTCAAAGGGATGGTTTTTCACCTTGGTCGACAAGGGGCAGCACACCATCAACTGGGCTTTGCTGTTGTAAATGTTGGGGCTCAACACCAATGCAGGCCGATGTCCTGCTTGTTCGTGGCCCGCTTGCGGGTCAAACTGCAACCAGACGATGTCACCCGCATCTGGCACATAAGATCGACGAGTGGTCATCAAAGCGCCTCTTGACCAACAGGTTTTCCAAATGACACTTCATCGTGTCGATTTTTGGCAGTCATCCCCGCCACCAAGTCGTCAAGTTTGTATTCCACCTTGTCGCAAGGTTCGATGATGATGCGCCCTTTTCCCGCTTTGATGGTCACACGCTGTTCCAAATCAAAGTTGGCCAACTTCATCGTGGCGGCACTGAGTCTAAGGGCGGGGCTATTGCCCCATTTGCGAATCACGGTTTCCATTTGGCGCCTCCAAGTGTAGATACATTGTAGATACTTTATTCAATGTTGACGAATCAATCGAAGCGCAACTGATTTGGCCTTGCAAGCACAGGTATAAAACTCCGTCATTACAAGGATGATTAATGGTTTTAAGCTTTTAACTGCGCGACAACAAGCATCAAGTACAGCCGACTTGTCTCAAGCAGGCGTCCGTTGGTCTTGAACCAACACCCCAAACGCCACCACATCGGCATCATGCACAGGCTCTAACCAAGGTTCTTGCAAGGCGCTGGCATACCAGGCTTGCATGGCGGGCAAGGCCAGCAAGTTGTCCACATACGTTTGGCAAACCTCTGACAGTGGCAAGGCGTAGGTTTGCACCCGAAACGCGATGGGGCAGTAAAACGCATCCACCGCGGTGAACTGGTTACCAGCCAGGAAAGGGCCGCCAAAACTTTGCAAGCCCTGTGTCCAAAGTGTTTGCAAACGCTGTAAATCACTCAGCAGGCCACTGGGCAAAGGCTGGTGCAATTTCACCCGCACACCACAACTCATGCCGCAGATGTGGCGCAAATGCCCAAAGCCCGAGTGCATTTCAGCCGCTGCACTGCGCGCCCATGCCCGTGCCTTGGCGTCAGCGGGCCACACGGCTGGGTGTTGCTCTGCCAAATATTCGGCAATGGCCAAGGTGTCCCACACGGTTTGCTCGCCATCGACCAACACAGGGACTTTGCCAGTGGGCGAGAAAGCCTCAAAGCCACACGGCCCACCCCCCATGGGAAAGGGGTGCAGGCTTTCTTCAAAAGGCAAGCTCAAGGTGGTCATGAGCACCCAAGGGCGCAGCGACCAAGAGGAATAGTTTTTATTGGCGATGTAAAGCTTCATGAAGCAACACCCTCCATCGTGAAAACAGTCAACACCCCGGTATAGCCATACACCTGCTGGTAGGCAATTTCGCCCGCAGCGAAAAAGCCCACCAGCGGCACGTCGCCCAAAGCGCGTTGGATGATCTGCAACTCGGCGCTGGGCGCACCAAAGTGCGGGCCGCCGCGTCCGGTGCAGCTCACATAAATGGCACCTGCAATACGCTGCCCTGCTCTGTGGCTGGGCTCCAAGCCCTCGGCCAAGGCGACGGCGGGCTCCACTTCTTGCGGCTCCAAGCGCTCGCGAATTTCGGTGACGATGCGCAGCAAATCGGCCTTGGCCGACTTCACATCCCGGGTGCAAAACGCCATGTGCATGCCTGCTTTCACCGCATGCGCCACCGCCACGCCGTGTCTGATGGGGTCCAGGCCAATGATGTGGCGCACCATCACCGCGTCGTCCAGGCCTCCGGTCAATCGCAACGTGGGCGTGTTGGGCAAGGAAAGCCCCACCAAAGTTTCACGCACCTTGTCCACGGCCGAGCGCGGGTCGTCAATGGGCACATGCAGGTCTTGCATCAAGGCGTAAAGCGCAGGTGCACCGTCGAGCTTGAGCACCAGGTGTTCTTGCGCTTCGGTGATTTCGCGCACCTCGCCCAAGGGTTTGCAACCCTGCGTGACACGGGTGAGCATCTGCACCTCAGGCGCAAAAGCCACACCGCTCAAACCGCCGGTGTAAACGCCATGGCCACGCCCAGACGATGGCGGTGTGCGTTCACCCCCGCGGGCAAATTGCACCGATTCCGCTCGGCTCGATGGCAAGCCGCCAAACACAAAGCCGCTTTGGGTGCTGGCGGCCAGGTCTTCAATGAGTTCGCTCAATTCAGGCGTGTGTGAGTCGGCATGCACCAGCGCGGTTTGCGCCACGAAGCCTTGCGCCATGGACGCCCCCAAAGGTGCCGCACCGCTGAACACCTTGAATTGGCTCTCGGGGATGTCACACAGCATGATGGCCAGCGCCGGCTCATCGAAATACTCGACGTTGTTCGAGGAAATGCCGACGCCCACTGAACCCGCCCAATGCCGCACCTGCGGCAGCTCTTGCGCCACATGGTCCATCAGCTCTTGGGCATGGGCCGCCAAGTGGTCGGTGATGTAGATCAGCCCCAGCGCGGGTTGGCTGGCATAGGCCGGGTTTTGCAGCAAGGCCCGCAACTGCGCCAACACCAAGTCGGCAGCCATTTGCCAATGCGGGTGCATGGCATGTCCGAAAGGAAAGAGTTTCATCAGCGAGTGGTTTTGCGGGCCGCCTTTTTGGCAGGCGCGGCTTTTTTGGCTGCGGTGGTTTTGGCGCTGGCCGCTTTGGGGCTGACCGGCATGTTCATCTGGGCCGCATGCTTTTGCATGTCGTTCACGGCTTGCGCGGCGATGCCTTGAAACTGCTGGCTGATGGCGCCCCACCATTGCATGGGGTCAACCGCTGGCGCGGCGTCTTTGGTACCGGCCTTGGATGTATCGGCTGCTGTGCTGCTGGCTTTGCCGGTCATGGCCGCGGCCACATCGGCCATGCCCAGGTTCATGCTTTGCAAAGTGGACAAGGTCATGCGCTGCACTTCCATGGCTTGGATAGTGGCACTCAGCGCTTTGGCGTTTTGGTCCAGCCAAAACTGCACCGACTTCAGTTCTTGGATGCGTTTGTCCAATTCTTCGGGGTCCAGGGTGGGGGTGACCCACTGCGACGCCGCTGGCATGGCAGCTGCTGGGTTGGCTTGGGCGAATTTTTGGAGGAAGTCAAAGCCAGGCAAGAAATTGTCAAAATTGAAAGCGGGTTGACTGGCCATGAAGCGTCCTTTGAAAGATCAGTGGTTGTGGTGCTCGCCGTGTTGGTGCTTGTCAGCACCGCCCATGGGAGCTTTTTGGGCCACCGCACGCACCTCTTGCTGTGTTTTAACACCTGCGGCGTCTTCGAACAACAAGGTCAGCACCACTTGGCTGTCTTCAGCCACGGGCGCCTTCAAGTCCATCAGCATCACGTGGTAACTGCCAGGTTTCAAGGACACGGTTTGACCGGCAGGCAAATCGAGTGCTTTGACCGCCTGCATTTTCATGACGTCTTTGTCCATTTTCATTTCATGCACTTGCGCCACGTTGGTGAGATTGGTTTTGATGCCGACCAAACGCGTGGCCTTTTTGGCCGTCAGGTTCATGAACACACCGGTGGCCATTTGGCCTGGACCCGTGGCCCTGGCCCAGGCGTCGGTGACTTCGACTTGGGCGTTCGCCGAAGCGGCAAGCAGCACGAACAAGGCGGTGATGATTTTTTTCAACATGGAAAACTCCTTCAAGGTGATGTGCGTTCAGTGATAAAGCCAATTTGCGTCATGCCCGCACGTTGGGCAGCGGCCATGGCTTGCGCCACCCGCTCGTAACGCACGGCGCGATCGCCTCTGATGTGAAGAGGCGACTGCGGTTTCTTTTGCGCTGCTTCTTGCAGCAAGGTCTGCAACTTGGCGTCGTCGACTGGCGTGTCGTTCCAGAAATACTTGCCCTCGGCGTCCACGGTCAAGCGGATGGTTTGCGGCTTGGCATCTTGCGGCTGGTTGCTGGCGCGGGGCAACTCGATGTTGACCGCGTGTTTCATGACCGGGATGGTGATGATGAAGATGATGAGCAGCACCAACATCACGTCCACCAGGGGCGTCATGTTGATTTCGTTCATCACCTCGTCGGTGTCGTCTTTGGTGCCAAAGGCCATGGCTTACCCCTTGGCTTTCACACGCGAACCGGTCATCAGCAAGGCGTGCAGGTCGTGGGCGAAGCGGTTCAAGCGGGTGATGATGAATTTGTTGCCACGCACCAAGGCGTTGTAGCCCAGCACCGCAGGGATGGCCACGGCCAACCCCAGCGCGGTCATGATCAGCGCCTCGCCAATCGGGCCCGCCACTTTGTCGATGGTGGCTTGGCCCGCCATGCCAATTTGCATGAGCGCGTGGTAGATGCCCCAGACCGTGCCAAACAAGCCCACAAACGGCGCGGTGGACCCCACCGAGGCCAAAATGGCCAAGCCCGATTGCAAGTTGGCGGTGGCGTCGTCAATGGCGTTTTGCAAACCGCGCGTGACCCAATCGCTGGTGTCGAGTTCTTTGAGCAACTCGACTTGTGTGCCGCCACTCTTCAAATGCGCCATGGCCTCTTGGCCGCGCAGCGCCAGGGAGCGAAACGGGTTGTCGGCTTCGTCGCCCAGGGCTTGCAAGCCGCCAGCCACGCTGGGGCTGTGCCAAAACGCCTCAACCCGTTTGGCCTGTTGCTGGGCGCTGAACAAATTGAGCGTCTTCAAGATGATGACGATCCATGACGCCAGCGACATGGCCAGCAGCAAGAGCGCCACAAAGCGGGTGACGCCGTCGCCCTCGGTCCATAAATTGATGAGTCCAAATTCGTTGTTCATGACTGCTCTTTATTCCAAAGTGAATTGAATCGGTACTTGGTACCACATGGCTTCTGCCACACCGCCGCGTTTGCCGGGCACATAGCGCCAGCGCATCGCTGCTTCCATCGCAGATTTGTCCAAACGCTCAAAGCCGCTGCTGGTTTGAAGCTCCACCTTTTGTGGCGCACCGTCGGGGCCTATCAAGACCTTCAGCACCACCTTGCCTTGCTCGCCCAAACGCTTGCTCATGCGCGGGTACTCGGGTGGGGGATTGTGCAGGTAGTCGGCCTTGGAGGAGGGCAACTCCACCTTGGGCGGGGCCGCAGGCGCAGGCGAGGCGGGGGGTGGTGCAGGAGGGGGCGGCGCTGGGGGCGCGGCTTGCACCGCCGGTGCGGTGGGTGCAGCAGTTGGTGCGGCCAAGACCGCAGGCGGCTCGGGCGTGGCGGGCGCGGGGGTTTGTGGCGCGGGCGGCGGTGTCAGCACCGGCTGCAACGGCTTGGGCGGCGGCGGGGTTTTGGGGGGCTCGGGTGGCTTCACCGGCTCGGGGGGTTTGGGCGGCGGCGGTGGTTCGGCCTGGCTGATGGCCATGACCGGCACCACCACTTCGACCATCCGCTGCAACAAACCCGTGTGCAACGCCCACAGCGCCGCGACGTGGAACAACACGACGCTGGAGACGATGACGGGGGTGCGGGCGTTCATGACAGGAAATCAGCAAAACCTCAGATTGTGCCTAGGTTGTGGACAGGCTGGCGCGGGACCGCCACCACCAGGCCATTTCCAGCATGGCCACAGCCGCCGCGCTGATGGCCAACAAGGGCATCAACCACAGCAAACTGGCCGCCACCAGCCAAGACCACCAGGGCAGACTGGCCCAAGCGCCGTGCTGCAATTCGGGCAGGACGGGCATCCCCAAACGCCTGCGCTTGAAGACCATCACCCAACCCGACACCAGCGAAAACACCACGCCCAAGCCAAACACCAGCAACAAAGCCTGGTTCCACCAGCCCAGCTCGCCCCGGTGAAACGGAATGCCCACGGCCGTGGCTTGGCCAAACAGGCTTTGGTCGCCCCAGCCCGAATAAAACAGGGGTTCGCCCGTGTAAGCGTCGAGCAGCAGATCAAAGCGGTCAGTGGGCGGGGTGCGCTCCATGTGCGCGGCACGCCATGCGTCGTGCGGGGATTTGGGCGGCAAGATTTGCATGCGGATGGGCGGCGCTGATTTTTGAATCGCCTCCCAAGCTTGTTGCCACGACAGGAGCGGCAAGCCCTGAGTAGGGTCCGAGTGGATGCTGGCCGGTATTTGCGGCGAGGCTTGGCCCGTGGCGTCACGCAGCACCCGCACCTGTTGGCCCGCGTTTTGGCTCCAGGTCAGGCCGGTGGTGGTGATGGCCAAACTCATCAAGGCCAGGGTGACGCCCAACAACACATGCCACTGCTTCCATGCGGGGCGGCCCGTGGTGCGGGCTTGGGGCAGCAGCCCTTTGAACGGCCAGGCCAGCGCCATGCCGCTCACCAGCAAGACCATCATCCAACTCGCGGCGAATTCAATCAACCATCGCCAGGCATTGTTTTGCAACCAATTGGAATGCAGCTTGCGCGACCAGTTGGTGAAACGCTCCTGCGTGGAGAGTTGACCCAAGACCTCCAAGCTGTAGGGGTTGATGTACACCACCACCGCGTTTTTGGGAAAACCAAAAATGGGCTTGAGAAATTCAGCTTTTTTGTCTGCTGTTGGGGCTTGGTGTTGACCGTGCTCGGCTTGGGCAGGCTTTTGCATGGCTTGAGGCGGCTTCATGGGCGGCACCAACGCAAACTGATGGCTGGCCGAGGGCTCGGGCGCTGGCGAAAAGGAGTGCAAAGTCCAATCGGCAGGTACCGCTGTCCTCGCGGCCTTCAAGGCCTCGTCCAGCGGCTGCATCTGCGCTTGCGGCCTCACCTGGTCCAGATGCGCATACAAGTGGTGCTCGATTTGCGGCGTGAACACATACAGCAAGCCCGTGAGGGCTGCTGCCAATGCAAAAGGTGACGCCAACAGTGCAGCCCAACAGTGGATGCGCCATAAGGCGCTGCGACGCTGGGCCGCGCGGTTCAGGTCAGTGGACATATTTCAGGTTGGCGACAAAGGTGCGCTGTGGGAAGGGGTGGTAAATCCAGTAGTCGCGGTTGAGCAGGTTGTCGATGCCCGCCGAGGCGGTCCACTGTTTGTCGAGCTTGTAGCGGACCTTGGTGTCGACCACGAAGAAGGAGTCAAAGCCGCCGTAGGTGGACCTGAAATAGTCGTTGTTGTCCAAACTCGACGCACCCGCTTTTTGATAGCGACCCGAGATGTTGTAAGTCCATTTTTCATTGGGGCGGTAGGTGGCCATGGCCATGGCGCGCCAAGGCGACACATAGGTGAGCGGGTTGCCCACCACACTTTGACCGCTGCCGCCTTTTGAAGAACTCTCGTCAATGGCGGACCAAACCCTGGTGATTTGGCCATTCAAGTCCAAGCCATCCATGCCGAAATTTCTCAGCATGCCTGAGAGTTCCAAGCCATAAGCGTGCGTGCGCTCCACATTCAACCAATAGCTGTAAAGGCCCGCCGGGTTCAAGGTCGGGTTGAGTTTCCCGTACTGAGACAAGATGGCATCTTGAACCCTTTCGCCAAACACGGTCAGCCTGAAATGGCGGGTGGATTCGATTTTTTCAAAGCTCAACTCCACGGAGGTGACTTTTTCTGGCCGCAACTCTTGATTGCCAGTCGAGGTGTAGGTGGTGGAGTCTGCACAGGTCGAGGCTGTGGTGTTGCAAGCAGCCACTGCATAAAGTTCTTCCAGCGTTGGGAAGCGACTGGTTTTAGCCAAAGAGGCGGTGGTCACCCAGTCTTGAGGGCCATCCATCATCAGCGATAGCTTGGGCGCCAGGCCATTGGCGCTTTTTTCTGGCTGTACGGCCGATGCACCAGACGCACGATTGAAGCCGTTGTAAGCCCGCCAGTATTCGGCGCGCAAGCCGCCGGTGAGTGTGACGCTTTGGCTCAGCTTGAACATGTCTTGGACCCAAATGGCTTGGGTCAAGGATTCACCGCGCGCCACCGTGTCTGACAGCTTGAGCACCTTGTCAGTGTCCCATCCGGATTGACCTGTATCGTCTTTGGTCAAGTTCATTTCGTACTGGTTGTGATCCAGGTGCGCCCCAAAACTCAAGGTGTTGTCACCACCAAGCAAACGGTAATTGCCTCGGTAATCCAAATTGTTCCAGCCCGTTCCCCCGTAGTCTTTCACATAGCCTTTGGCATTGACATTCATGCTGCCATCTGTGTTCAAGGTGCCGGCCCACCGCTGTTTGTCAACACCGTAGTTGAAACTGCTGAACGCCATCTCCCAAGAATAATCTTGATCGGCACGGGTCTTCAAACTGAGTGCATTGAACAAATGCACTTGGTCCTGAAAAAACGCATTGGCGTTGGTCGCACTTTGCCAAGTGATTTTTCCCAAGGCCGACCCTGTGGCCGAATCCACAAAGCTTGCAGGCACGAAATAGGACTGCACCCGTGGTGCATCACTGTTGCCCTGCCAGACGCCGGTCAACAGGCCCAATTTCAAATCCGATGTCAGGTCGTACGAGAGCTTGAGCTTGATGTTGTCCGACACACCATGAATGATGCTGCCCGCACCCACATAAGACCCATTGGTCGCGTAATTTTTCGAATGGTATTCATAGGGCGTGACGTTCAATTTGTCCGAGGTGATCCACAACCTGGGCTGGGTCGTTGCATCCTCGTGGTTCAAGGACAAGCGCCAAGACCAGTCGCCGTCCTTGTTGCCCAGCGTCAGGTTGAGTGCGCCGGTGTGGTTGGTGTCCGAGGTGCCGAATTTTTGAAAGTGTGAGGTGGCCAAGGTGGTGTTGACCGAGGCTTCAAATTGCTCGGGCATTTGGGTGGCGATATTCACCACCGCCCCCATGGCGTTGCCAGAATACGCTGCTGAAAACGGCCCGTACATCACCTCGATGGTTTGAATCTCATCGGGCGAGGTCACCCACCACTTGGGCGAGCCATAGCTGTTGTTTTGAAAAATTTGGTTGGTGATCGGCACGCCGTCCACGGTGACGATGTGCTTGGCGCTGTAGTTGTTGCCCCAGATGCGCGAACCCACGGGCGCGCCGTTGTAGTCGGCGCTGTCCCTCTTGCGAACAAAGATGCCTGGAAAGTATTTCAAGGCGTCGGGCGCGTCCATGGCGTTCACGGTGTCGGCAATGGTCTGGGCATCGGTGGACACCGCAGTAGACGGAAAAGTGGGCAGGATGTCGTTGGTTTTTTTGCCGCGAACAATCAATTGTTCGAGCGCTGAATCTTCTTGTGCATGGAGCTGCAACGACAGCAGTGCCAACACGGCAGCACACAACGCGCTGCGTTTGAACGAACAGTGAAACATGTATTCCTCTCTGGCACGCGCTGATGGCGTGCGAACTTGAAACCAATGAAGAGAACACCCCAACCGAGTGAGGGCGAACAGTCAATGAAGGTTCAGAGTGCGGGCGGGCCGCGAGAGGGCAGGGGCGGCGCGGTGGCCGAGGCGATGTGCGCGGCTGCAATCGGGTGCAGGGCATGCGCCAATGGAGAGGGTTTGACCGCTTGGACAGTGACTGGGACGGGCGGGAAGGCCAGACTCATGCACAAAGGGCAGTCCAGGTTTTGGCTGGTGGGCTGGGCTGGATCGCCCTGGTCGGTCACCACCAGTTTCATGACGCCGCCGCTGGAGCACACCAAGTCGATGGACTTGGGCGACACCAGCGGAGAGGCCATGGCCACGCCCAGCGCCAAAGCAAACCACACCAGCACGAAGCGGGTGAGTTGCTGAGCCTGGCGCAAGGTTTGCATGGCGATCATTCTAATCAGCGGTTCAGCCGAACTGGGGTGGGCGTTTTCCCTTGAGCGAGGCCACGCCTTCGCGCACATCGGGGCCGCCAAAGCCCATGAACTCCAGCGCCAGCGAGGTGTCAAAGGCGGGGCCAGCTTGGCGCAGCCAGTTGTTCAAGGCGTACTTGGTCCAGCGGATGGCGCTTTGGCTGCCATTGGCCAGTTTGTCGGCCACCTCGTAGGCCTTGGGCAGCAACTGGTCGTCTTCTACACACAAAGACACCAGGCCAATGCGCTCGGCCTCTTCGCCACTCACCGCTTCGCACAACAACAGGTAGTACTTGGCCTTGGCCATGCCACACAACAGTGGCCAAATGATGGCGGCATGGTCGCCCGCCGCCACGCCCAAGCGGGTGTGGCCATCGACGATCTTGGCGCTCTTGGCGGCAATCGAAATGTCGGCCAGCAAACCTGCCACCAGCCCTGCACCGACGGCTGGGCCATGCATGGCGCTGACGATGGGTTTGTCGCAGTTGATGACGTTGTAGACCAAGTCCCGCGCTTCTTTCCAGACCCGGGTGCGCACCTCGAAATTCTCTGCCATGTCTTGCACCAACTGCAAGTCGCCGCCGCCCGAAAACCCCAAACCTTCGCCGCGCAACACGGCGCAGCGCACGCTGTCGTCGCGGCCCAGATCGCGCCAAATCTCACACAGCTCTTCATGGCCCCCATGGCCCGCCGTGGGCAACTTGCCATTGAGCGCCTTCATTTGAATGTCGAGCACGCTGCCGCTCGGGCCACGGCGACTGATGGACAAGGTTTGGTAGGCGCTGTAGTCGATGGTTTTCATGGAGCTCCCGGGCTGGTTGAACTGGTTGTCGATTGTGCCTGTTGGGCTTTGACGCCTGCGCATTTCTTGACCAAGGTCAAAGCGCCAGCGAGGGCCTGGGCGCAAGATGAGGCGCATCACAACCACAAGGCTTACACGCATGGACGCCCACGAAGTCAAACCCTTTCTTCACCAACTGGTGCGCGCCCGCGAAGCCTTGTTGGCGCAAATCGCTGAGCAGCGCGGCGGCGTGGTCAGCCGCGCCGACGTGGCGGCCGAGCATTACGAGCACAGCGATGACGACAACAGCCAAATCAACACCGCCCGAGAACTGGAGTTCGCCGTGAACGAGCATGAAACCGCTGAACTGTTGACCATTGAAGCCGCGCTGCAGCGCATCAAGGAAGGCGTCTATGGCTTTTGCTTGGACTGTGGTGCCAGCATCAGCCACCAGCGCTTGTCAGCCGCGCCGCAAGCCATGCGCTGCCTGCCCTGCCAAACCAAACACGAACAACAACCTCATTGATTTTCAGAAAGCACCTCATGACCACATTCCACGCCATCGTCTGGATCGACCATTCACAAGCCCATGTGCTGATGTTCGACCGCGAACATGTGCAAGCCGAGCGCATCAAGTCGCGCAGTCACCACAGCCACCAAGGCAAGCATGCGGACACCAAGTCGTTTTTCGCCGAGATAGCCAAGCACTTGGAAGGCTGCCACGAGGTGCTGCTGACTGGCCCAGGCACCGCACGCACCGAGTTCCGCAGCTGGTGTGAGGACCATGCCAAAGGCACTTCCCACGCCATCATCGACAGCGTGGCAAGCGGCCACCCCAGCGACCCTCAGCTGGTCGCCATGGCGCGTCAGTTCTTTGTGAAGTTCGACAAGATGGCGGTCGACCCCAGCCTTCTGTGAGGGCTTAGCGCACCAGGGGTGCAATGGTTTGGGCGATGGCGCCAAACACGCTTTGACCGTCTCGGCCCTTCATCTCGATGCGCACCGTGTCGCCAAACTGCATGAAGTCTGTCGTGGCTTTGCCATCCAAGATGGTTTCGATGGCGCGTTTTTCAGCAATGCAGCTGTAGCCCTTGGGCCAGTCTTTTTGGCCCTTGGATTCCACCGCTTTGTTGCTGACCGTGCCGCTGCCAATGATGCTGCCTGCACGCACGTTGCGGGTTTTGCACAGATGGGCGATGAGCTGCCCAAAGTGAAACGTCATTTCGGGGCCTGCCTCACACATGCCCACCCGCTTGCCGTTCCAATCCACCCGCATGGTGAGGTTCAAACGGCCATGGTCCCAGGCCTCGCCCAACTCGTCCAAGGTGACGGCCACGGGGCTGAACGCCGTGGCGGGTTTGCCTTGCAGAAATCCAAAGTTTTTGGCCAGCTCGTTGGGGATGAGGCGGCGCAAAGACACGTCGTTGGCCAGCATCACCAAGCGAATGCCTTCCAGTGCTTCATCGGGCGTGGCCTGCATGGGCACGTCACCCGTGATGACGGCCACCTCGGCCTCAAAGTCGATGCCGTGGTCCACGCTCACACACACCACGTCGTCGCAGGGGCCCAAAAAGTCGTCGCTGCCGCCTTGGTACATCAAGGGGTCTTCGTAAAAGTTGGCAGGCACCTCGCTGTTGCGCGAGGCCCGCACCAATTCCACATGGTTCATATAGGCCGAACCGTCCGCCCATTGGTAGGTGCGGGGCAAGGGGGCCATGCACATCTTGGGGTCAAAAGGAAAGGCGTGGCGTGCGCGGCCTTGGTTCAGGGTTTGCGACAAATCTTGCAACTGAGGCGAGATGAAATTCCAGTCGTCCAGGGCTTGTTGCAAATGCTGGGCGATGCCGCTCGCATAATGGGCTGTCGCCAAATCGCGCGACACCACCACCAGCTGACCATCGCGGGAACCGTCTTTGTAAGTGGCTAATTTCATGCAGTCATTCTATCCATCGCCCTTTCAACGAGGCTGGGGCTTCGCGCTCTTGGCCGCGCTGGTGTTGGCTTTGCATTGGGGGGTGTTGCAAAGCCTCTCGGGTGCGCGCTCATGGCCCAAGGCTGCGCCCGCGTTTCAAATTCGCTTGCATCCTTCAGCGCCCCAAATGACGCCCAGCAACCCATGGCCCACTCCGCCGCACACTGCGGTTCGCCCCAAGCCTGCACGCGCCGAGGGATTGCTTGTCCCTGCACCCGATGCCGCGCCTGCCCAGACCATTGCGACAAGGGACACAGCAGCTGCATCTGCTCAACTGCCGGATCAACGGCCGGTTGAAGTGCCTTCACCACCTTCACCCCCTTCACCCGCTTCAGCACCACCAGCGCCTCCAGCGCCTCCAGCGGCGACACCTGAGCCACCCAGCGCTTCAGCCGTGACCACCGCAGACAGCACGACTGCTCCGCCTTGGTTGTCGCAAGCGCAGTTCATTTGGCCGCCCTCGGTCAAGTTGATTTATGAATTTGTGGGTGAAAGCAAGGGCATTCGCTACAGCGCCGATGGCGACATGCTGTGGACCCTCAATGGCCACAACTACCAACTCAAACAAGAGGTGCGCCACCTGTTGTTGGGCTCTCGCAGTCAAACCAGCGTGGGCACATCCAGCCCGCGCGGCTTGCTGCCTCAGCGCTTTGGCGACAAGTTCAAGCAAGAGCTTGCGGCTCATTTTGAACGGGACAAAGCTTGGATCAGTTTCAGCGCCAACACACCCAGCCAAGCGCTGCAAGACGGCGCCCAAGATCGATTGAGTTTGTTCGTGCAACTGGCGGCGCTGCTGGCGGGCAGCCCCCAGTTTCAGCAAGCTGGACAGCAAATCAGTTTTCAGGTGGTGTCGGCACGCTCGGCCGAGGTCTGGGCGTTTTCAGTGGACAAAACCGAAACCCTGAAGTTGCCTATTGGCACCCTGAAAACCCTCAAGCTAAGTCGTGTGCCCTTGCAGCAATATGACCAAACCGTGGAAATATGGCTCTCACCTCAACACGGATTTTTGCCTGCACGGGTGCGCATCGCGCAAAGCAATGGCGATGTGCTGGAACAGTTCTTGAGCAAGGTGCAAACACCCTGAGGTGTTCAGGTCTGACTTGTTCAAGCGTGCCGCTTGATGGACGCGGCCAAGGTGTCCACCATTTGCGCGATTTGCGACTCGCTCACCACATACGCGGGCGCCAGCACCAGGTTGTCACCGGCCGAGCGCACCAAGACGCCATGGGCCAAACAATCCAAAAAGATGTTGTAGGCTTTTTGGCCTGGCGCCGTGGGGTCTGCAGCCAATTCCACCGCAGCGGCCAAGCCCAAGGTGCGTATGCCCACCACACCTGGCAAGCCACGCATGGCGGCATGCACCGCTTTGCCCAACAGCACGCCGCTGTCGGCCGCGCGTTGGAACAGGTTTTCCTCGGCCAACAAGTCCATGCTGGCGACCGCCGCTGCACACGCCACGGGGTGGCCCGAGTAGGTGTAGCCATGGGCGAACTCGATGGCGTGTTGGGGCGCATCGGTGTTCATCAGTGCCGCATGAATGCCGTCGCGGCAAATCACACCCCCCAATGGAATGACGCCATTGGTGACGCCCTTGGCAAAGGTCAGCATGTCGGGCGTCACGTCAAAGTAGTTGGCGGCGAACGGTGTGCCCATGCGGCCAAAGCCAGTGATCACCTCGTCGAACACCAACAAAATGCCGTGCTTGTCGCAAATTTGGCGCAGGCGCTGCAAATAGCCTTTGGGGGGGATGTACCAGCCCGCGCTGCCCGCGATGGGCTCCACAAAAATAGCGGCCACATTGCTGGGGTCGTGCAGCGGCAAGATGCGCTGCTCCAATTCCAGCAAGGGGTCTTCGCTCCACTGCGGCAGTTCACCGTGGATGTAGGCATGGTTCACCGGGTCGTGGATGAAACGCATGTGGTCCACCCGGGACATCATGGCCGCGCCAAACACCTTGCGGTTGCCTGGAATGCCGCCCAGGCTCATGCCGCCCAAACCCACGCCGTGGTAACCGCGTTCGCGCCCGATGAACACCTGCCGATGCCCTTGGCCACGGGCGCGGTGGTAGGCCAGCGCCAGTTTGATGGCGGTGTCGGCCGCCTCAGAGCCCGAGCTGCAAAACAAGACCTTGTTCAAGTCGCCGGGCGCCAATGCGGCAATGCGATCAGCCGCTTCGAAAGCGCGGTCGTTGCCCACTTGAAAGGCGGTGGCGTAGTCCAGGGTTTTGAGTTGCTGTGTGATGGCCTGGTTGATAGGCGCACGGTTGTGCCCGGCCACCACGCACCACAAACTGGAAATGCCGTCCAGTACCTGCTGCCCGGCTTGCGTGGTGAAGTGCATGCCATCGGCTTGCACCATCACCCTGGGCTGTTGCAGGAAATGCCGATTGGCGGTGAAAGGCAACCACAAATGGTCCATGGAGGCAGGCGCTTGGGACATGAAAACCTCGGCTGAAAACGCTCGGAATGAGACCACCCAGTGTAAAACCAATGGTCACAAGCCCTGGTTTGACTGGTGATTATTGCCAAAAACAACAAATAATCTAATATTATTAATAGTTCGAATTTATTCAATCATTTTTAACTTAAAATTAATTCAAAATCATTGTCAATGAGTCATTTTGAACGCTTTACGATACGCTAGACACCAACCGCCGCCCACCGCCATGAACAAGCCCTCCCAAGCACGTCCGCCTGCCTCCGCCATGCCACGACATTGGCAGCTGATTTGGCGCA
Source organism: Comamonadaceae bacterium (assembly GCA_947453645.1). Taxonomy (GTDB): domain Bacteria; phylum Pseudomonadota; class Gammaproteobacteria; order Burkholderiales; family Burkholderiaceae_C; genus Limnohabitans. Next base: position 15,784 of record CANGHG010000026.1, read on the forward strand.
TTTCCACATTCATCACGGCTTTGGGCATGTTGCTCAGCGCCTATTCTCAGGAACCCTTGCTGATCTTGGCCTGCGCCTTGCTCGGCATCGCGATCAGTTGGCTCACGCTCAACCAAGTCGAGCAGTTGCCCCCGGCCAAGTCGAGCAAAGAAAAATACGACCATTGGCAAGCGCAACTCAGCCAAGTGCAAACCGAGTTGAAAGCGTCTCAATTTTTAGCAAGTCAATACCATGCGCAAATCGAACAACTGCAGGCTCAGGTGACGCAATTGCGCCACCGAGCAGCAGCCCCCCCGGTGCAAGCGCCAGTGGCGGTTGCCCCCCCTGTGCCCCAAGTTGCGCACACGCCCATGGTGTCTGCGGCCACAGAGCAAGCCTTGAAAAGCCAATTTTTGGCCACCTTGAGCCATGAAATTCGCACGCCCATGAATGGCTTGGTGGGCATGACCCAAATGGCGCTGCAGTCCGAGCTGTCTGCACAGCAACGTGAATTCATCAGCTTGGCACACGACTCGGCCAAGCACCTGATGAACATCATCAACGACGTGCTGGATTTCTCCAAAATACAAGCTGGCCATTTGTCGCTGGATTTGCGCCCCTGCAACCCGATTGATGTGCTGCACCAAACCTTGCGCAGCCTTTACCCTCAGGCCAACGCCAAGGGATTGAGCCTGAATTACGAAGACCTGCCCAACACGGGCACGGCCTTGCTCATAGACCCCTTGCGTCTGCGGCAAATCCTCAGCAACTTGATCGGCAACGCCATCAAATTCACCAGCAAGGGCTTTGTGCACACCAGCATGCATCTGAAACCCACCGAGCAAGCAGGCAGTTGGTTGCTGCATTTTTCAGTGCAAGACTCGGGCGTGGGTTTTGACGCCAGCAAGGCCGAAAGTCTGTTCCAGCCTTTCAACCAAGGTGAACAAGCCAATCAGCCTTTCAATGGCACGGGTTTGGGCTTGTCCATCACACGCGAGTTGGTGCACCTCATGGGCGGCCACATGGAGGTTGAGGCCAAGCCCAACCAAGGTGCCACCTTCCAATTCACCATCCCCTGCATGCAAGCTGATGAAGCCGCTCCGGCGCATTTCACGGTCATGCCCAGCTTGACCCGTTCACCCCAAGCGATGCGGGTGTTGTTGGTCGAGGACCACCCGATCAACATGAAGTTGCTCACCCTGCTGATGGACCAAATGGGCCATCACCATGTCTGCGCCACCAACGGCGAGGAGGCGGTGCAGTTGTTCGCGCAGCAGCGCTTCGATTTGGTGCTCATGGACGTGATGATGCCCATCATGGACGGACTCACTGCACTGCGCTATTTGCGCCAATCCACGGGCGCTTCACGACCCGAAACACCGATCATCATGGTGACCGCTTACGCCATGAACTTCGACCGTCAGCGGTTTTTGGATGCAGGTGCCGATGGCTATGTCTCCAAGCCCATTGAAGCCACGGCCTTGCAAGCCGAAATCAACCGCTTGGTGCTGGGGCCTCCTCAGAGCGCGGCCGCCTGAGACTGCGCTTGGGCTTACAGTAGCGGTTTCCCCCGCTTTTTGTCAGTCCATGAACGCCACTCTCCAGCCCGAACGTCAAGCGCTAGCTGCCCCCAACCACAGCACGGTCTTGGCCGCTTTGCGCCAAGTGCTGCCCGCCCACGCGGTGCTGTCCTCCAGCGAAAACACCACGCCTTATGAGTGCGATGGCCTGACCGCTTACCGCCAACGCCCCATGTGCGTGGTGCTGCCTGAAACCGAGACCCAAGTGCAAGACGTGCTGCGCACCTGTCATCGACTGGGCGTGCCGGTGGTGGCGCGCGGTGCGGGCACCGGTTTGTCGGGCGGGGCCATGCCCCATGCGAATGGCGTCACCTTGTCGCTGGCCAAGTTCAACCGCATTTTGAAAATGGATGCGCACAGCCGAACCGCGGTGGTGCAGTGCGGTGTGCGCAACCTGGCCATCAGCGAGGCCGCCGCACCTTTGGGCCTGTACTACGCGCCCGATCCATCGAGTCAAATCGCTTGCACCATTGGTGGCAATGTGGCGGAAAACTCGGGCGGTGTGCATTGCCTGAAATACGGCCTCACCTTGCACAACGTGTTGAAGGTCAAGGGCTTCACCATGGACGGCGAGCCCATCGAGTTTGGTGGCGACGCCTTGGACGCGCCGGGCTTGGACCTGCTGCCCTTGGTGGTCGGCTCCGAGGGCATGCTGGCCATCACCCTGGAAGTCACGGTCAAGCTCACACCCAAGCCACAGTTGGCGCGCTGCATCATGGCCAGCTTTGACGATTTGCGCAAAGCCGGTGACGCGGTGGCCGCGGTCATTGCCGCCGGCATCATCCCAGCGGGCTTGGAGATGATGGACAAGCCCATGACCGCTGCGGTGGAAGACTTTGTCCACGCGGGCTACGACTTGAACGCCGAAGCGATTTTGCTGTGCGAAAGCGACGGCACACCTGAGGAGGTGGAAGAGGAAATTGGCCGCATGAGCGCGGTGCTGCAACGCTGTGGCGCGACCGCCATTGCGGTGAGCCGTGACGAGGCCGAACGCCTGAAGTTTTGGAGCGGGCGCAAAAATGCGTTTCCCGCCAGCGGTCGCATCAGCCCCGACTACATGTGCATGGACTCGACCATTCCGCGCAAACGCTTGGCCGATATTTTGTTGGCGATTGCCGAGATGGAGAAAAAATACGGCTTGCGTTGCGCCAATGTGTTTCACGCAGGTGACGGCAACTTGCACCCGCTGATTTTGTTTGATGCCAACGACCCCGACCAATTACACCGCTGCGAACTGTTTGGCGCGGACATATTGGAAACCAGCGTCGCCATGGGCGGCACCGTGACCGGCGAGCACGGCGTGGGCGTGGAAAAACTCAACTCCATGTGCGTGCAGTTTTCAGCCGCTGAAAACGAGCAAATGTTTGGCGTGAAACGCGCCTTCGACCCGCAAGGCTTGCTCAACCCCGGCAAGGTGATTCCCACCCTGCAACGCTGCGCCGAGTACGGCAAGATGCTGGTGAGGGGTGGGCAAATCAGCCACCCGGATTTGCCGAGGTTTTAGGGCGCTATCAGTTTGACCACCGGAAAGTAAGTTTCATATTTGCTGCGGTCACGGGTCAACACCGGCCAATCCATGACGGCGGCATGGGCTCCGATGTAAAAGTCGCTGAGTACATTGCGTTTCAAACCACCGCGCCGCCGATAAGCCAGAAACGCTTTGGCGGCTAAGAACAAAGCGGGCTTGGGCAGCTCCAACATGGGCAGTTGCATATCCGCCAATAACTTGTCTAACGCTTCAATTCGTTCAAATGCCAAGGAAATTTCCGCGTAAATAGCGGGGTTGATCACCAACTGGTGAACCTTGGCCTGACTACGCAGTTGTGAAATCGACCAGTCAGCCCATGTTGCGTCATCTTGAATGACATCCAACAACACATTGGTATCCACCAACATCAGTCTGGGCTCCTCAAGAGCTTCATCAAATCTTTGGTTTTCCATTTGATCTGGGCTTTGCCCCGGGCCAGCTCAAATCTGTCTTTGGCGCTGGCCACATTGGCAGCAGCTTTGTGCATCACCACTTCGCCCTGGCTATTGACAGCGAAGTCGAGTTGCGCCCCAGGCATCAAGCCCAAGGCATCGCGGATGTGTTTGGGAATGGTCACTTGGCCTTTGAGTGTCAGGGTGGTAGACATGA
>CANGHG010000027.1 GCA_947453645.1 Comamonadaceae bacterium
CAAGGCCAAATAGTCCAAGTGAGAAGAAGGCCAAGGCCAGGCCATCTCGGGGGTTTTGAGCACCAAGGCCACACCCGCCAAGGCCAGCAGCAACCGCAACAAGCTTTGGGTGGTGGGGCGCTCGCCCAGCAACCACCAAGCGAACAACACCGACCAAGCAGGCATGGTGTAGAACAAGAGCACCACCCGCACCACATCACCCAAGGTGACAGCCCAGTTGAACCCAAAGTTGGTGAGGCCCGAGGCGATGAACAACCACCACAGGGCGGGGTGACGCCACAGGCTATGCCAAGCGGCTCGGTTGAACCAGCTGATGCCCACCAAGGCAAAGGCGTACATGAAGGCCGTGGCCCACAGCGGGTGCAAGCCGCGCACTTGCATTTCGCGCAAAGGCCACCAGCACAGGCCAAACACCATGGCATTGAACAACAGGCCCAGGACTGGGCGAAGCGGCGGGTAATGCATGATTCAAGAGTGGCCGGGGTCGCGCCGCGCGATGTCCATCAGACGGGCGACTTCCTCGGGGTGCTGCGCGCAGTTGCGCTCATGCCAGTGTTTGATCAGCCACATGCAACCCGCCATCAGACCTGCAAAGGCGACGATGGCGCCAAAAGCCGTGAGACCTAAGCTGGTGCCCAAGGCATACAAACCACCCAACGCCAAGATGCAGGCTTGTTCATTGAAGTTTTGCACCGCAATCGATCGGCCTGCACCCATGAGGTTGTGACCGCGGTGTTGCAGCAGCGCATTCATGGGCACCACCAGGAAGCCCCCCAGGCCGCCCAGCAAAATGAAAAAGGGTGCAGCCAACCAGACGTTGTCGATGAAATTCATGCCCAGCATCAGCAAGCCCATGGCGATGCCCAAGGGCATGACACGCGGCGCGTCAATCAGCTTCATGCGCACCGAGGCGATGACCGCGCCTGCGGCCGTGCCGATCGCGATCACACCCACCAAGGACGAGGCCTGGGTGGTGGAGTAGTGCAGGGCCACAGCGCTCCAGGCCAACACGATGTAGCGCAGATTGCCACTCGCGCCCCAAAACAAGGTGGTGGTGGCCAGAGAAATTTGCCCCAGCTTGTCGCGCCACAACAGCAGGTTGCAACGCCAAAAATCGGGCGCCAAGGCCAGCAGGTTGTAGGCCAAGCTGTGCTGGGTTTGGCTGTGCATGGGCATGAGGGCCGCGCCGGTGTTGGGGATGCGGGTGTTGAACCAAGCGGCCAAAACGTAGAAAAACACAATGATGCAAATGGCCGCCTCTGGTGGCGTGTCCACAGGGGTGTCTATCAAGGGAAAGTCAAAGCTCAGCAACATGCCCGAGATGTGTGGCCCGACCAGTTGACCGCCCAACAACACGCCCAAGATGATGGAGCTGATGGTCAGACCCTCAATCCAGCCATTGGCCTTGACCAACAAAGAGGCGGGCAGCAGTTCGGTGAGGATGCCGTATTTGGCGGGCGAATAAGCCGCCGCGCCCAAGCCCACGATGGCATAGGACAACAGCGGGTGCGAGCCAAACAGCATCATCAAGCAGCCCACCACCTTGATGCCATTGCTCATGAACATCACCTCGCCCTTAGGGCGAGAGTCGGCAAAGGCTCCAACAAACGGGGCCAGCACCACATAAAACAAGGCAAACATGGGAACCAAGGCGGCCCGTTGCCATTCAGCGCCACCCGAGGCCTTGATCATTTCCACCGCGGCCACAAACAAGGCGTTGTCAGCCAAAGAGCTGAAAAACTGGGCCGCCATGATGATGTAAAAACCGCGCTTCATTCGCTTGCAAGAGGGGGAGAAGTGCGGTTGGAGTAGGAGGGCATGTCAGAGTGTTTCACGGTCGCTGCCCTGAGGCTGTGGCCAGTTATATCACGGCACTTGCAGGGCACAAGGGCCTGCGACAATCGCTTCATGCCCCGCCCCATACGCGCCCTGATGCACACCCAAGCCATGCGCCACAACCTGGCACAGGTGCGCCAAGCCGCTTCAGATGCACGGGTGTGGGCGGTGGTCAAAGCGCGTGCTTATGGCCATGGCCTGGTCAACGCTTTTCACGGCTTTCGCGCTGCAGATGGCTTTGCGGTGCTCGATTTGGAAGAAGCCCAGACCTTGCGCAGCTTGGATTGGCGCGGCCCGATTTTGTTGTTGGAGGGCGTGTTCGAGCAGCGCGACCTGGAGTGGTGCTCGCGCCTGGACCTGTGGCATGTGGTGCACACCGAATCGCAAATTGACATGCTCAGCCGCCATAAAACCCAGGTGCCTCAGCGTGTGTTTTTGAAAATGAACACCGGCATGAACCGCTTGGGCTTGGCGCCTGAGCGGTTTCGCTCGGCCTGGGCCAGGCTGAACGCCTTGCCGCAAGTGGATGAAATTTCGCTCATGACCCACTTTGCCCATGCCGACGACCAGGTGGGCGTGGAGGCCGCGTTGCAGGTGTTTGAAGCCACCTGCCATGACTTGCCCGGTGAACGCAGCTTGGCCAACAGCGCGGCCGTGTTGCGCCATGGTCAACAACCCGCGGTCGTGGCCGACTGGGTGCGTCCGGGCATTGCGTTGTATGGCAGTTCGCCCGACCATCCCGAGCACCATGCCGCGCACTGGGGATTGCGCCCGGCCATGAGTTTGCGCAGCCAACTCATCGCGGTGCAGCACCTGAAGACGGGCGACGAGGTGGGCTATGGCGGCTTGTTCAAAGCGCCGCACGACATGCGCCTGGGCGTGGTGGCCTGTGGCTATGCCGATGGCTATCCGCGCCATGCGCCCAGCGGCACACCGGTGTTGGTGAACGGCGTGCGCTGCCACAGTGTGGGGCGGGTCAGCATGGACATGTTGTGTGTGGATTTGACGCCCGTGCCTGCTGCACAGGTGGGCAGCGAGGTGACCTTGTGGGGGCTGGCGACAAGCGGCGAGGTGCTGTGCATCGACCAAGTGGCCGCTGCTGCAGGCACGGTGGGCTATGAGCTGATGTGCGCTTTGGCCCCCAGGGTGCCTGTGCAAGTGGACGAGTAACTTCGCCGTCATTGCGAACTCCGTCATTGCGAGCGAAGCGAAACAATCCCACTGAGCGCCCCCCGAACTGGGGGCTCATTTTGCTGCTCTTTCGCTCACAAAATGCCCCCCAGTCCGTGCGGCGGCCAAGGGTGTTTCAGCACGCGACCTGACGAACGCCCTGCTCGACCCGCCAGCCACGGCGGCTCGGACGTGTAGCGAACGTCGCAGCTTGGCTGCGGTGAGCGGCGGGCGAGTTGCCGTGGTGGGGCTCAGGAGGATTGCTTCGGCACTGCGTGCCTCGCAATGACTCGTGCCTCGCAATGACTCGTGCCTCGCAATGACGCTACGCTCGCAATGACGCTACGCTCGCAATGCCGGTAGCAAGCGCAAAGTCTCTTGGGTGATCCGCGCGATCAACTCAGCCGCAGGTGGGGCGTCATGCATCAAGCCCACGGCCTCGCCCACGGTCACGTGGGCGCGGTTGAAGTCGCCGGCTGCCACACCCGCATCGTAGTCGGCGCGGGCTGCATCGGGGGCGGCGCGCAGTTGGTCGACACGGCCTTCCCATTGACGGTGCAAGCTGTTGCGCAAGGCGCGAAAGTCGTAGGGCGCAGGCCAGTTTTTGCGCCGCAACACATCAAACACCGCGCTGCGCGCCGTGTCGTCACCACCGGCTTGCAAAGCTGCTTGCACTGCGGCTGTGGAGGCCAAGCTCTCGGCGCTGGCCCACAAACGGCTGCCCAGCAACACGCCATCGGCACCCAACAGCAAAGACGCCGCCAAGCCACGGCCATCGGCCACGCCACCCGCGGCCAGCAGCAAGGTGTGGGGCGACTTTGCGGCCAAGGCGTCGGCCAGTTCGGGCACCAAGCTCATGGTGCTGCGGCCGTTCAAGGCGTTCATGCCATGACCACCCGCCTCGCCGCCTTGGGCCACGATCACCGCCGCGCCGGCTTCCAAACACAGGGGCAGTTGAGCCACTTGCTGAATTTGACAAATGAGGGGAATGCCGCGCTGGGCGATGCGCGCCGCATAGGGGCGCGGGTCGCCAAACGACAGCATCAGTGCTGCGGGGCTGTGCGGTTGGTCGAGCAGCCAGTCCAAGGCGCTGGCGTCTTCGTCCAACTTCCAGGTGATGAAGCCACAGCCCAAGCGCGCTGCCGCGTCGGGTGACAGGGACAGTGCCAAGGCGTGTTCTCGTTGCACCCAGGCCAGGTCACCATAGCCGCCGCCCAGCAAGCCCAAGGCCCCCGCCTTGGCACAAGCGGCCGCGAGTGCGCCGCCCGAGGCCAGCGCCATGGGCGCCAAGGCGATGGGTGTGGTCAATCCAAAAGCGGTGCTGAAGCGGGTGTTCATGGGGCGGATTATGGGTGCGGGTAAACGATGGGCGCAAAACCCAGGACACGCCCTACATTGATTGGATTGATCAACTTCATTGGAGCGCACCCGCATGTTGTCCCTGTTCAAACCCACACTCAAAGCCGTGGCCTTGGCCGCCCTCATCCTCACGGGCGCCGCAGTGCAAGCGCAAAACTATGGCAAGCCGCAGGTGGTGGTCGCGCCTTCCAACTTCAAAGGCGTGCATGGTTTGGCGGTAGACAAGCAAGGTCGTTTGCTGGCAGGCAGTGTGGTGGGCATGTCCATCACCCAGGTGGACATCCAAACAGGCAAAGGCACCATTCTGGTGGACGCGCCGCAAGGCCAGGCGGACGACATCGCCATTGGCCCCAAGGGCGAGATGGCCTGGACCTCGTTCTTGCAAGGGGTGCTGCGCATCCGCGACAACGACAGCGCACCCATCCGCGTGATTGCCAAAGACCTGCCCGGCATCAACTCCCTCGCGTTTGATCAAAAAACGGGCAAGCTGTATGCGTCCCAGGTGTTCTTGGGCGACGCCCTGTGGGAAATCGATGTCAAAGGTGAGGCCGCGCCACGCCTGATCGCCAAAGGCATGGGCGGCTTGAACGGCTTTGAAGTGGGGGCAGACGGCTGGATCATGGGTCCGCTGTGGTTCAAGGGGCAAATCGTCAAGGTCAACCCAGCGGATGGCGAGATCAAAGTCATCAACAGCGAATTCAAGGTGCCAGCGGCTGCCAACTACGACAGCCGGGGCAACATCTGGGCCATCGACACCAAAACAGGTGAGCTGTTCAAGCTCAACCCTGCCGACGGCAAGCGCAGCAAAGTAGCGCAACTTGAAACCGGCATTGACAACCTGGCGCTGGACAGCAAAGACAACATCTATGTCTCCAACATGGTGGACAACGGGGTGCAGCAGGTCAATGCCAGCAATGGCAGTGCGCGGCAAATCACCAAAGGCGGCATGTCAGCGCCTGGCGGCTTGAAGCTCTCCGAAGACGGCAAAACACTGCATGTGGCGCATTTGTTTGGGCTGCGTTCAGTCGACACCGCCAGCGGCAAACTCACCGATGTGGCCCGCATGCACGGCGACCACATCGAATACCCATTTGCGGTCACCTTGTCCAAGGACCACTATGTCTTGTCGAGTTGGTTCACTGGCACGGTGCAACTGTTGAACCGCCAAGACAAATCCACCAAGGCCATGGCCCATGGCTTGGCCGCGCCCATGGACGCGGTGGAAATGCCCGATGGCACGGTGTTGGTGCTGGAGTTGGCGGCAGGTGCGTTGACGCAACTCAGCGGCACAGACTTGCACGACAAAAAGCAAGTGGTCACCGGTTTGCAAGGCCCCACCCAGCTCATCATTGGCAAAGACGGGGCCGTCTACATCACCGAAATGGCCGGGCGTTTGATCCGTGTGGACACCAGCAATTGGAGCCAAACCACCGTGGCGGAGGGCTTGGCTGGGCCTGAAGGCTTGGCGCAAACACCGTCGGGCAAGTTCATCGTGGCCGAAGCGGCCAAGCGGCAACTCACCGAGGTGGACCCGGCCAACGGCAGCAAACGCGTGATCGCCACCGACCTCCCCATTGGCTTTGAAGCCGGACCTGGCTTGCCACCGCCTTACCTCACCACCGGCGTGGCTGTGGCGGCTGATGGCACGGTGTATTTCAGTGCCGACCGGGACAACGGGGTTTACAAAATCAAACCGAATTGAGACTGGCGGTTTGGCAGGCTAACGTGAGCCGACGGATCGCGTGACAAACGCCATCGGGCTCAACGCCCTTGCTGCAACCTGCTGGCCAACCAAACCAACACCAGCACCGGCAGGCCAAGCAATGCCGTGCCCACAAAAAACCAGGCATAGCCGCCCGCGTCCACCGCCACGCCAGAAAAGCCCGCCAAAAATTTGGGCAGCAGCAGCATCAGCGAGCTGAACATGGCGTATTGCGTGGCCGAGTACTGCACATTGGTCAGCGACGACAAGTAGGCGATGAAGGCGGCTGAAGCAATGCCACTGGCCAGGTTGTCGGCAGACACCACGGCGATGAGCGCGTACACATCGTGTCCGTGCATGGCCAACCAAGCGAAAAGCAAATTGGTCAAGGCGCTCAGCACCGCGCCCAGCATCAGCACCCGCATCACACCCAAGCGCAGCACCATGCCGCCACCGATGAAGGCACCCACCAGGGTCATCACCACGCCATAGAGTTTGGTGACCGTGGCCACTTCCTCTTTGCTGTAACCCATGTCCACATAAAACGGATTGGCCATGATGCCCATGACGATGTCACTGATGCGGTAAGTGCCAATCAGGGCCAGCAGCAACACCGCGTGCCAGCGGTAGCGCTGGATGAACTCGGCAAAGGGCGCGACCACGGCCACTTGCAGCCACTCGCGCAAGCTGTGCGCAGGCGCTACGTCCACCCGTGCAGGCTCTTTGGAGAACATCACGGTCAACATGCCCACCGCCATGGACACCGCCATGGCGGTGTAGGCCACTCCCCACGCCGCGTCTTGGTAAGTGCCCGCAGGCAGGCCGCTCACCTCGGCTTTGGCCGCAATCCAAAACACCCCCGCACCCGCCCAAATCATGGCCAGGCGATAGCCGGTTTGGTAGCTTGCCGCCAACACCGCTTGCAGCCGTGCATGGGCCGACTCGATGCGAAACGCGTCCAGCGCAATGTCTTGTGTGGCAGAGCCAAAGGCCACCAAGAGCGCAAAGCCCACCAAGGGGGTCAAAGACGCTTGCGGATTGACCGCGGCCATGCCCAACAGCCCGATCACGATGGCCACTTGGGCCAACAGCAACCAACTGCGGCGTCGCCCCAAGCGGGGCGTGAGAAAGGGAATGGACAAGCGGTCCACCAAGGGCGCCCAGACCCATTTGAAGCCGTAAGCCAACCCCACCCAGCTCAAGAAACCGATGGTGGCGCGGTCGATGCCCGCCTCGCGCAGGCGAAAACTCAGGGTGCCCAAGACCAGCAACAGCGGCAAACCCGCCGAGAAGCCCAGCGCCAACATGCGCAAGCTCGCGGGGCTGAGGTAAATGAACAAGGTGTCTTGCCAGCGCAAAGACACAGGGGCTGGAGTTGGGTTATGGTTCATACCCTCCTATTGTGCGATCCCTGTTGAACCTTGAAAAAAATGTTGACCAAACGTGCTTTTCTTCACACCTGCGCCGGTTGCGCGGCGGGTTTGTTTGCTGTTGACGCCTTGGCGCGTGAAGGCGTGGAGGTGGGCGGAACCTCCAAGTTTGCCAAGCTGGTGCCTGCCGAGCAAATGGAGGGCACAGCCCTCACCCAATACGGGCAAATGCTCAAACAAGCCAATGACAAAGACGCGCTGGCAGGCGACGACCACCCGCAAGTGATTCGTTTGCGGGCCATTGCCAAGCGGCTGATTCCGTTCAGCTACGAATGGAACCCACGGGCACGCGACTGGAAGTGGGAGGTCAACCTGTTGGGCTCCACGCAGATCAATGCCTTTTGCATGCCCGGGGGCAAGATTGCGTTTTACAGCGGCATCCTCACCAAGCTCGAATTGACCGACGACGAAGTGGCCATGGTCATGGGCCACGAAATTGCCCACGCCCTGCGTGAACATGCCAGGGAGCGGGCCGGCAAAAGCATGGCCACCAATGGTTTGTCACGCTTGGGTGGCGCGCTCATCTCGGGTTACTTTGGCATTGACTCGCGCATCACCGACACCGTGGCGCAGCAAGGTGCGCAACTGCTGACGCTGAAATTCAGCCGCGAAGACGAGAGCGAAGCCGATTTGGTGGGCATGGAACTCGCCGCCCGAGCCGGCTTCAACCCGCGTGCAGGCGTGAGCCTGTGGCAAAAAATGAGCGCCGCCAACAAGGGCGCGCCACCGCAGTGGCTCAGCACCCATCCCTCGGGCAGCGCCCGCATCAAAGACATTGAAGCGAATTTGAACAAGGTCGAACCGCTGTACGAGCGGGCCAAGCAACCCTGACATCTTTCACACCTTAAGGAACCCCATGAAACACCTTCCCATGATGTTGGCCGCCGTCTTGTTCAGCGGCTCAGGACTGGCCCAAAACGTGGACTTCGCCACGCCCCGTGATGGCGACACCGTCACCTCGCCCTTCATGGTGCGCTTTGTGGTCAAGGACATGGAGGTGGTGCCTGCAGGTGAAGTCAAACCCGGCACGGGCCACCACCACATCTTGATTGATGTGCCCCCGGTGGCCGACAACAGCGTGATCCCTGCCGATGCCCAACACAAGCACTTTGGCAAAGGCCAAACCGAAACCGAACTGACCCTGCCTCCTGGCGAGCACACCCTGAGCTTGCAATTTGCGGATGGGGCGCACCGCTCTTATGGTGCGGCCTACCGCAAGACGATTCGCGTCACGGTCAAGTGAGCCTGCTGGGGTTGGATGAGCGCATCAGATGCGAACCACATTGGACTTGGATGACGATGTATTGGCGGCAGCCAAGGCCTTGGCCAAAGCCGGTCAAACCACGGCTGGACGCATCATTTCAGACACCATGCGCTTGGCCATTCAACGCGGTTTGGCTCATCCAAACAGCGCAGCAAGTGGCGTCATGGCGCCGCAAGAGCCACAGGCGGTTCATGGGTTCAAATCGCTCACGCTGCCAGGTCAGCAAATCGTCACGCCCGACATGGTGCGTGCCATTCGCGACGAATTGAGCGACTGAGGTCAATGGCTCATGACGCACACAGATGGCTGGGCCATTTGTCCCATCACCCGCAATGGGTGCATACGCATCTTGTCGCAGCCCCAATATCCCAACCGTTTGCCCATGAAAACCGTGGTGCAAGGTTTGCAAGTGGCCATGGCGCAAGCCATGCACCAGTTTTGGACCGATGACATCAACCCTCTGGACACCAACGGCATCAACTGGAGTCAAGTGATGCGACCCGTTGACATCACCGATGCTTGTTTGTTGTCTCTGGCTGTGAAAAACCAAGCTTGTTTGGTGACCTTGGACCAAGGCATGTCCTTGACTTGGGCTATCGGCGCTCAAGTACAACATATATATGTGGTGAGGTGAATAAAGAAAAACTAAATAAAACTCACATTCAAAATGAGCTAGTAAATACCACTAGTCATATCAGAATACATACAAATAGAGTCGCTCTCCCGGCCTGCTGTGTTAGCAGGCTTCATGGCAAAACATCAAGGGAGACGAACATGAGACATGCGTTATCAGGTGGTGTGTGGGCGAACCTGCGCCAACAGTCGGTGGGAGTGGTGAGTAAAAGTTTGGGTCTGGGTCTGTTGCTGGCCTTGGGCAGCGCGGCTTGGGCCAACAACGATGTGGAAAAAAACATCGCCAATGAGAAAAACTGGGCCATGCAGGCCGGTGACATGAACAATCAGCGCTACAGCCGCTTGGGCCAAATCAACAAAGGCAATGTCGACAAACTGCGCGTGGCTTGGACTTTCTCCACCGGCGTGCTGCGCGGCCATGAGGGCTCGCCCTTGGTGGTGGACGGCGTCATGTTCTTGCACTCACCCTTCCCCAACAAGGTGTTTGCCATCGACCTGGACAGCCAAAAAATCCTGTGGAAATACGAACCCAAGCAAGATGCTGCGGTCATCCCGCAAATGTGTTGTGACACGGTCAACCGTGGCGTGGCCTATGCAGAAAACAAGGTCATCTTGCAACAAGCCGACAGCACCTTGGTGGCACTGAACGCCAAAACCGGCAAGGTCGAGTGGAGCGTGAAAAACGGTGACGCCAAGCTCGGCGCGGTCAATACCAACGCCCCGCACATCTTCAAAGACAAGGTCATCACCGGCATCAGCGGTGGCGAGTGGGGCGTGCGCGGTTTCATCGCCGCCTACAACTTGTCCGATGGCAAATTGGCCTGGAAAGGCTATAGCGTGGGCCCTGACAGCGAAATGCTGATGGACCCCCAAACCACCATGACCTGGACCGACGGCAAGATGGCCCCCGTGGGTGCCGACTCATCCCTCAAAACTTGGCAAGGCGACCAATGGAAGATTGGTGGCGGCACCACCTGGGGTTGGTACAGCTATGACAAAGCGCTCAACCTCATGTATTACGGCTCAGGCAACCCCTCCACCTGGAACCCCGCGCAGCGCCCTGGCGACAACAAATGGTCCATGAGCATTTTTGCGCGTGACGTGGACACCGGCAAGGTGAAATGGGTCTACCAAATGACGCCTTATGACGAATGGGATTTCGACGGCATCAATGAAATGATCTTGGCCGACATCGACGTCAAAGGCAAACCCACCAAAGCCTTGGTGCACTTCGACCGCAACGGTTTTGGCTACACCTTGAACCGCGCCACAGGCGAGTTGTTGGTGGCCGAGAAGTTCGACCCCAAAGTCAACTGGGCCACTCACGTGGACATGAAATCTGGACGTCCTCAAGTGGTGGCGAAATACTCCACCGCCAAAAACGGTCCTGACGTCAACACCAAAGGCGTGTGCCCTGCGGCCTTGGGCACCAAAGACCAACAACCTGCCTCGTTTGACCCCAACACCAAGTTGTTCTATGTGCCCACCAACCATGTGTGCATGGACTATGAACCGTTCAAGGTCGAGTACACAGCAGGTCAGCCTTATGTGGGCGCCACGCTCTCCATGTACCCCGCACCGGGCAGCCATGGCGGCATGGGCAACTTCATCACCTGGGATGCAGGCACAGGCAAGATTGTGCAAAGCAAGTCCGAAAAATTCTCGGTCTGGAGTGGCGCTTTGAATACCGCTGGCGGCATTTCTTGCTACGGTACCTTGGAGGGTTACCTCAAGTGCGTGGACGCCAAGGACATCAACAAAGAGCTGTTCAAGTTCAAAACACCCTCGGGCATCATTGGCAATGTGTTCACCTATGAGCACAAAGGCAAGCAGTACATGGGTGTGTTCTCAGGCATTGGTGGCTGGGCCGGTATTGGCATGGCTGCAGGCTTGGAGAAGGACAACGACGGCTTGGGTGCGGTGGGCGGCTACCGCGAGTTGAACCAGTACACCGAACTCGGCGGCTCACTCACCGTGTTCGCTTTGCCTAACTGATCGTTACAGCGGCAACTGCTGATTCACCAGCGAGCAAGCCACGAAGAGGGCTTGCTCGCTGGCCTCATTGAGAAACACACCATGAACAAATTTCTGTGCATTGCATTGCTGGCATCAGCTGGCGCTTGGGCCCAAGGGCCAGCGCTTTACAGCGTCACCGACGGCTACAAGGTCGATGAAAACACCATGAAGGGTTTTCGTACTTGGCGAGCCGCTGCCTGTGACCGTTGCCACGGCGCCAATCAAGAAGGCATGGTTGGCCCCTCGCTGGTCAACAGCCTGAAAACACTCACCAAAGAAGAATTCATCACCACGGTGCGCGATGGCCGCTTGGACAAAGGCATGCAAAGCTTTGGCAACAACCAACAGGTGATGAGCAACATCGACCATTTGTACGCCTACCTCAAGGGCCGCTCGGACGGCGCCATCACCCGTGCCAAAGTGGAAGCCATGCCATGAGCAAGCGCTCGTGGGGCTTGTGCTTCATGCTGAGCGCCTTCCTGGGGTTCAGCCATGCTGCAACACCCACCCTGGCCAATGGACACGGCAGTTTGCGGGTCTGCCAAGACCCGAACAACATGCCGTTTTCCAACAACCATGGCGACGGCATTGAAAACAAACTGGCCGAACTCATGGCGCAAGCGCTGGGCGTGCCGCTCACCTATCACGCATTCCCGCAGCGCATGGGTTTCATCCGCAACACCTTGCGCTACAAACTGCCCGGTGAAGACTATCCCTGCGACATCGTCATGGGCGTGCCCCGTGGCTTCGACCAAGTCGCTACCACCTCGGCGTATTACCGCTCTTCTTATGCACTGGTGTTCCCCTTGGGTCATGGCTTGGATCAGGTGAACAGCGTCGATGATTTTTTGAAGCTCGGTCCCGAGCGATTGAAACGTTTGCGCATGGGCGTCTACGACCGCTCGCCAGCCTCCGATTGGCTGAGCCGACACGGCTTGGAAGACGCGGGCGTGCCCTACAAACTGCTCAACGCCGACCCGGCGAGCTACCCAGGTGAAATCATCGAGCGCGACTTGGCACAGGGTCAAATAGACGTGGCCATTGTCTGGGGCCCCATGGCGGCTTACTTTGCCAAGCGTGTGCAATCGCCTCAGTTGCGCTTGGTGCCCATGCGCTCAGAAGCTGGCCTCACCTTGGAATTCGACATGGCCATGGGTGTTCGCCATGGCGAAGCGGCTTGGAAGGCGCAGGTTGAATCTGTGTTGCAACAGCAGCAGCAACAAATTCAAGCGGTCTTGATGTCTTTTGATGTCCCCTTGTTGGAGACCCACCATGGCCCGCCTTGACAACAGCAGGTGGACAGTGGTCTGGGGCATGATGCGGGTGCTGACCTGGGCGACATTGGCTTTGCTGGACTGTCTGGTCATGGGCAGCCATGCATGGGCTGCTGAGGACTATTCCAACGCTGAGACCCAACTGTTCATGCAAGCCCATTTGCAAAAGCTCAAGTTGCCCAGCCAGTTGAATTACCAGTTCAGCAAAACAGGTAGCTCAGAGCCTGGCTTTGAAGACAGTGTGTTGCTGGCCGTGACCGCCCACAAAGGCCTGTGCTGTCAAACCCAGGTTCAGTTTTTGAGCGGTGCTCGCCGCTTGCAACTGCCCGAGGTGGAGGACGCCAAAGGCAACCCGGTGATTTTGTATTTTCTAGAGCGAGACATCCGCGAAATGCAAAGACTCACCAAAGGTCAAAGCAATTACTTTCGCACCCGCATTCGCAAAGCGATTTACCAAGCCGCGCAAGAAACACCTGTGCAGCTGCGCTATCAGGGCCACAACGTGGCGGGCCAAGAGTTTGACATTGCGCCTTACCAAGACGACCCCTTGCGCGAGCGCTTTGGCGCACTGGCTGACAAACACTATGTCTTCACCCTCTCGCAGGAGGTGCCTGGAACCTTGGTGGCCATTCGCACCTGGGTGAAAAAACCAGGCGAATCAAACAAGCTGCCGCAAGAAACCTTGCTGCTAAAAGGCGCTCAATTATGAACATCCAAACCTCCATGTCGGCCTTGCTGCTGACGCTGATTTGCATCAGCGCACAAGCCAACGATTTCCCAACCGCCGAGCGGGTGCTGGGCGTGCAAGCTTGCATGCGCCAATACCCTGGGCCGTTTTACGAGATGCTGCACAAGTGCTCGTGCTCGCTGGACAGCCTGGCCCAGCAAATCAGTTTTGCCGAGTATGTGGAGCTGAGCACCATCGCCAATGCCATGACCATCGCGGGTGAGCGTGGCAATGAAATGCGCGACAACGAGTCCCTCAAACCACCCTTGGCCCGTTTCAAGCGATTGAAGCTCGAAGCCGACAAGGCCTGCTTCATCAACCCACCCTGAGGTGCACGACATGCCCCGCTTTGTGTTTTGGCTTCTGTGGTGCTGCATCAGCGCCAGTGCCTGGAGTGCCCAGGGTGTCTTCATGCCCGAGGACAACCCGAACGACAGCGTGGTTTGGCAGCGCTTGCGGCAAAGCCTGTTTGGTGAGCGACCCATTCAAACCGCCACGCCCCAACTCCTCACCTTCAAAGTACCTGCTCGCGCCCTCGAGTCTGCCTTTGTGCCAGTGCAAGTGATTGCAGGTCCCGCATCGGGTTCGGTGCGCACCCTCTACCTCATCGCCGACGCCAACCCATCGCCCTTGGCCGCCAAAATTCAGTTTTTGGCGTTGGGCATGCCCATCCATCTGGAAACCCGCATCCGCATCGACGCCTACACCCACATCCGCGTGGTGGCCGAAACCACCGACGGCCAGTTGTTCATGGCCACAGGCTTCACCAAGGCCACGGGCGGGTGCACCGCGCCCGCCACCATCGACGCCAAGGCGGCGCTGGAGCACATCGGCCAAATGAATTTCAAGGTCGACGCCCAAGCTGGCGGACGCCGTGTGCGCTGGCGCATGGACCACCCAAACCACTCGGGCTTGGTCATGGAGCAGCACACCCGCTTGAACATCCCAGCCCACTATGTGCAGCTCATCGAGGTGCAACTCGATGGCCAAGCGGTGTTGCAAGCCGAGGTGGATTTCTCCATCAGCGAGAACCCCAGCCTGCAATTCAGCTTGCCGGGCAGCACCGGCGGCGTGTTGAAAGTGGTGGCATTGGATTCGCAGGGGCAGCGTTTTGAGGGGCAACATCAACTGCCTCAAAGCACGGTGCAACAACTCGCACCTGGTGTGTATGCGGTGTTGGGCAATCCACGCACCCAGATGGGCAACGCGGGTTTCATCGTCGGGCCGCAAGGCGTCATGGTGATTGACAGTGGCAGTTCTTGGCGTGAAGGCCAAGCCCTCTTCAACACGGTGCGCAGCATCACGCCGTTGCCGATTCGCTTGCTGCTGCTCACGCACGCCCGAGCCGAGTTCATCTTTGGTGCTGAGGCCTTTCAAGACCAAGGCGTCCCCTTGCACATGCACGCCGATGCCGCGCAGCTCATGCGCGCACGTTGCGCCACCTGCTTGCAGCAACTCATGGCGCAACGAGGTGATGAGGACATGGCGAACACCCGAGTGCCGCAAGCCGATGTGCTGATCACACAAGCGCAAGACATGCATCAAACCGGCCGTCTGGTGAAATTGTTGGCTGCAGGGCACAGCAGTTCGCCAGGGGCTTTGGCGGTGCTTGATGAACAGTCGGGTGTGGTGTTTGCAGGGGCTTGGCTGGAGATGCAGCACCTGCCCGATTTGCGAGACGCCAGGTTGAGCCAGTGGTTGAGCGCCTTGACACCTTGGCTCAAAGAGGATGATCGGCTGTGGGTGCCAGCGCATGGCCCGGTGGTGACTGGGCGACAAGGCTTGCAAATGCAACACTATTTACAAGCGCTGCAAACCTGTGTGCAAGCGCATGTGGACCAAGGTACTTCGCTCATCGAGATGGACAAAGCCTGTAGACAAAGCGCTTATGCCACATGGGCCAACTATGAGAGCCAACACCCGCGCAATGTGGTGCGCCTGTATTTGCAACTCGAGCGCGAGGCTTTGCTGGGCTCAGAACCAGCGGTGCATTGATTCAGGTGCCACCCACATAGGGGTTGCTGCGACGCTCACGGCCAAAGGTGCTTTCAGGTCCGTGACCAGGTATGAACACGGTGTCGTCACCCATGGGCCACAGGCGTTGGACGATGCTGTCCAGTAAATCTTGGTGATTGCCTTGAGGGAAATCGGTGCGACCAATGCTGCCTGCAAACAGCACATCACCCACAAAGGCACGCTTCAACTCCGCCGAATAAAACACCACATGACCTGGGGTGTGGCCCGGGCAATGGCGCACTTGCAAGGTGTGCGCGCCTAAGGTGACGGCGTCGCCATCGCTCAGCCAACGGCTGGGGGTGAACGCACGTGACGGCGGGAAACCATAGTTGGCCGCAGCGTCTTTCAAGCCGTCAATCCAAAACTGATCGCCGGGGTGTGGCCCGATGATGGGCAAGCTCAAGCGTTCAGCCAACTCGGCTGTGCCACCCGCGTGGTCGATGTGGGCATGGGTGATCCAGATGGCTACCAGCTTGACGCCCAGTTGTTTGCAAGCGCTTTGCAGCACATCCAAGTCGCCACCCGGGTCGATGATGGCAGCGGTCATGCCCTCGTCCTCCCAGACCACAGAGCAGTTTTGTTGGAAGGGCGTGACGGGGATGGTTTCGTAGTGGAGCATGTTTGTTTCAAGTGCTTGATGGCAAAGTATAGAACTCACCCTTGGTGTCAAGCTTCAGGCACAGCGTCACGATTGAAAGTCAAACCGATAACCCACACCATACACCGACGCAATGCCATCAAAGCCCGCATCCACGGCCTGTATTTTTTTACGCAAGTTTTTGATGTGGGTGTCGATGGCGCGGTCGCTGATGTCCCGCTGGCTGTCGTGAACCGTGGACAGCAGTTGCTCGCGTGAATACACCCGTCCAGGGCGACTCAGCAACAAGCGCAGCATCACAAACTCAATGCGGGTGAGGGGCAGCCATTGCCCTTGCCAATTGATGCGAAATGAATCCTCATCGATCACCCAAGGCAGTGGCGTGTTTTTCACACGGCCCTCGGCGCGGCGCAGCAAGGCCCGCACCCGCGCCACCACTTCACGTGGCGCAAAGGGCTTGCACACATAGTCGTCGGCACCCGTGTCCAAACCCAGCAAACGGTCGAGTTCGTCCACCCTGGCGGTCAACATGATGATGGGCACATCGCTGAATTCACGCGCTGCTTTGCACACCGCCATGCCATCCATGAGCGGCAACATCCAGTCGAGAATGACGGCGTCTGGCGAGCGATCTTTGATGAGTCGAAGACCCTCGCGGCCATCATGCGCGGCCGTGGCCGTATAGCCCTCGTTCAACAGGTAGTTGACCAAGAGGGCGGCAATTTTGGGGTCGTCTTCCACCACCAACACTTGTTTGCCTGTGGGCGTGTTCATGAAGGCTGACCTGCATCTTGGGGCAAGGTCAGCGTCATAAGCACGCCCCCCAACGTGGAAGCAGACGCGCTGATGTGGCCCTGATGCGCCTTGGCAATTTGCTCGCAAATGGACAAACCCAAACCACTGCCACCGGCGTGTCTGCTGCGGGATGCTTCAGCGCGGAACAAGGGCTCGAACACGCGGGACAAGTCCTGTGCGCTCAAACCAGGCGCACTGTCTTCCAAACGAATCAGCACTTGCTCGCCATCGGCAATCAGCGACAAGCGAAGCAGCCCAGGTGCGTGGGTGTAACGCAAGCTGTTGTCCAGCAAATTGCCCAGCAGTTGCTCCATGCGTTTGGCGTCCCAATGCACGGTGAGCGTTTGTAAGGTGCCTGTGTCCAATTCAAGGGTCAAGCCGCGTTGCTGGGCTTGCAGTGCAAAGCGTTGTGCGATGTGGTGAAGCAAAAAAACCGCGTCAAGTTCTTCAAAGTAACAAGGCAGGGCTTTCAAATCGGCCATGGCCAAGAGGTGCAAGTCGTCCACCAGCGCATTGAGCTTCAACACCTCTTCACGCAAGGACAGCAGCGCTTGCGGGTTGTTGGGCATCACGCCATCGATCAAGGCTTGCATTTCGCCACGCAACACGGTCAAGGGGGTGCGCAGTTCATGAGACATGTTGGCAATCCATTGACGCCTGGTGGCCTCCAGTTGCTGCAATCCCTCGGCCATGTGGTTGATGTTGCGCGCGGCGTCACCCAATTCATCTGTGCGTGTGGTGTTCAAACGCGTCTCCAAAGCGCCTTGGGCAATCTGCTGCGTGGCGGTTTGAATGTCGATGAGAGGGCGCACCCAATGCGCACTCACCCAACGCGCACCCAACAAGGCGGCCAGCAACAGCACACCAGACACGCCCAACATGCTTTGGTATTGCGAGGTGAGGAAGTTGGTTTCAATGGCACTGGGCACGGGTTTGAGTTTCAACATGCGCACCATGCCCACTGTGTCGCCCCGAATCACCAAGGGGCGTTCAACAACAGGACCGAGATCAGGTGGCAGGCCTTGGCCCCACAGCGCTTGTCCGTTCAAGTTGTAGATGGCCACACGTTCTCGGAAATCTTCGCGTCCCCTGGGGGGTGGTCGGCCATCTTCGGGATGAGCATCAGGCGGGGGATGAGGCGGTCT
The DNA here is from genome assembly GCA_947453645.1 of Comamonadaceae bacterium. Classification (GTDB taxonomy): domain Bacteria; phylum Pseudomonadota; class Gammaproteobacteria; order Burkholderiales; family Burkholderiaceae_C; genus Limnohabitans. The sequence continues at coordinate 17,966 of CANGHG010000027.1, forward strand.
GGGCCTCAAGGACTGCGTGCGACCAAAGGCGCGCAACAGTTGTTGAAAGCCGTCATCTTGAGCGGCCAAGGCATCGAGGCCGCCGGCTTGCGCCGCCTGTTCTGACACCAAGGCGGCGAATTGTTCGAGGCGCTCCACATCACGCACAGCCAAAAATTCAGAGAAACCATGGCGCAAATTCCAGGCGGTCAAGGCGCCCATGCACAACAGGGTCAGCAGCACGGCAGACAGCAGGACCAGGGCTTGGGTGTGGGCGAGACGGATGCGCATAGGGGTGAATTGGGCCAGCAGATTGTGAAGACATTGTGAGTTTTTGCACCAATTGTCACCACATTGGTTTTTCAAAATTCAGCGCAGGTTCTGCAATGGCAGACCCACAGATGAAAGAGATCAACCATGTATCCAAGAAGCATTCAACAACACACACTGCTGTGGTTGTGGTGCAGCAACGCTGCCCTCACGGTCCAGGCCCAGGAAGGGGCCGATCCCACAGAGCCCTTTCACACCAGACAAGGGGGTGCGGTGCGCTTGTCGGCGTCCACCAACGCCAATGCGGCGGGTGAAGACAGGCGGGGATTGCGATTCATGCCCTCGGTGGAATACCACTGGGACAACGGCTGGATGGTGGGCAGCGACCAAGGCGTGGCCTACAACTTTTCACGCGACCCCAGGCTGCAATATGGCTTGGGCCTGAGTGTGGACTTGGGCAGACAGGCCAGCGACACCGGGGCCTTGGCAGGCATGGGCAGCATCGATGCCAAGCCCGAAGTGGCGGCCTTCCTCAGCAAGGAATTGGCCAAAGACTGGCGCATCACCTCGTCCCTGCGCTACGGCTCGGGCAACGACAGACAGGGCGCAGTGGCCGAACTCGGCTTGAACCACAGCATCCGCTTGGCACCCGATTGGCGTCTGGGCTTGAACGCCTCGACCAAATGGGCCAACAGCGCCTACATGCAAACCTATTACGGCGTCACCAGCAGCCAAGCGGCCAGCAGCGGTCATGCGGTGTCCACGCCCTCGGGCGGCTTGACCGAGATAGGCGCAGGTGTGGATTTGAACTACCAAATCACACGGCAAGTTTCGGTCATGGGCGGCATCAAGGCCAACAGTTTGAGAGGAGAAGCCAGAGCCAGTTCGGTCGTGACCAAGCCGGACAGTGTGACAGGGCAGTTGTCGGTCAATTATTCATTTTGAACAGGAGAAAACACATGAACAAGCAATCCAAAACAAACCTGCTGCACAGCATGTGCTTGATGGGGGTGAGCACCACGCTCACAGCGTGCGGGGCATTGCATGCACAGCCCATGGACAAACCAGGCGCTGGTCACAAGCCGCCGCCCGAAGCATTTCAAGCTTGCAAGTCCTTGAAGAGTGGGGACGACTGCACGGTCGAAGGGCCCAAGGGCCAG
>CANGHG010000028.1 GCA_947453645.1 Comamonadaceae bacterium
CACGGAATCTTCCAAGTCCAAGATGGTGGAGAGGGCGGCTTCCACCACCAAGTCGCACCCACCCGCTGGGTCGGTGGCACCGATGGGGTGCGTGGCGTTGATTTGGATGTCCAAATGCAAGCCGTTGTGGATCAGCCAAACCGAGGAGGGGTGGGCCGCGTCTCCTTGGTAGCCGACCAACTGTTTGGGGTCGGCCAAGGCGGAGGTTTTGCCCCCCTTGAGGGTGACCACCAAAGCGCCTTTGACCACGGCGTAGCCAATGGAGTCGATGTGCGAGCCTTGCTTTAGCGGCGCAGTACGGTCCATCACATAGCGGGCGTATTCAATCACTTTGGCGCCGCGCTTTTCGTTGTAGCCCGGGCCTTTGGCGCAACCGTCGGCTTCAGAGATGACGTCGGTGCCATACAGCGCGTCGTACAGCGAGCCCCAACGTGCGTTGGCGGCGTTCAAGGCGTAGCGGGCGTTCAGGATGGGCACCACCAACTGCGGGCCGGCTTGCTGGGCCAACTCGGCGTCCACATTGGCGGTGGTGGCCTTCACTTTGGCTGGCACAGGGACCAGGTAGCCAATCTGGGTGAGGAAAGCCTGGTAGGCCTTCATGTCGGTGACCGGGCCAGGGTGGGCGCTGTGCCAGTGGTCGAGTTCGGTTTGCAAACGGTCACGTTCGAGCAGCAATGCTTTGTTTTTCGGGGCCAAGTCTTGCACCAAGGCGTCAAAACCCTTCCAGAAGGTGACGCTGGACACCCCTGTGCCTGGCAGCACCTGTTGGTCAATGAACTCGTACAAATTGGAGGCTACTTGCAGTTTGTAGAGGGAGGTGCGTTGGGTCATGGATGTCTTTCAAAAAACAGATCAGGAGCAGGCTGGGGTTTTCACCGATAATTTTCCATTTTAAGGAGTCGCAAGATGGGTCGTTTGAAAGCACTGGTTTGTGCCCTGGCATTGTTTGGTTCTGGCTTGGCTTTGGCGGAGTCGGAATTTGCGCTTTACAGCGGTGGTCAAAATTCCCCGCACTCCACCGTGCACGGCGTCCCTGGCGACGTGTTCACCAGTTGGCAAGGCCAATCTCTGAAGATGCCTATTTACGCTGGCTGGCGCTACACCAATTGGTTGGACGACCAGTGGGGTGTGGCTTTGAACTTCACCCACGCCAAGGCTTATGCCAATTTGGCCGAAGCCACGGGCTACGACACCTTGGAATTCACCGACGGTGCCAACCCCATCACCTTGATTGCCATGCGCCGCTTTGACGCCACTGAATCGGGCCTCAAGCCTTATGTGGGTTTCGGCGCTGGTATTTCCATGCCACACGTGGAAGAACTCCGCAAAAACAGCACCAATCCCGCTGCAGACAAAACTTTTGGCTACCAATACGGCGGCCCTGTGGTCACGGCCTTGGGCGGTTTCAAATACCCCATCGGTGACAACTGGGACTTGATGACCGAATTCCAGGTCCACTATCTGAAGCTGGATGTGCGGGTGGCCGGTGGCCGTTTGAAAACCAACCTGATCACCAATGCCATCAACATCGGAGCCGTGTACCGCTTCTGACCATGCAACTTGTTCACCAAGAGATGCAGGCTGCGCTGGCGCAGGCCTTGGACACCGTGTTGCCAGGCAGTGCCAGCAAAGCCCAGTTTGAGACCCCCAAAGTAGCGGCCCATGGCGACTGGGCGGTCACGGCCGCCATGCAATTGGCCAAACCCTTGCAGCGCAAACCACGTGAGGTGGCCGAGCAGTTGCAACAGTTGCTTCTCGAATCCCCTGCGGGTCAGCGCTGGTTGGCATCGGTCGAGATTGCCGGGCCTGGTTTCATGAATTTGCGCCTAAAGCCAGAGGCCAAGCAGCAGGTGGTGCGCGAGGTGTTGCAAGCCGGTCTGCAATTCGGTTGGCAGCCATCCAATGGCCAGCGGTTGCTGGTGGAGTTTGTGTCCGCCAATCCCACCGGCCCCTTGCACGTGGGCCATGGCCGTCAAGCGGCCTTGGGCGACGCCATCTGCAATTTGTTCGACACCCAAGGCTGGGCTGTGCATCGCGAGTTTTATTACAACGACGCGGGTGTGCAAATTCAAACCTTGGCCACGTCCACCCAGCTGCGCGCACAGGGCATCCAACCCGGCGACCCGGCTTGGCCCGAGAACGCCTACAACGGCGACTACATCCAAGACATCGCCGACGACTTTTTAGCCCAGAAAACCGTGCACGCTGATGACCGCGAGTTCACCGCCAACGGGCAGGTGGCCGACATCGCCAATATCCGCGACTTTGCCGTGGCCTATTTGCGCCATGAACAAGACTTGGACTTGCAAGCTTTTCAGGTCAAGTTTGACCACTATTACTTGGAGTCCAGTCTCTACACCGACGGGCGTGTGGAGCGGGCCGTGGCTTCTTTGCAGGCCTCAGGCCACACCTATGAAGCAGATGGCGCACTGTGGTTGCGTTCCACCGACTTTGGGGACGACAAAGACCGGGTGATGCGCAAGTCCGATGGCAGCTACACCTACTTTGTGCCCGATGTGGCCTATCACCTGGCCAAATGGGAGCGCGGTTTCACCAAGGTGATCAACATCCAGGGCACCGACCACCACGGCACCATTGCACGGGTGCGCGCTGGTTTGCAAGCCGCCTCTCAGCAACAAGGCCTGCACATCCCTCAGGGCTACCCCGACTATGTGTTGCACACCATGGTGCGTGTCATGCGTGGCGGCGAAGAAGTGAAGATTTCCAAACGTGCGGGCTCTTATGTGACCCTGCGTGACCTGATCGAGTGGACCAGCAAGGACGCTGTGCGTTTCTTCCTGCTCAGCCGCAAGCCCGACACCGAGTATGTGTTTGACGTGGATTTGGCACTGGCCAAGAACAACGAAAACCCGGTGTATTACGTGCAGTACGCCCATGCCCGCATTTGTTCGATCCTGAACACCTGGCAAACCCAGTCGGGCCAACACCCGGACAGCCTGGCACAGGTGGACTTGTCCGCCTTGGACAGCCCTGCCGCGCAAAGCCTGATGATGTTGCTGGCGCGTTATCCCCAGATGCTCACCCAAGCCTGCACTGACATGGCCCCGCACGACGTCACGTTTTACCTGCGCGATTTGGCCGCCAGTTACCACAGCTACTACGATGCCGAGCGCATCCTGGTGGACGACGAAGCGGTGAAAAAAGCCCGTTTGGCCTTGGTCTCAGCCACCGCTCAAGTGCTGCGCAATGGCTTGGCCGTGTTGGGCGTGTCAGCGCCCCAGAGCATGTAAAGGAACACAGCATGAATCGATTGACCCATCAACGCGGCAACACCTTCGTGGGCTTCATCCTCGGTCTGGTGGTCGGTTTGACCATCGCCTTGGTGGTGGCCATCTACGTCACCAAGGTGCCGATTCCTTTTCTCAACAAAGGACTGAGTCGCAACGCCGAGCAAGACGCGGCCGAGGAAAAGAAAAACAAAGACTGGGACCCGAACGCCCCGCTGTATGGCAAAAACCCAGGCAACAACACGCCCGACCCTGCCAAAACACCCGAGGCCCCGGCCAAACCACCAGCGCCCAGCGCCCCAGCACCAGCACCAGCACCAGCGACTGCCAGTGAAGACCCCTTGGGCGACTTGGCCAACAGCAAGGCCAAGGGCGAAGAGTTCCAGTATTTCGTGCAAGTGGGGGCATTCCACGCCAGCGAAGACGCCGAGGGACAGCGTGCCAAATTGGCTTTGGGTGGTTTTGACCCCAAAATTTCAGAGCGCGACCAAGCAGGCAAAATGGTCTATCGGGTGCGCTTGGGCCCTTTCGACAGCAAGTCCGAAGCCGAGCAAATCCAGTCGAAATTGAAAAGCAATAAATTTGAATCAGCCTTGATTCGTGTCCAACGTTGAACCTGAAAGACTGCACCATGAAACGCCGTGAATTCTCTGCCCTGAGCCTGAGCGCCTTGAGCGGCATGGCTTTGTGCCCTGTGCTCGCCCAAAACGCTGGCTTCAAATCAGGCACCGATTACCTGACCCTGAAAGACCGGGTGCCCACCGAAGTAGGCAAGGGCAAGATCGAGGTGCTGGAATTCTTTTGGTACAACTGCCCGCACTGCAACGCCTTTGAGCCCGCTTTGAGCGCTTGGAGCAAAAAATTACCCAAGGATGTTGAACTCAAACGAGTGCCTGTGCGCTTTCGCGAGGACTTCGAGGTTCAACAGCGCGCTTTTTATGTGTTGGAAGCCTTGGGCAAGGTCGAGGCCTTGCAGGCCAAGATGTTTGCCGCCATCCATGTGGAACACCAAAACATGGGCAAGTTAGACAACTTGTTGACTTGGGCCGAGAAAAACGGCATTCCACCAAAGCAGTTCAGCGACTTGTACAACTCCTTCACCATCATCGGCAAAGCCCGTCGAGCGGCTCAACTGCAAGAGCAGTTCAAGGTCGAGGGTGTGCCTGCGCTGGGCATTGGCGGGCGTTTTTATGTGGATGGCAGCTCGGCGGGCAGCATGGAACGCGCCTTGCAAATCGCCGATTTCCTGACCGCAGAAATTCGCAGCGGACGCTGATGTCTGGCATGGTTCTGGCCCTACAATGCGGGCCATGTCGCTCCACAGCAATTTCCGTGCCTTGAGAAAAATATTCAGTATTTGCTGTGCCGCTTTGGCATTGGCCCTTTCGGGTGCCACTTGGGCTGAAAAAGCCGATCGCAACAAGCCGATGAACATCGAGGCCGACAACCTCGACCACGACGAACTCAAACAACTCAGCATCTTCAGCGGCAAGGTGGTGGCCACCAAGGGCACCATCGTGTTGCGTGGCGCGCGCCTTGAAGTTCGTCAAGACCCCGATGGTTTTCAGTACGGCATCCTCACCGCCGAGCCAGGTCGACGTGCCTTTTTTCGCCAAAAACGCGAAGGGGTGAACGAGTGGATGGAAGGCGAAAGCGAGCGCATCGAGTACGACAGCAAAGCTGACCGCATTGTCTTGCTCAACAAAGCCGATTTCCGCCGCTACCGTGGCACCGTGCTCAGCGACCAAATGACAGGCCAGCGCATCGTTTATGAAAACCTGAGCGACCAATTCACCGTGGACGGTCAACTCAGTGGCGGCAAGCCCAACGAGGCTGCACCCAGCGGGCGTGTGCGTGCGGTGCTGACGCCGCGAAACACCGACGAGGCTGGCAAGTGAACCAGACCTCTGCCGTCACAGACTGTTTGGTGGCGCAGCATCTGCAAAAGTCCTACACCGGTCGCCAAGTTGTGCGCGATGTGTCCATTTCGGTGGCCCGTGGCGAGGTGGTGGGCTTGCTTGGCCCCAACGGTGCGGGCAAAACCACCTCGTTCTACATGATCGTCGGCCTGTTGCGGGCCGATGGCGGCACCATCACCATCGACGGCGTGCCTGCAGAACACCTTCCCATTCACCGCCGTGCCCGCATGGGCTTGAGCTATTTGCCCCAAGAGGCGTCCATCTTTCGCAAGTTGAATGTGGCCGACAACGTGCGTGCAGTGCTGGAATTGCAAGAGGACAAAGCGGGCAAACCTTTGAGCAGCCAACTCATCGAGCAGCGTCTCACCGAGTTGCTCAACGAATTGCGCATCGAGCATTTGCGTCAATCGTCGGCCTTGTCCTTGTCAGGTGGCGAGCGTCGCCGCGTTGAAATTGCCCGCGCCTTGGCCACCCAGCCGCGCTACATCTTGCTTGACGAACCTTTTGCCGGCATCGACCCGATCGCGGTGCTGGAGATCCAGCGCATCATCGGGTTCTTGAAAGCCAAGGGCATTGGTGTTTTGATCACCGACCACAATGTGCGCGAAACCCTGGGCATTTGCGACCACGCCAGCATCATCAGCGAGGGGCGGGTGTTGGCCGAAGGCACGCCGCAAGAGATCGTCAGCAACCCCGAGGTACGCAGGGTGTACCTGGGCGAGAACTTCCGGATGTAAGGACAGGACCAGCGCATGAAGCAAGGCCTCTCCCTCCGCGTCTCGCAGCACCTGGCGCTCACGCCCCAGTTGCAGCAATCCATTCGCTTGCTGCAACTCTCCACCTTGGAGTTGAGCCAAGAAATTGACCAAATGCTGGACGACAACCCGTTTCTGGAAAAAGAAATGGAAGACCTGGCGCCCCGCGAAGACTTTGGTCTGGAGCAAGAAAACGCCCAAGCCGCCACTTCCGAAGCCGAGCCAGAGAGCTGGGACGGCCCCATGGACCGGGTCAGCGAGGTGCGGGTGGAAACCGCCAGCGAAGCTGCCGCACCCCTGGACGCAGAAGGCGTGGCCGAGAGTTGGGACGGTGACGGCAGCGTGGAGTTTTCGCCCGACGACAGCGAGTGGGGCGGCGACGCGCCAGCGCGCAACAACAACAACAATGACGATGACGAAAAAGCGCAGGCCAGCGAACTGGCCCGCAACCAAGAATCGCTGACCGCGTTTTTGCACCGCCAAGCCTTGGCGCTGCGCTTGGATGACACCGACCGCGCTGCACTGCGCTTTCTCATCGAGTCCCTGAATGACGATGGTTATTTGGAAGACAGTTTCCAAAGCTTGGCCGAGAGCTTGGCGGGTGACGACTTGGAGCAGTGCGAAGAACTGGTGCACCGCTTCCAGGTGGCCTTGAGTCTGCTGCAAAGCTTGGAGCCAGTGGGTGTGGGTGCACGCGACCTGGGCGAATGTTTGCGCTTGCAGTTGCAAGTCATCAATGCGGACACCGAGGAGCGTGCCGAGTTACGCGCCTGTGCCTTGGCCATCTGCAAACAACCCCTGGAGATGTTGGCCAAACGGGACTTCAAACGCTTGGCTGTGGCGGTGAACGACAGCGAGGCGCAGGTGAAGTTGGCCATGGCGCTCATCGCACGTTTGGAGCCCAAGCCCGGTAGGCGCTTCATTGATGTGGAGCGCAACGTCATCATTCCCGATGTGCTGATCTTGCCGCACGGTGTGGACAAGCAGGGCACGCCGCAGTTCCGCGCCATGCTCAACCCCGAGGTCATGCCTCGTTTGAAGGTGAACGACATTTACGCCAACGCCTTGAAGGGCGGCAAGGGTGATGGTCATGCAGGGTTGCAACAGCGTTTGCAAGAAGCACGGTGGATGATCAAAAACATCCAGCAGCGTTTTGACACCATCTTGCGCGTGAGCAACGCCATCACGCAAAGGCAAAAGAGTTTTTTCATTCACGGCGAATTGGCCATGAAGCCCATGGTGTTGCGTGAAATCGCCGAAGAATTGGGCCTGCACGAGTCCACCATCAGCCGCGTGACCACCGCCAAGTACATGCACACGCCCTATGGCACTTACGAGCTGAAATACTTTTTCGGCTCGGGGCTGGGCACCGACAGTGGCAACAATGCCTCCAGCACCGCGGTGCGTGCGCTCATTAAACAGCTGATTGCCAGCGAAAACCCGAAAAAGCCGCTGTCCGACAACCAACTCTCGGACATGCTGAAAGAACAAGGCATTGACTGCGCCCGCCGCACCGTTGCCAAGTACCGCGAAGCCCTTCGCATAGCACCCACCAACCTGCGTAAAGCCCTGTGAATTCCTTGCAATTGTTTGTGCCCTGCGCTGCCGGGGTTGAAAGTTTTTTGGCCTATGAAGTGGCGCAAATCACGGGTTTGCCCGCCCGTGACATGCAAACACTGCGCGGCGGCGTGCAGCTGCAAGCCTCATGGCGAGCAGCGCTGCAACTGAATTTGCACAGCCGCTTGGGCATGCGGGTGCTGATTCAACTGGCGCACCAGCCTTATGCCAGCGAGGACGATATTTACAACGCCGCCAGCGCCGTGGCCTGGGAGATGTGGTTCACACCTAAGCAAAGTTTTCGGGTGGAAATCACCGCGCAGCACAGCCCCTTGAAGAGTTTGAACTTTGCCACCTTGCGGGTGAAAGACGCCATCGCCGATCGCTTTCGCGACAAAAGCGGTGTGCGCCCCGATGTGGACACCCAAAGGCCGGATGTGCGGGTGCATGCCCACCTGACCGACAAAATGCTCACCCTGTATTTGGACACCACGGGCGAGCCCTTGTTCAAGCGCGGTTGGCGCGAAGACAAAGGTGACGCCCCATTGAAAGAAACCTTGGCTGCTGCCATGTTGGCCGCCAGCGGTTGGAGCATGCCGCTGCTGACCGCGCCCGGCGAGACCCCGCCCACCGTGCCCTCGGTGGCGGGCGTGGAGCAAGGTATGCCGCTGTACGACCCCTGTTGCGGCAGCGGCACCATCGTCATCGAGGCCGCGCAAATCGCCTGTCGCATGGCGGCGGGTTTGCAGCGGCGTTTTGGTTTCGAGAAGCTGCGCATGTACGACGCCCATGTGTGGCGGCAGTTGCAAGATGAGGCCCGTGCCCAACAATGCGCGCCTCGCGCTCAAGTGTTTGGCAGCGACTTGGCGTTTCGCATGGTCGACTTTGCACAACGCAACGCCGAACGCGCGGGCGTGGCCAAAGCGGTGAATTTGCGCGGCGGCGACGCCTTGCAGCGCATGCCGCCAACGGATGCGCCTGGCCTGATGTTGGTGAACCCGCCCTATGGCGAGCGCATTGAAGCCGGTGGTGTGGCGGGTGCGGCCAGCATGGCGCGCAGTGGACGCGAGGTGGGGCAGGTGGAAGATGGCGGCGAGTTTTTCAGCCAATTGGCCAGCCACTGGAAGAAAAGTTATGCGGGCTGGCGCGCTTGGGTGCTGACGCCTGACCTGAAGTTGCCAGGCCGCATGCGGCTGAAAGAATCGCGGCGTGTCCCCATGTGGAACGGCCCCATCGAGTGCCGCATGTTCCGCTTTGACCTGATGGCGGGTTCGGCGCGTAAACCAGCGTCTACCCCAAACCCTCCTGTTGCTTAAAGCATGACCTCACCCCCAGTGGTGATCGACACCAACATCGTGCTCGATATGTGGGTTTACCAAGACCCCGCCACCCCCGCTTTGTTGACGGCACTGCAAGAAGGCACTGTGCAGTGGCTGGCCACACCCCCCATGCGCGAAGAGCTGCTGCGGGTGTTGGACTACCCGCACATTGCACAGCGGCGCGAGCGTGATGGCGTGTCGGCCGCCGACGTGCTGGCGCAGTTTGACCGCTTGGCGAATATTCAAGCCATAGCGCCCAAAGCGCCCTACGTGTGCAAGGACGAGGACGACCAAAAATTCATCGATTTGGCTGTCGCTCACCAAGCGCTGCTCTTAAGCAAAGACAAGCAGGTGCTGCGCTTGACCAATCGCTTGGCCCGCTTGGGCGTGGCCGTGCGCAAGGCCTTGCTGCACGACAGCCACTAGCCGTCTTTGCCAGGCCTGGAGGCCGAAGAAAGCTACTCAAAATATCTATATTCAGCCCAAATAGTGGCTCAAATAGAATACATTAGGTCTCATAAACGACCAAACCTCAGCAGCTCATCACCTTCGAAAGGCCTGTCATGCGTCCAAAGACCCAATTCATCCGAGAGATTCAGATCAAGCTCGAGCCCGCGCAGGTTTGGGCCAAGCTGGCTGACTTTGGCAATATCTGCCACGGCCACCCTGCGGTGAAAAAGTCCTATGTCACCTCGGGCCAAAAGTCGGGCGTGGGCGCCACCCGCCACTGCGACTTCACCATGATGGGGGCCAGCGCAGAGGAGCGGGTGGTCGAGTGGACCGAGGGCCAGTCCATCACCATCGAGGTGTATGAACTGCGCAAAATGCCTGGCATCGATCAACTCCGTTTGCAACTCAGCATCCAACCAAGCAATTCAGGCAGCATGCTGCGCGGCACCATGACTTACACCATGAAAAATGCGTTCTTCGAGTTGTTCAACCTGCTGATGATGAAAAAGATGAATGCCGAACTCCTGGACGGCATCATGGCTGGGCACAAAAAATACATGGAAACCGGCGAAATCGTCAACGAAAACACACCGCTTGATTTGCGCCAGGTGCTCAAAGTGGCTTGAGCTGAAGAAGCCCAGCTAGACAGCTTGGGTCATGGCTGCGCTGACCCGCAGTGTCGGTACGATCTCGACATGCGCTCCCCCAACCCCTGCCGCTCATGACCACCCTGGTGCAAATCAAGGTCAAACCGCAATCTCGGGTGAGTGCGCTCACCCAAGACGCTGAAGGTCAGTGGCTGGCCCAAATCAAGTCGCTGCCTGTGGACGGCAAAGCGAATGAAGAGCTCATCGGATTGGTGGCCAAGCAATTTGGCTGTGCCAAGTCGCGGGTCAGTATCAAGAGTGGGGCAGCCTCGCGCATGAAACTGGTGCGCATCGAGGACTGAATTCCTCAACTCAGGCAGGTCGCTGGTTCAGCAAGGTCAGCAACTCGCTCAAGGCATGTTGTTGGGTGGCCAGGCGCACCGCCCCACGGTCGCCCTCGAAGTGGCAGGTTTGCACTTTCACCCACGCGGTTTCAGCGCCCACGGTGGGGCCGCCGTCGGTGGGCAAGGCCCATGCGAAACACACGGTGCCCACGGGTTTGGATGGGCTGCCTCCAGTTGGGCCTGCGATGCCCGTGACCGCCAGCGCCACTTGCGCCTGCGAGTGGTTCAAAGCGCCCAAGACCATGGCCTGCGCCACGGGTTCGCTGACCGCGCCGTGCTGGCTCAGCAAAGCGGCTGGCACACCCAGCATGTCTTGCTTGGCGTCGTTGCTGTAGCTGACAAAGCCGCGTTCAAACCATTGGCTGGAACCCGCCAAGTCGGTGCAAGCCGCGGCAATCAGGCCGCCGGTGCAGCTCTCGGCGCTGGCCAGCAGCCAGCCGCGCTGCAGCAAGGCAGCGGCCAAGGTGGAAACCATGTTTGTTGTGTTCATCGTGTCGCCTGCCAAATAGCCAAACAAAGCAGCGTGCAAAACGCGGCCACCAAATCGTCAAACATGATGCCAAAACCACCACGCCAACCCAGGCCGTGAAACCGCTTGTCGGCCCAGCCCACTGGCCCAGGTTTGACCGCGTCAAACAGCCTGAACAACACAAAGGCGATCAATTGAGCGCCCAAACCTGCGGGCAGCCACAGCCACAAAATCAGCCAAAACGCGGCGATCTCGTCCCAGACGATGACGCTGGGGTCGCTGACTTGCATGTGCTCAGCCGTGACCTTGCAAAACCAGCAACCCAGCACCAGGGATGCGCCAATCAGCAGGCCCATTTCAGTGGTGTTGAGGTAGAGCGTGAGCAGGCTGTAAGACGCCCATGCCCATAAAGTGCCCACGGTACCAGGGGCCACAGGGCTCAAACCCGAACCAAAACCCAGCGCAAAGGGGTGGGCTGGGTGGGCCCACATGAAACGGCTGGCCTGCATGGGGTTCAAGGGCGTCATGGCTCAGCGAGCAAAGTGGTCGAAGGAGGCAAAGCGGCGCGACATGGCCATGCCTTGCATGTCCAGCACCTGCAAGCCAGGTGTGGAAGTGATGCGGCCTATGCAGGTGATGGGCACGCCGCAATCGTTGGCAGCTTCTTGCACCCCATCGGCTTGGTCAGGCGCAGCGGTGAACAACAACTCGTAGTCGTCGCCGCCTGCCAGCGCGAAGTCGAGGCGGCGGTTCATGGTCAAACTTTGCATGGCGGGGCTGATGGCGGCGCTGTCGGCCACCCAGTCGGTGGTCAGCACCGCACCCACCTTGGATCGTTGCAAGATGTGGCCCAAGTCGCCCACCAAGCCGTCGCTGATGTCAATGGCGGCATTGGCCAAGCCGCGCAACGCCAGGCCCAGCGCCACCCGCGGCGAGGGTTGTTCCATGCGGGCACGTGCGGCTTCAAAGTGTTCAGCCTCCACAGTCAGGGTGCCGCGAAACACCTCCAGCGCCAAGCGCGCGTCGCCCAGGGTGCCACTGACATACACATCGTCACCCACCTGGGCGTGCTGGCGCAGCAAGGCGTCGCCAGGCGGCACCTCGCCGAACACGGTGATGCAAATGTTCAACGGGCCTTGGGTGGTGTCGCCGCCCACCAACTCACAGCCATGGGCGTCAGCCAAGGCCCACAGGCCTTGCGAAAAACCTTGCAACCAAGCTTCGTCAATCTGCGGCAAGGACAGCGCCAAGGTGAAAGCAATGGGCTTGGCGCCACAGGCGGCCAGATCACTCAGGTTCACCGCCAAGGCTTTGTGGCCCAGGCGAGCGGGTGGCGTGGTGCTGAGGAAATGACGACCATCGACCAGCATGTCCGAAGACACCGCCCATTGCATGCCGGGTTGCGGCTGCAGCAAGGCGCAGTCGTCGCCCACCCCCAGCAATGCGTGGCGCGGTGGGCGGGTGAAGTAGCGGCTGATCAGGTCGAACTCGCCCATGGCCTTCAGTGCAAATGGCGCGGGCTGTCGCTCAAGGCGTCCAGCACAAACATGGGGATGTCGACGTCGAACTTCTCGCCATCGACCGCCACGCAAAAGTAGCTGCCGTGCATGGTGCCAGTGGGGGTGCGCAAACGGGTGCCGCTGGTGTATTCGAAACGCTCGCCGGGCTGCAACAGGGGTTGGTGGCCGACCACGCCCAGACCTTTGACTTTTTCGTGCAGACCATCGGCGTCATTGATGTGCCAGGTGCGGGAGATGAGCTGGGCGGAGACGGTGCCCGTGTTGCGGATCAAAACGGTGTAGGAAAAGGCGTAAAGGCCGTCATCGGGCGAGGATTGCTCGGGCAGGTACTGCGGCGTGACGTCCACGCTGAGTTGGTAGGTGGGCATGGGCTTAGGGATCACAGGGTTTTGCAGAATCGGTTCAGCGGCATTCTGACACCATAATTGGCCCCATGAACACCTACCGCATCGCCCCTTCCATTTTGTCCGCCGACTTCGCCCGTTTGGGCGACGAGGTGAAAAACGTCATCGCCGCTGGCGCCGACTGGATTCATTTCGATGTGATGGACAACCACTATGTGCCCAACCTCACCTTTGGCCCCATGGTCTGTCAGGCCTTGAAGCCGCACGCCAAAACCGCCGCTGGCGTGGCCGTGCCCATCGATGTGCACCTCATGGTGCAACCTGTGGACGCATTGGCCGCGCTGTTCGCCCAAGCCGGTGCCGACCTCATCAGCTTTCACCCCGACGCCAGTGCCCATGCCCACCGCAGTGTGCAAGCCATCAAGGCGGCGGGTTGCCAAGCGGGCGTGGTGTTCAACCCCGCCGAACCGCTGGATGTGCTGGATTGGCTGATCGACGACATCGACCTGATCCTGATCATGAGCGTCAACCCGGGTTTTGGTGGCCAAAGTTTCATCGACTCGGCGCTGCGCAAGGTCGAGCATGCCCGCAAGCGCATTGAAGCCAGTGGCCGAGATATTCGCTTGGAAGTGGACGGTGGTATCAAGCCCGACAACATCCGCCAAGTGGCCAACGCTGGCGCCGACACCTTTGTGGCGGGTAGCGCTATTTTTGGCAAATCTGATTACAAAGCCGTCATCGACCAGATGCGCGTGGCTTTGGCCTGATGTTTGAAAGTTTGTTCATGACCATCCGCGCTTCTTTGGCCGCTTTGTGCGGCAGCTTGGTGTGCATCAGCTTGGCCCAGGCTGCTTGCATTCCCAATGAACCCTTGACCCGCCCCGACAGCCGCTACCAAGCGGCCAATGCCAATGGCGCTGAGGTGAAGGACCTGGAAACAGGCTTGGTGTGGCAGCGCTGTGTGCTGGGTCAAGCCTGGGACGGCAAGACATGCACAGGCGACCCCATCGCCCAAGACTGGAATGCCGCCACCAAAGCCGCCTCCAGTGCAGGTTGGCGCTTGCCCACACAACAAGAGCTCGAAGGCTTGGCAGAAAAAAGTTGTTCCGAGCTGGCTTTGAACCAAGCCTGGTTTGGATCTGGCCCCAGCGGCTGGGTGTGGACCGCCACCGACATGGGCAGCGCCGATGGCGCTGTGGTGGTGCATTCGGGTTCCAGCCTGATTGCCAACCTGGTGAAAAAAATCCCGCTGTTCATCCGCCGCGTCAAGTAAGCCCCGCCATGAACTTAGCCTCCATCCACGCCTTGATGATCGATCTGGACGGCACCATGGTCGACACCATGGCCGACTTCGAGGCGGCGCTCAACCTGGCCTTGCGCGACATCGACCTGCCGCCTGTCAGCCGTGAGGTGGTGAACATCGCTGTGGGCAAGGGCTCCGAGCACTTGGTGCGCACCGTGCTACAGCATCAACTGGGCTTGCCCGACCTGCAGGCCAGTGGTTTGGTGTGCAACAGCACCACGGTGGACACTTATTACGAACCGGCGTTTCAGCGCTACCAACACCACTATGGTCATGTGAATGGCCAACACGCAGAGGTTTATGCGGGGGTGCTGGAAGGTTTGCAGGCGTTTCAGGCAGCGGGTTTGCCCATGGCCTGCCTGACCAACAAACCCACAGCCTTTGCCAAGGACTTGCTGGCTCGCAAAGGCTTGAATGGGTTTTTTGGCCATGTGTTTGGCGGTGACGCCTACCCCCGTAAAAAGCCCGACCCCATGCCGCTGTTGGAAACCTGCAAGGCCTTGGGCAGCTTGCCTGCCCACACCCTGATGCTGGGCGACTCGCAAAACGACGCTCAAGCCGCCCGTGCTGCGGCTTGTCCGGTGGTCTTGGTCACCTATGGCTACAACCACGGCGAACCCATTCGTGGCGTGGACTGTGATGCCTTCATCGACAGCTTGGCCGAGTTGCGTTTCTGAGCGCCACAGGCGCATTTGTTACACTTTTCCCATGTTCTTACACCTCAACACCATCACAGGTTGCAACGACCGAGGAGCTTGGCCTTGGCGTCGCCAGCCCTGCTCGGCGGTGATGTTGTTGGCTTAAACCTTCACTGCCTCCTGGCGCCATCGCGCCGCATTCCTTTTTTTTCAAGGCCCTACGGGCTGAGCTATGGAGGCTCTCTGTGATCTCTGAACTTGAATTCAAAAGCCTGGCGTCTCAAGGCTACAACCGCATTCCACTGATGGTCGAGGCGTTTGCCGACCTGGAAACCCCGCTCTCTCTCTACTTGAAATTGGCGTTCACCAAGGACGGCGGACGGCACAGCTTTTTGCTGGAGTCGGTGGTCGGCGGCGAGCGCTTTGGCCGCTACAGCTTCATAGGCCTGCCAGCTCGCACCTTGCTCCGTGCCCATGGTTTTGGCGCTGCGGCCCACACCGAGGTGGTGACCGACGGCGTGGTGGTGGAAACCGACCATGGCAATCCGCTGGACTTCATTGCCAGCTACCAGCAACGCTTTAAAGTGGCGCTTCGCCCAGGCATGCCGCGTTTTTGCGGCGGCTTGGCCGGCTACTTTGGCTACGACACGGTGCGCCACATCGAGAAAAAACTGCAAGACACTTGCCCGCCCGACACCATGGGCTGCCCCGATATTTTGTTGCTGCAAACCGAAGAATTGGCAGTGATTGACAACCTCTCGGGCAAGCTTTATTTGATGGTGTATGCCGACCCAAGCGCGCCCGAGGCCTACACCCGCGCCAAAAAACGTCTGCGAGAACTCAAAGACATGCTCAAGTACTCGGTGAGTGCGCCCGTGGTGAAAGCCACGCAGAGCCACCCCGCCGAGCGCGAGTTTGCCAAAGCCGACTACCTGAGTGCCGTGCAACGCGCCAAAGGCTTGATCGAGGCAGGCGACTTCATGCAGGTGCAGGTGGGCCAGCGCATCAAGAAGCGCTTCACCGAAAGCCCGCTCTCGCTCTACAGGGCGCTGCGCTCCTTGAATCCCAGCCCCTATATGTACTACTACAACATGGGCGACTTCCATGTGGTGGGCGCCTCGCCCGAAATTTTGGTGCGGCAAGAAACCACACCCGAGGGTAACAAGGTCACCATCCGCCCCTTGGCTGGCACACGCCCACGGGCGGCCACGCCCGAAGCCGACTTGGCCACCGAGCATGAACTCATCAACGACCCCAAAGAACGTGCCGAGCATGTGATGTTGATCGACTTGGCGCGCAACGACATTGGCCGCATTGCCAAAACCGGCACGGTGAAAGTGACCGAGGCGTTTGCGGTGGAGCGCTACAGCCATGTGATGCACATCGTCAGCAATGTCGAAGGGGTGTTGAAAGACGGCATGAGCAGCATGGACGTGTTGCGCGCCACCTTTCCTGCAGGCACGCTCACGGGGGCGCCCAAGGTGCACGCCATGGAGCTGATTGACCAACTCGAACCCGTGAAGCGCGGCATTTACGGCGGCGCTTGCGGCTACTTGAGTTTTGCCGGTGACATGGACGTGGCCATTGCCATACGCACCGGCATCGTCAAAGACGAGACCTTGTATGTGCAAGCTGCAGCGGGCGTGGTGGCCGACTCCATCCCTGAGATGGAATGGCGCGAAACCGAGCACAAGGCGCGGGCTTTGCTCAGAGCCAGCGAGTTGGTGGAGGAGGGCTTGGAATGAAACTCCTGATGATCGACAACTACGACAGCTTCACCTACAACCTGGTGCAGTACTTTGGTGAACTGGGCGCCGAGGTGCTGGTGCACCGCAACGACGAGATCAGCCTGGCTGACATCGAGGGCTTGAAGCCCAGCCACTTGGTGGTCTCGCCCGGCCCTTGCTCCCCAGCTGAAGCGGGTATTTCCGTGGCGGCCATCCAGCATTTCGCAGGCAAGCTGCCTATATTGGGCGTGTGTTTGGGCCACCAAAGCATAGGCGCGGCGTTTGGTGGGCGCATCATCCGCGCCCAGCAACTCATGCACGGCAAAACCAGCGTCATCCACACCACCCAGCAAGGCGTGTTTGCCGATTTGCCCAAAGACTTCACGGTCAACCGCTACCACTCGCTCTCGATTGAGCGCAGCAGTTGCCCCGCAGAGTTGGAGGTGACGGCTTGGACCGATGATGGCGAGATCATGGGCGTGCGCCACCGAAGTTTGGCCATCGAGGGCGTGCAATTCCACCCCGAGTCCATCCTCACCGAACATGGCCACGCCTTGTTGAACAACTTCTTGAAAACCCCAGCACCATGACCGCCATCACCCCCTCAGAAGCGCTGCAGCGCACCATCGAACATCGCGAGATTTTTCACGACGAAATGCTGCACTTGATGCGCATGATCATGAAGGGCGAGATCACGCCCCTGATGACCGCCGCCATCCTGACGGGTTTGCGTGTGAAAAAAGAAACCATTGGCGAAATCACCGCTGCAGCCCAGGTGATGCGTGAATTCGCCACCAAGGTGGACGTGGCCGACAAGACCCACTTGGTGGACATCGTGGGCACGGGTGGCGATGGCGCCAGCACCTTCAACATCTCCACCACCGCCATGTTCGTGGCAGCGGCGGCCGGGGCGCGGGTGAGTAAACACGGCGGTCGCAGCGTCAGCAGCAAAAGTGGCAGCGCCGATGTGCTGGAAAGCTTGGGGGTGCAGATCAACCTCAGCCCAAGCGCCATTGCCCAAAGCATTGCCGAGGTGGGCATTGGCTTCATGTTCGCGCCCAACCACCACCCCGCCATGAAAAACGTGGCGCCGGTGCGCAAAGAACTCGGTGTTCGCACCATGTTCAACATCTTGGGGCCGCTCACCAACCCAGCGTCCGCACCCAACATCTTGATGGGCGTGTTCCACCCCGATTTGGTCGGCATCCAAATCCGCGCCCTGCAGCGCTTGGGTGCTGAGCATGCTTTGGTGGTCTATGGTCGAGACGGCATGGACGAGGTCAGCCTGGGTGCATCCACCTTGGTGGGCGAGTTGAAAAACGGCGAAATCACCGAGTATGAAATTCACCCCGAAGACTTTGGCTTGACCATGGCCAGCCACCGTGCCCTGCGGGTGGACACGCCAGAGCAGTCGCGTGACATGGTGTTGGCCGTATTGGATAACCAAGCCGGTGCGCCGCGTGACATCGTGGCGCTCAATGCAGGCATCGCCCTTTATGCGGCCAATGTCACACCCACCATGGCTTCAGGCATTGCTTTAGCGCAGCAAGCCTTGGCGCAAGGTTTGGCCAAAGCCAAGTTGGCACAATTCACCCAATTCACCGCCCAACACGCCAAGGCGTGACACACACAAAGGCCTCCAGTGAGCGACATCCTGAACCAAATCGTCCAAACCAAGCACGAGGAAGTCGCGCTGCGGCAACGCAAAATGTCCCTCGAGTTGGTGAGGGCAGACGCCGAAAGCCGCGTCATGACCCGCAACTTTGAAGGCGCTTTGCGACGAAAGATTGCCGCCGGTCATGCTGCGGTCATCGCCGAGGTGAAAAAAGCCAGCCCGTCCAAAGGCCTGCTGCGCGAAGACTTCATCCCCGCCGACATCGCCCAAAGCTACGCCTTTGGCAATGGCAAAGTCAGCGCTGCGTGTTTGTCAGTCCTGACCGATCAACAGTATTTCCAGGGCAGCAACGATTACCTCAAGCAAGCTCGTGCATCGTGCGACTTGCCGGTGCTGCGCAAAGATTTCATGGTCGACATCTACCAAATCTACGAGTCGCGCGCCATGGGTGCCGACTGCGTGCTGCTGATTGCCGCTTGTTTGGATGACGCGCAAATGGCTGAGTTTGAGGCCGTGGCGGTCAGTCTGGGCATGGCGGTCCTGGTGGAGGTGCATGACCGCGCAGAACTCGACCGCGCTTTGAAGCTCAAGACCCCGCTGTTGGGCGTGAACAACCGCAACCTGCGCACCTTCGAGGTGTCCTTGGACACCACCTTGACGCTCATGGCTGATTTACCCGCTGACAAATTGCTGGTGACCGAGAGCGGTATTGCCACCCGTGAGGACGTATCTCGTCTACGTGCAGCAGGCGTGCATGCGTTCTTGGTCGGGGAAGCTTTCATGCGAGCCCCCGAGCCGGGCGAGGCTTTGGCCGAACTGTTTGGTGACTGAGGCTTATCTTCAGCCAGGCCATTTGGCCCATGCGCAGGTCGACGCTTCTTGGCAAGACCTGGTTCACCGCGCTTGGTCTGGCCATGTGGGTGCATCGCTTTCAAATTTCATCGACGATAGGCTGAGGGCGGGTGCTCACATATTCCCGCCTGAACCTTTGCGTGCTTTGCGCCTGACACCGTTACCCGAGGTGAAAGTGGTCATTTTGGGCCAAGACCCGTATCACGGACTGGGGCAAGCAGAAGGTTTGGCTTTTTCTGTGCAAAACGGCATCAAACTGCCGCCATCTTTACGCAACATCTTCAAAGAACTGCAATCTGACCTGAATTTGCAACCGCCCATGTCGGGCTCCTTGCTGCCCTGGGCTGAGCGGGGGGTGTTGTTGCTCAATACTTGCCTCACGGTGGAGGAGGGGCAGGCGGGCTCACATGCCCAACGGGGCTGGGAGGCACTCACCGACAGCCTGATCCAGGCGGTTGCCGCCAGGGTTCAGCCTTGTGTGTTCATGCTTTGGGGAGCCCATGCCCAGGCCAAATCAGCTTTGATTCGTGAGGCGTCAG
>CANGHG010000029.1 GCA_947453645.1 Comamonadaceae bacterium
CACACCCACCACCTCTAGACCAATTCGTGAAATAAAAAAGTCAATCACACGCACGTTGCGATGGTGCATAAGAGCTTTATTGGGCTCTATGGCGTTACCGCATCTGCTGATGGTGTTTCGCAGGACGATGATGGCTGAATAGCCACTGACGCTGAAAGCCACAATGGGCAACTTCATAGAGTGGTTGCCAAGCGACGTCCACAATGCCAACACGCCGACTGTGAAAAGCATGGGCTCTACAAATAACCACATGAAACCAATATTGTGTCGGCCGTAGCGGGTAATGATCTCCCGCATGACCAAAGCACCCACTATCCGCTTTTGCGTTTGAAGTGAACGCCAAAAGCTGGTCTTCTGGTGGTTGATCAGAGTGCTCAATCCACATGCTCCTTGACCGCTGCAGTCATCAAAGCAGCCACACCCCAGACCACCAGTCCCATGAAAAATATGGCTAATATGCTTCTCAATCTGCGTGGCTCCAAAGCCGCATCGGGCAAGCTGGGTTGTGAAATGCGCTCCAGGTACAGCTGCTGCCGCTGCGCCTCGCTGCGGGCTTGCTCCAAGGTGGTGAGTGCGCCGGCCAGCATCTTGTCGGCAAAGTCTTTGTTGAGCGCCAATTTTTGGTAGTCGGCGGCCTTGCTGGCCAGCGACTGTTTGCTGTCGCCAGTCACCTTGGCGCTTTCAATGGCAATTTCTTTTTCTAGCATGGCCACGGTTTGCTTCAAGCTGGGAATTTGCGGGTTCTCTTGGGCAAGCAACATCACCTGCGCCAACTGGGTTTTGGCGGCCAACAGCTCGGACTGCAGCTTGGCAATTTGTTGCAGCGGAATGGCGGTTTGCCGCTCGGGGTCGATGACGCCTTTTTTGTTGCGGTAGTCGGCCAGCACCAAAGAAGCTTCTAAAGCTCGGCGCTGCGCGTCCTCCACCTCTTGCTGGGCAAAGTTGATGAGGTCTTGCCGCCCTCGGGTGTTGAGTTGGTTCACCCTCGCCTCACTCAAGCGCAGCAGTTCTTCATTGATGCGCTGGGCGTCTTGCGGCGTGTACGCACGGATGGTCAGCGTGGTGATGCTGGAGAGCGTGTCAATTTGCTGCTCGGCGTGTTTTTGAAAATAACGGTGAAAGGCTTCAAAGCTGGGGTCGGGGTCAATGCCGGTAAAACGGCTGAATGGGTCGATGGATGCGTCAGCAAATTTTTGCTTGATGTTCAGCTTGGCTTCTAAGGCGGCTAAAGCTTCGCGAGACATCATGTAGTCGTGCACCACATAAGCGTCGTCTTGTGCCCTTGAAAACCCCGCGCCTTTGAACAACATGCCCAGCGGCGAGGTGCTTTGCCGCTCGGGGCTGCGCACCACAAACAGCGACTGCGACACATACACATCGGAGGCGATGAAACCGAAATACACCAGAGACAACAAGGTAGGCAGCACCACACATACCAGCATCAGCCGTGTGCGCTGCCAAAGCCTTGCCACCTGGGCCAACCAGGTGTTGCTGTCCACAGGGGACATCACGAGGGCAGCGTCCATTCAATGGGCTCCAAACTGGAGGCATACAAACTGCCAGGCAATTGCGTGATGTTTTTCAATTGACGCAGCGCCTCAGACGCATTGGCCCCCCGCTCAACAGGGGCGGCCCGCCAAAAGCGGTGTAGCCCCTCGGTGTACACACCAGGAAAACCTTTGTAAACCGCACTGCCCATGACGCACAAGGGCGTGGCGAGCTTGAGCGCAAGCAAGCCCATGGTGCTGTTGATGGTGACCAAGCCCATGGCTTTGAGAACCAGTGGGCTGTTGTCCCCCTCGCTCAAAAAGCGGATGCGCTTGAGGATGTGCAGCTCCTTGGCCACTGCTTTGATGAACGGCCAATGTCCATCACTGCCCCGCGACATGGGGTGCTGCTTGAGGACCAACAAGGTGTCGCTGGGTGCATGCATGGCAAACGAGCGCAGCACCTCCAGGATGAACTCGGTGTTTTGCGAAAACGGGCTGTGAATGGAAATTTGCGAGTCCATGTCGAACTGCAGCGGCACCAAGAAATAGGGCCGCCATTGCAGCAACCCTGCCCGCAAGCGATCTGGCCAATGGCGTATGCATTTCTTGGCCCAAGAGCCCAGAAAATATTGGACATGCATGAGCAAGCTGATGGGCTTGTGGTGCTGGTAACGGGCGTAACGTCTGCGAAAAATACCCATGAAGGCGTAGTGCACCGCGCTATACCAACCCATGCGAAAGCCTTCGAGGTGCAAGGGTTTGGCGACTACTTCTTCAGGCTGAACGGGGTCGAACTGCCATTGGTAAAGGTCGAGGCTGGAGGAATATCCGTTCACACCGCCCAACTCCATGGTGATGAAGCCAGGGCGAAAGTAGCCCTCTTCAATAACCACCACCTGAACACCCAACAAACTGGCCAAGACCATGGCCTTGGCATGGTGGGTACGGCCTTGGCCAAACAGCACCAAACAATCCACCTTGTAATTGCGGATGATGTTTTGCAAGTACATCGGCCAAGTTTCGATGTCGTCGTTGAACACCAACGGGATCGTGGCGCTGCAGTCCCATTTGTCCCCGCCGCTGAACACCACGCGGTTGACCTCGACCACGCCTTGGGCCTTCAACCAGCGCGTGAGTCGGTCAAAAAACGGCCCTACCGGGCCTTGCAGCATCAGCACCGAACGGCTGGCCGCCAAGGCCGATAAGGCGGGGTTGCTGGAAACAGCTTGTAAAAATGATTCGTTTTTCACGGTTTTTTTGAATCAGGCAGGCTACCGCAGTGGCTGCGATGCCCGCATACAAAGTAATTACACAATGACAATTTATCATGATTTGTAGCTATTTAATATGAAATATTTGTAAATTAATGAGTATCTAGTTGTTAGTTTGTTGAATTAGTTGAATATCAGTGGATTTGTTGTCATTGCGAGCGATGAAGGTGCGAGAGGTCACTTCACCGGGTTCGACGGACACGGCGGGTCGGATGCGTAGCGAACATCGCAGCTTTGCTGCGGTGAGCGGCATTCGAGCTGCCGTGGCGGGTGAACCGATGGGGATTGCTTCGGCCTAGCGGCCTCGCAATGACAGTGCGAGCAACTACATGTGAACTTCGCGGTGCAGCACCTCGGCCACCCACTGATTGAGGCTCTTGCCAGCAGCCTTGGCGGCCACCATGGCTTGCCCGTGTAACTCAGGTGCCAAGCGCAGCAGCAATTTGCCAGAAGCAGGTTTTTCGGGAGTAACGCCCTGCTCTTGGCATTCTGCAAGGTAATCGTTGATGGCCACTTCAAAGGCCAGACGGAGTTGATCCACCGACGAACCTTCAAAACTGATGATGCTGCGCAAACCCAATACCCGTCCTACAAACAAATTGTCCCGCTCGTCGTAATCCAGTCTGGCCGTGTAGCCTTTGAATGTCATGGTGCTCATGTTGTTACCCCCGCCTGTTGCACTTCGCCACCCAAGGCCACAACCAGAGCTTCAATGTCTGAAAACTTCAGGGACTTGGTGGTGGGTTGCTGGAAGATGAGTTGAAGCGTTTTGAGGTGTTTGCTGTTCACCCCGAAATGATATTTATTTATGATATCAAATGAAATAGAAAGGAGCTCAGATTTGGATGGGCATGGGGAAGGGGTTGCTTCGGGGCTGAAGTCCCTCGCAATGACAGCAAGGAGCAATGACGTTAATCGGGGTCAGCAACCTCAGAAGCGTCAGTTGGGTCCAAGGGCAACCGCGCCAAAGCCTCGGCCTCGGGCAAGGCCTCCACGCCTTTGAGTACACGGCGCATTTGCTTGCTGCGGGTGTCGGCACGGTCCAAGGTGTCGGCGGCCTTTTGCACTTGCTCACGCACCTTGGCCACCCATTCGCCGTAGCGCTCGAACTCGGTTTTGACCGCGCCCAAGACCTTCCAAACCTCCGAGGCTTGCTTCTCCAAGGCCAAGGTGCGAAAGCCCATGTGCAGGCTGTTCAAAATGGCCAGCAAGGTGGTGGGGCCGGCCAAGGTCACACGGTAGTCCCGCTGCAACAAATCCATCAAACCAGGGCGGCGCAACACCTCGGCATACAAACCCTCCACCGGCAAAAACAGAATGGCAAAGTCGGTGGTGTGCGGCGGCGCCAAATAACTGTCGGCAATGCTCTTGGCCTCGCTGCGGATGCGTGCCTCCATGGCCTTGGCGGCGGCTTCAGCCCCCACCACGTCGGCACGGTCTTGGGCGTCCAGCAAGCGCTCGTAGTCTTCCCGCGGGAACTTGGCGTCAATCGGCAGCCAGACCGTGGCGCCGTCGTCGCTGCGCCCAGGCAGCTTGATGGCAAAGTCCACCCGCTGGTTGCTGCGCGGCTTGGTTTCAATTTGCTTGCCGTATTGCTCGATGGTCAACACTTGCTCTAGCAAGGCTTCCAGCTGCACCTCACCAAAAATGCCACGGGTTTTTACATTGCTTAAAACCCGCTGCAAATCGCCCACGCCTTGCGCCAAGGTTTTCATTTGGCCCAGGCCTTGATGCACCTGCTCCAAGCGCTCTGCCACTTGCTTGAAACTTTCGCTCAACCGTGCTTCCAAGGTGGTTTGCAGCTTCTCGTCCACGGTTTTGCGCATCTCGTCGAGCTTGGCCACATTGGTTTGCTGCATGTGCTGTAACTGCTGGTCCAGGGTTTCACGCACCTCGGCCATGCGGCGTGTATTGCCCTCGCCCAGCGCCAACAGTTGGGTGTTCAAGTTGGCTTGCATCAGCGCCAATTGCTCGGTGAGGGTTTGCTGAAATTGCGCCAGGTTGTGCGACAGCTCTTGACGGTCGTTGCGTGAAGCCTCGTTGATGTCATAGCGCAGCTCTTTGCCCAAGCGGTCCAGCTTGTCTTCGAGTTGTGCCACCTCATTGGGCGCTTCATTGGTTTTACTCGACATGCGGCGCATGAGGTACATGGCGGCGCTGAACAGCACGGCCATGACGCCGATGATGAGCCAATTGGTGTCAATGTTCATGCCAAGACCTCAGGGTTGAGCGGGGTCAGCACCCTGCCTTCTTTGAAAAATGCAATCAGGTTGTTGGCGGCCAACATGGCCATGCCCAAGCGGGTGGCGCGCGTAGAGCTGGCAATGTGGGGCGTGAGCACCACGTTGTGGCATTTGAGTAGTTCGGGATGCACCTGAGGTTCGCGCTCGAACACATCCAAACCAGCCGCCGCAATTTGGCCCTGTTGCAAAGCCTGCGCCAAAGCCGCATCGTCCACAATGCCGCCCCTGGCAATGTTGACCAAGGTGGCTGTGGGTTTCATGAGCGCCAACTCAGGTGCGCCTATGGTGTGGTGTGCCTCTTTGGAGTACGGCACCACCAGCACCACATGGTCGGCGGTTTGCAGCAACTCGGCCTTGCTGACGTAGCTGGCCTTGCAAGCGGCTTCAAGCTCGGGGGCCAAACGACTGCGGTTGTGATAGACCACCTTCATGCCAAAACCATGCGCACCTCGCTTGGCAATGGCTTGGCCAATGCGGCCCATGCCCATGATGCCCAGGGTGGTGCCGTGCACTTCAGCGCCGCAGAAAAAGTCCAGCTTCCACTGGTGCCAGTCGCCACGACGGATGTAGTGTTCACCCTCGGTGATGCGCCTGGCCGTGGCCATCATGAGCGCAAAACCAAAGTCGGCGGTGGTCTCGGTGAGCACATCGGGGGCGTTGGTGGCCACCACCTTGTGGCGGGTCATGGCGGGCACATCAAAGTTGTTGTAGCCCACGCTCAAGTTGGCGCAAATGCGCAACTGGGGGCAAGCACTCAGCACCTGCTCGTTGACCGGCTCAATGCCCATGGTGAGTGCGCCGTCTTGTTGGCTCAGCAGCGCGGTCCATTCTTCCAAGCTGTAGGGCTTGTCAGCCTGGTTGTGAGTGACTTCAAAGTGCGGTGCCAGATGCGCCAAGACCTCGGGATACACATGGCGGGTGACGACAATTTTGGGTTTGCTCATGATGGCTAATGGGTGAAATTGAATTGCAAGATGTAGACGAATGCGCCCGCAAAATAGCCCAGCAAGGCCAAGCCACTGATGCGGCGCAGGTACCAAAAGAAGCTGATTTTCTCCAAGCCCATGGCGGCCACACCCGCTGCCGAGCCGATGATCAGCACCGAGCCGCCTGTGCCTGCACAGTAGGCAATGAACTCCCACAAAAAGCTGTCGGGCGGATGGTCGGCAAGGTTGTACATGCCCATGGTGGCCGCCACCAGCGGCACGTTGTCCACCACGGCACTGGCCAGGCCAATCAAGAGCACGATCAGGTCTTGTCGGCCCACCACGGTGTCCAGCCAAGTGGCCAAGTTGCCCAGAATGTGCGCATGCTCCAGCACCGCCACGGCCAGCAAAATGCCCATGAAAAACGTGAGCGAGGCCATGTCAATGCGCGACAGCGAATGCGCCAAGGTCAGGTGCGCTTTGTCTTCGGGGGCCTTGGTTTTGTGCATCAAATCACTCACCAGCCACATCAAACCGAAACCCAGCAACATGCCCATGAAGGGCGGCAAACCTGTGAGGGTTTTGAACACAGGCACCAACAGCAAAATGCCCAAACCCAAGCCCAACATCAGGCCACTGGACCCTTGGTTGGCGTGGCCCGTCACCCTGGCAGGCGCTTGCACAGCTTGACCCTTGAGCAACCAGGCAGTGAACGCCAAGGGCACCAGTGCCGCCACGATGGACGGCAAGAGCAGGGTTTGCACAATACCCAGCGCCGTCACCTGCCCGCCTATCCACAGCATGGTGGTGGTCACGTCGCCAATGGGCGACCAAGCGCCGCCTGCATTGGCCGCGATGACGATGATGCCCGCGAAAAACAAACGATCCTGGCGTTCACGCAAGAGTTTTTTCATCAGCGAGACCATGACGATGGCCGTGGTCAGGTTGTCCAGCACCGCGCTCATGAAGAAGGTCACGATGCCCACCAACCACATGAGGGAAGACAACTTTGGGGTGCGGATGCGTGAGGTGATGACTTCAAAGCCGTGGTGCGCATCCACCACTTCCACGATGGTCATGGCCCCCATGAGAAAAAACACAATTTGCGCCGTGGTCACCAGCGATTCATTCAGCTGCTGGCCCAACAAGGCCGCGTCGCCCAAATGCATGGCATGCAGCACCCACAACACGGCCGCACCGACCAAGGCGGGGGCGGATTTGTTCACCTGCAACTGGTGCTCCAAGGTGATGGCCGCATAAGCCAGCACAAACACCAGAATGAGCAGGCTGTCCATGCTCATGTCGGCTGGGCGATGTCAAAAACCTGTCGCAAATAGGCCAGGTAGTTGGTGTCTTCGCACATGTTTTTGGACGGCGTGTCCGAGAGCTTGGCCACCGGTTGCCCGTTGCACTCCACCATCTTGATGACGATTTGCAGCGGCTCGTAGCCCAGGTCGTTGGTCAGGTTGGTGCCAATGCCAAAGGCGAGTTGGCAGCGGCCTTGAAAACGCTTGTACAGCTCGATGGTGCGCGGCACGGTCAGGCCGTCGCTGAAGATCAAAATTTTGGTGAGCGGGTCTACCCGGTTGCTTTTGTAATGCTCAATCATGCGTTCGCCCCAAGTAAAGGGGTCGCCACTGTCGTGGCGTGCGCCGTCAAACAGCTTGCAAAAGTACATGTCGAAGTCACGCAAAAACGGCTCTACGCCATACACATCACTCAAGGCAATGCCCAAGTCGCCACGGTATTCACGGGCCCATGTTTCAAAGCCAAACACTTGGCTGTCGCGCAGCCGTGGCCCCAGCGCTTGGCAAGCTTGCAAATACTCGTGCGCCATGGTGCCCAAGGGGGTGATGCCCATGCTGCTGGCAAACAGCACATTGCTGGTGCCCGTGAAACGCCCTGCAGGCAAGGTGCCCAGCCCATCCACCAGTACTTGCAACACCTCTTGGTGCCAGGCTTTGGAGAAACGGCGGCGGGTGCCGTAGTCGGCAATTTTCAGGTCGGGCAAGTCTGCGGCATTGAGTTGGTCGATCTTCACCGCCAGGCGGCGGCGACCTTCCTCGAAGTCTGGCATTGGCTGGGTGTGGCGGAAATACACCTCGTTGACGATGGACAGCACCGGTATTTCGAACAGGATGGTGTGCAGCCAAGGCCCATGGATGTGGATGTCAATTTCGCCGTTGGGCAGCGCGGTGACGGTGATGTATTTTTCGTTGAGCTTGAACAGCCCCAAAAAATCCACGAAGTCGCTCTTGATGAAGCGCATGGCCCGCACCACCGACAACTCGTCCTCGCTGAACTGCAGCTGGCACAAGGCTTTGATTTCAGCCCGAATTTCATCGACAAAGGGCGCCAGCTTCACGCCAGGCGTGCGGCATTTGAACTTGTAAGCCACTTGCGCACCAGGGAACTGGTGCAACACCGCCTGCATCATGGTGAACTTGTACAGATCGGTGTCTAGCAAGCTGGAGATGATCATGATGTTCAGCCCAACCAGTGGGTGAAGGATTCAACGGTTTCGCGCGGGGTGCGCAGCGTGTTGACGATGTCTTGGTCGTTGGCATAGCCCAGCGCCATGCCGCACACCAGCATTTCGTCATCGCCCGCCCCAATGTGCGGCAGGATGATGTTGGCAAAGCCGTTCCAAGCCGCTTGGGGGCAGGTATGCAGGCCGTGGGCGCGCGCCGCCAACATGATGTTTTGCAAGAACATGCCGTAGTCCAGCAAGGAGCCGCGGCCCATGATCTTGTCCAAGGTGAACATCAGCCCGACGGGCGCGTCAAAGAAGCGGTAGTTGCGTTGGTGTTGCAAGTGCATTTTGTCTTTGTCAGCCTTGCCAATACCCAGCAAACCGTAAAGACTCCAGCCGTTTTCGCGGCGGCGGTCGATGTAGGGACTGACCCATTTCTCGGGGTAGTAGTCGTAGGCTTCGCGGTAATCGGCAGCCTTCTCAGGATGAGCGCGCACCTCGTCGTGGGCGGCACACACCTTGTCCACCAGGGTGTCGCGGCTGTGGCCTTGCAACACATACACCTTCCAAGGCTGGGTGTTGGTGCCCGAAGGAGCACGACTGCCCATGTGCAAGATGTCGGTGATCACCTCGCGGCTGACGGCCTGCTGGGTGAAAGCCCGCGCTGACATGCGTGTGTCGATGGCTTGGGCGACGGTCTCGGAAATGCTCATGTCAATCTTTCTAAAACGGTTTTCAAAGAAGCAGGCAACTGGCTGACTGGGCGGCGGGTTTCTCGGTCCACGTACACATGCACAAAGTGCCCGTGTGCGGCGCACAGGTCTTGGCCCTCGGCGAACAAGGCCACCTCGTAGCGCACACTGGACGCGCCAATGCGGGCCACGCGAATGCCCGCATCCACGTTGTCTGGGAAAGCCAGCGGTGCGAAGTAGTTGCAGTGGGTTTCCACCACCAGGCCAATGGTGTGCCCCGCGTGGATGTCCAAGGCGCCGTGTTCAATGAGATGGGCGTTCACGGCGGTGTCAAACCATTGGTAATAGACAACGTTGTTCACGTGGCCGTACACATCGTTGTCCGCCCAGCGGGTGGTGATGCGTTTGAAGGCGTGGAATGCAGAACGTGGAAGCGCTTGGGCGCGGGGCGGTGCGGTGCTCATGGCGGGTCATTTTGCCAGTCTTGCCAAACGGCCAATGCTTGGGCGAAGGTGTTGATCTGAACCTCCACCGTGCTGGCCATCTCGCGGCCATAGCCCCCCGCCATGGCCATGGCCAAGGGGATGCGTCTTTCCCTGGCCCAGCGCAACACGGTTTGGTCACGTGCTTGCAGCCCGGCAAAGCTCAATTTCAAGCGGCCCAAACGGTCGCCTTCGTGCGGGTCGGCCCCTGCCAGGAAGAACAGCAAGTCGGGCGCACAGCGGTTCTCCAGTTGCAACAGGGCTTGGTGCAAGGCGTCCAAATAGGGCTGGTCGGTACAACCGTCGGGCAGTTCCAGGTCCAAATCGCTGGCGGCTTTGCGAAAGGGAAAGTTTTTCGCGCCGTGCATGGACAGGGTGAACACACTCGGGTCTTGGGCAAAGATGTCTGCGGTGCCGTTGCCTTGATGCACATCCAGGTCGATCACCGCCACTTGCATGGGGCGCGGGTGGCGACGCGCCCACTCGGCCTGCATGAGGCGAGCAGCCACGGCCACATCGTTGAACACACAAAACCCGCCGCCCTTGTGGGCATAGGCGTGGTGGGTGCCGCCTGCCAAATTGGCTGCCACCCCTTGTTTCATGGCGGTTCTGGCCGCGCAGATGGTGGCACCCACCGAACGCTTGGCCCGCTCCACCATGCCCTCGGACCAAGGAAAGCCAATTTCTCTCAGTTGTTCTGGGGTCAACAGGCCCTGGGATACCGCCTCTATATAGACAGGGGTGTGCACCAGGGCCAGCTCGCCGTCGGTGGCCTCGGGGGCCAAGGACAGCTGCATCTCGGGCAATTCGGCCGCCAAGCGCTGTCGCAGCAGCTCGTACTTGCCCATGGGGAAGCGATGGCCCTCGGGCAGCTTCTGTAGGTGTGTGGCGGCGTAATAGATGTGCATCGGACTGGCCATTGTCTGCGTCATTGCGAAGCCCGTCATTGCGAGGCCGAAGGCCGAAGCAATCCCGCGCTCCAGCCCAGCCCCGGCGGCTCGGTCGCCTCTCACCGCCGCAAGCGGCAACGTTCGAGTCGGCCCGACCACCGTGTCTTGGCTGGTTGCAGAAGTTGACCGCCGTGGCGTGTTCGCCCACGTAGCGAACGTCGCAGCTCTGCTGCGGTGAGCGGTGGGCGAATGCGGCGGGGCGGGTTGCTTCGCAGGGATTGCTTCGGCCTCGCAATAACGGCGGGTTTTAGACAGCCCGCTCTAATAAGGTGCATTTCGATCAAAACGACTTGTTTTGACTGGTGGAAACCCTATACTTCTTCCCATGCTGCGCCGCAACATCAGTCAAGCGCAGTTCCAAAGTGAAACCATCCAACCTAAAGGAAACTGACCATGATGACCGCAGAACAACTGATCGCCACACAAAAAGCCAACGCTGAAGCCCTGTTCGGCCTGACCGAAAAAGCATTTTTCGGCGTTGAAAAACTGGTTGAACTGAACATGGCCGCTGCCAAAGCTGCCCTGCAAGACAACCTGAACCACACCCACGCTTTCCTGAACGTGAAAGACGTTCAAGAATTGATGGCCCTGCAAGCTGGCTACCTCCAACCCATGACCGAAAAAGCCGCTTCTTTCAGCCGCCACGTGTACGAAATCGCTTCCAGCACCAGCAACGAATTTGGCAAAGCTGTTGAAGAAAAAGCCGCAGAAGCTCAAAAAGCGGTTGCTGGCTTCGTCGACACCGCTGCTAAAAATGCCCCTGCCGGTTCTGAAACCGCTGTGGCCATGATCAAAAGCGCCGTGGCTGCCAGCCACACTGCTTTGGAAAGCGTTCAAAAAGCGGTGAAACAAGCTACCGAAGCCGCTGAAGCCAATATGCACGCCGTGGCCCAGTCCACTGTGAGCACTGCCAAGCCTGCTTCACGCAAGCGTTAATTTGTTCAAAGCTCAGGCTTTGACAACCAAAAACCCGCCTCGGCGGGTTTTTTTGTGTCTGTTCAAAGGGCTGTCACCAGCAGTTTCACGGCGCCAAAGCCGCTTTCACCTGCGGCAGGGCCTGCTTCATGGCGGCCCGCCCAGCTTCAATGCTCTTTTTACGGGCTGAAAACTCGGCACTGCCCACGTCGGGCAAGGCGGGTCGCACCACCACATCAGCCTGGCTCAACTCCAATTGGCTGATGCTCTTGCCCATGATGCTGAAAGTTTGCAACAACACCTTGAGCATGTCGGTGGTTTTGGCATCCTCGGGGCGGCTGGAAATGTCCACCGCGATGACGTATTCAGCGCCCATTTGCTTGGCATAACGCACCGGCACGGGAGACACCAAGCCGCCGTCCACATAATCTCTGTTGCCAATGCGCACGGGCTCGAACACCGAGGGCACGGCGCTGGAGGCACGCACCGCCGTGGCCACATCGCCTCGCCTGAACAAAATACCGTCGCCGCTTTGCAAGTCGGTGGCCACGATGCCCAGTGGGATTTTCATGTCCTCGATCTTCAAACCATTGAGCTGGGTGTTGATGTAGCGCCCCAAGGCCTCGCCGCGCAACATGCCTCGACCCGAAAACGGCAAAGTCCAGTCGGTGAGTTGCGACTCGTCCATGGAGTCGGCCAGCCAAGTGAGCTGAGCGCCTGTTTTGCCACTGGCGTAAAAAGCCGCCACCAAACTGCCGGCCGAGGTGCCCACCACGAACTGCGGCTTGATGCCCTCTTCTTCCAGCACCTGCAACACCCCAATATGGGCAAAACCTCTTGCCGCGCCGCCGCCCAAGGCCAGGCCCAATTTGGGTATTTTTTTAGGCTCGGCGGTGGGCACCGCTGGCGGAACGGGCTTGACAGGCGGGGGAACGCTGGCGCAGCCCACCAAAAGCATCAGCAACAAGCCCAGCATGGACGGGGCAAAACGGGGGGTTGAAGGCGTTACAGGCATCATGCTGCCTATTCTCGCAGTCCGGGACTGCCATAATTGTTTGGCTGGGCCCAATGGCCCCATCTTTTAAATTGAAAGGCAATCATGCAAATCAAAAACAATGTGTTCATCGTGACCGGCGGCGCGTCCGGTTTGGGCGAAGGGACTGCCCGTTTGTTGGCCCACAACGGCGGCAAAGTGGTGATTGCCGACATGCAAGACGAAAAAGGCCAGGCCATTGCGGCCGAATTGGGCGGTGTGTTCGTCCACTGTGACGTCTCCAATGAGGAGAATGCCGCCGCCGTGGTGGCCAAAGCCCAAAGCTTGGGCAAGCTCTCGGGTTTGGTGAACTGCGCGGGCATCGCCACCGCCGAGCGCACCGTGGGCAAAACTGGCCCCCATTTGCTGGCGGGTTTTCAGCGCACCATCAGCATCAACTTGGTGGGCAGTTTCAACATGATCCGCTTGGCCGCCCAGGCCATGAGCACCAACCAACCCGAAGCCACCGGCGAGCGCGGCGTGCTGATTTCCACTGCTTCTGTGGCAGCCTATGACGGCCAAATTGGCCAAGCCGCTTACTCGGCGTCCAAAGGCGGCATCGTCGGCATGACCCTGCCCATCGCCCGTGACCTGTCCAAATTGGGCATCCGCAACATGACCATTGCGCCTGGCATTTTTGGCACGCCCATGATGTTCTCCATGCCCAAAGAAGTGCAAGAAGCACTGGCCGCTGGTGTGCCCTTCCCCTCACGTTTGGGCACCCCCCTCGATTACGCCAAATTGGTTTTGCATATTCTTGACAACGACATGCTCAACGGCGAAGTGATTCGCTTGGACGGCGCCATTCGTTTACCCCCGAAATAAGGATTTCCCCATGACCACCACCCCTGTTTCTACTGCTTTTGCTCGCCGTCCATGGCGCAACCTCAGCTTGCACATGCTCATGGGCGGCTTGCTGCTGGCCAGTGCCGCCCAAGCCCAACTCAGCGACGCTGACATTCCAGCGCTGCAACCCGAATCCTCTAGCGGCTACCAAACCAAACCAGGCTGGCCCTTGAACAAACGCGGCGTGTCAGCGGCCAACCCCTTGGCCGCCAAGGCGGGCTATGACATCTTGAAAGCGGGGGGCTCAGCGGTGGACGCTGCCATCGCGGTGCAAATGGTGCTCACATTGGTGGAACCGCAGTCCAGCGGCATTGGCGGCGGCGCGTTCTTGCTGCACCACGATGGCAGCAAACTTCAAGCCTTTGACGGTCGCGAAACCGCCCCCAATTTGGCCCATGAAGAACTCTTCATGTTCAACAACGGTCAAACCATGGCGTTTGATGAAACAGCCGTCGGCGGCCGTGCGGTGGGCGTACCCGGTACTTTGCGCATGTTGGAAAAAGCGCACCAACAACATGGCAAGCTGCCCTGGGCCAAGTTGTTCCAACCCGCCATCACCCTGGCTGAGCAAGGCTTCAAAATCACACCCCGCTTGAATGCCTTGCTGTTGGCCGACCGCCCACTGCGCCAAGACCCGCAAGCTGCGCCTTACTTTTACAAGCCCAATGGCCAGCCTTTACCTGTGGGACGGGTGTTGAAAAACCCAGGATTGGCGGCGACTTTCAAGCTCATTGCCAAAGAGGGCGCAGACGCTTTCTACCAAGGCGCATTGGCTCAAAACATGGTCAACAAGGTGCAACAGCATCCGAACAACCCTGGTTTGCTGACCATGCGTGACTTGCAAAATTACCGTGCCGTGGTGCGCGAAGCACTTTGCTTCCCACACACCACCAAAGCCAACACCAGGGTGCAGGTCTGCGGCATGGGCGCGCCCAGCTCGGGCACCTTGGCCATCGGTCAAATCATGGGCACCTTGGCGCAAACCAATGCGGCCAATGACAGCGCCCGTCCCTGGAGCGAACGCAACACCGTGGTGCCCAGCGCCAACTGGCTGCACCACTACAACGAAGCCGCCCGCTTGGCCTTTGCCGATCGTGCGCAATACGTGGCAGATCCTGCGTTCGTCAAAGCCCCGGGCGGTGACTGGCAAGCCCTGCTCGCCCCTGGCTACTTGAAAGAACGTGCTGCACTCATCGGCGACCAACGCATGGCCGCTGCCAATGCAGGCACACCCCCAGCCGTCAGCAAAACGGGCATGGCGCCCATGGCCGATCAGCCAGAACACGGCACCAGCCAAATCAGCATCGTGGATGGACTGGGCAACACCTTGTCCATGACCACCTCGATTCAAACCGTGTTTGGTTCGCGCATCATGGTCGGCAATGGCAACAAAGGCGGTTTCTTGCTCAACAGCCAGCTCACCGACTTCAGCTTCACCCCCTATGACCCACAAGGCCAAGCGATTGCCAACCGCGTTCAAGCCAACAAACGTCCTCGCTCGTCCATGAGCCCCACCTTGGTGTTTGAACAAAACGCCAATGGCGAACGTGGTCAAGCCCTGGCCACCTTGGGCAGCCCAGGTGGCGCCATGATCATCCACTTCACGGCGCAAAGCCTGTGGGGCATGCTGCACTGGGACTTGAATGCCCAGCAAGCGGTCAACATGCCGCATTCGGGCATCACCGGTGCCAATGGCCCCTTGCTGCTGGAGGCCAACACCTTCCCTGCAGACACCATGGCGGCCTTGAAAGCCAAAAACCATTTGGTGCTGCAACTCGACATGCCCAGCGGTTTGCAAGCCATTCAACGTCAAAACGCTCAATGGCTGGGTGCTGCAGACCCCCGCCGCGAAGGTCAGGTGAGCGGCGACTGATGGCATGGCCATACCGCAAAGCTTTATTCAGGAACTGCTGGCCCGCACCGATGTTGTAGAGGTTGTGGGTCGGTATGTGCAGCTGAAAAAAGGCGGCGCGAATTTCATGGGGCTGTGCCCCTTTCACGGGGAGAAATCCCCGTCTTTCACAGTCAGCCCCTCCAAGCAGTTTTTCCACTGCTTTGGTTGCGGCAAAAACGGCAATGCCATCGGCTTCCTGATGGAACATGCGGGCATGAACTTCGTGGAAGCGGTCAAAGACCTGGCCCAGTCCTACGGCTTGCAAGTCCCCGAAGACGAGGCCGACCCCGCCGAACGCCAACGCGCTCAGCAACAACGTCAACGCCAAGCCACCTTGAGCGATGTGTTGGAAAAAGCCGCCGAGGCCTACCGCAAGCATTTGAAAACCGCGCCCAAAGCCGTGGATTACCTCAAGGGGCGCGGGCTGTCGGGCGAAATTGCCAAGCAGTTTGGTCTGGGCTATGCGCCTGAAGGCTGGCGCAGTTTGGCCAGTGTCTTTCCCGATTACCAAGACCCCTTGCTGGTCGAGTCGGGTTTGGTGATCGCCAATGCAGAGGCAGGCGAAGAAGAAAAACGCTACGACCGCTTTCGCGACCGCATCATGTTCCCCATCCGCAATGTCAAAGGCGAATGCATCGGCTTTGGTGGTCGGGTCATGGGCGAGGGCACGCCCAAATACCTCAACTCACCCGAGACCCCGGTGTTCAGCAAAGGCCGCGAGTTGTATGGCTTGTTCGAGGCCCGCACCGCCTTGCGTGAAGCGGGTTATGTGCTGGTCACCGAGGGCTACATGGACGTGGTGGCCTTGGCACAACTCGGTTTTCCCAATGCCGTGGCCACCTTGGGCACGGCTTGCACCACCGACCATGTGCAAAAGCTGTTTCGCTTCACCGACGCGGTGGTGTTCAGTTTCGATGGCGACGCGGCGGGTCGCCGTGCCGCCCGCAAGGCCTTGGACGGCGCCCTGCCCTATGCCACCGATGTGCGCAATGTGAAGTTTTTGTTCCTGCCTGCCGAACACGATCCCGATAGTTTTGTGCGCGCCCACGGCACCGAGGCCTTTGCCCGATTGGTCTCGGACGCCACGCCGCTGAGTCGGTTTTTGCTGGAAGTTGCCCGAGAGGGCTGCGACATCGACAGCGCGGAAGGCCGCGCCCTGCTGGCCTCGCAGGCCAAACCGCTGTGGCTGGCCCTGCCCGATGGCGTGCTCAAAACCCAGTTGCTGGGCGACCTGGCCGACTTGGTGGGCATTGGCAACCGAGAGCTGCAAAACCTCTGGACCGGTGCAGCCAGTCAAGCCGCCCAACGCGGCCCTCGCAGTTCAGGCGGCGGCGAGAGCAACCAGGCACGCAAAAAACCTTTTGCAAAAACGACAACAGCACCACGCGGCATTCCCATGCGCCGCAAAGCGCCCAGCCGCCAAGACCGTGCTTTGCAAATTTTGTTTGCCGACATGCAGCAATGGAGCGGTTTGTCCCAGCATCAGCAACACATGTTGATCGACTTGCCAGCACCTCACGGCGGATTGCTCACCTGGCTGGACCAGCAGTGGCATGAACATGGGGTGCAACCCTTGGCGGCGCTGCGTGAGGGTTTGCGCGGTCACCCCGAGGAAGCCATCTTGGTGAGCCTGATCGATGACGCCCCACCCGACATCGATAACGACCCTGGTGAACTGCAAAGCATCTTGGCAGGTTTGGAAAAAGCCCACCTCGCCACACAAATCGATGACCTCACCCGCCGCATGGCCTCAGACCCCGCCGCTTATGGGCAAATCAAGCTGCTGAATGCCCGTTTAGCGGCCTTGAAAAGTGCCCCTCAGGTATAATCCACTCCTCTGACTCAAGCGCGACAGCAATACCTCCGGATTCGGCCAACCGTGACCACCAGCGCACGACCCGCCACCCACCGCAAGGACTGCACACCAAATGTTCGCCCCACAGCTTGTTTCCCCTCTCTGACCCATGAATATCGCTTCACCCGAAGCGTGTTTTTATTTTTTGTTGCCCAAGGATTGACATGCCTGCCAAAAAACCCGCCGCTAAAACACCAGCTAAAACACCAGCTAAAGCACCTGTGAAAGCCGTCGCCAAGCCTGCAGCCAAAACCCCTGTCAAAGCTGCAGCCAAGCCTGCCGCCAAAACGCCCGCCAAAACGCCCGCCAAAACGCCCGTGAAAGCAGCTGCCAAACCCCCAGCAAAGGCAGCTGTCAAAGCTGTGGCCAAGCCTGCGGCCAAGGCCCCCGCCAAAGTGAGCGCCGAAAAAGCCACGCCCCCGAAGAAAACTGGCAAGCCGACTGCCAAAGGCAAAGACGTTAAAAAAGCCTTGCCTGAAGACGAAGACATTGTTGATTTGGAAGCTGAATTCGCCGAAGACACCTCGGCCAGCACCGAAAAAGTCAAACCCCTGCGCATGAAGATCAGCAAGGCCAAAGAACGTGCCTTGATGAAAGAATTTGGCTTGGATGAAGCCGTGCTGTCTGAAGAAGACTTGGCCAAGCGCCGATCGCGCCTGAAAACCCTCATCAAGTTGGGCAAGACACGCGGCTACCTCACGCATGGCGAAATCTCAGACCACTTGCCCGACAAGTTGGTGGACGCCGAGACCCTGGAAGTGGTGATCACCATGTTGAACGACATGGGTGTGCAGGTTTACGAACAAACCCCAGACGCTGAAACCCTGCTGATCACCAACACCGGCCCCACCGTGGCCAGTGAAGAAGAAGCTGAAGAAGAAGCCGAAGCAGCCTTGTCCACCGTGGACAGTGAATTCGGTCGCACCACCGACCCCGTGCGCATGTACATGCGTGAAATGGGCACAGTGGAGTTGCTCACCCGCGAGGGCGAAATTGAAATTGCCAAGCGCATTGAAGGCGGTTTGATGGCCATGATGGAGGCAATCAGTGCCTCCCCCGCCACCATCGCCGAAATTTTGCGCATGGCGGGTGACATCCGTGAAGGCAAGGTGGTCATCTCCACCATCGTGGATGGTTTCAGCAACGCCAACGAGGCCGACGACTATGTGGCCGAAGAAGACTTTGACGAATTCGACGACAGCGATGACGACGACGGCAAAGGCGGCTCCAAAGCCCTGACCAAAAAGCTGGAAGAGCTGAAAACAGAGGCCCTGACCCGTTTGGACCGCATGCAAGTGCTGTTTGACAAACTGCACAAAACTTTCGACAAAGAAGGTTATGGCACGCCTGCCTACCTGAAGACGCAAAAGGCCATCAGCGAAGAGATGATGACCATTCGTTTCACGGCGCGCACCATCGAAAAACTGTGCGATTTGGTGCGCACCCAAGTCGACGATGTGCGCAAGAAAGAACGCGAACTGCGCCGCATCATCGTGGACCGTTGCGGCATGCCGCAAGAGATGTTCATCAAAGAATTCCCCGCCAACTTGCTCAACTTGAAATGGGTTGAAAAGCAGTCTGCTGCCGGCAAAGCCTGGTCGGTGACCATGACCCGCAACATCCCCGCTGTTCAAGAGTTGCAGAAAAAACTCATGGATGTGCAAACCCGTGTGGTCGTGCCCTTGGCCGAACTCAAGGACATCAACAAGCGCATGAACGAAGGCGAACGCGCCTCACGCAACGCCAAGAAAGAAATGATTGAAGCCAACTTGCGCTTGGTCATTTCCATCGCCAAAAAATACACCAACCGTGGTTTGCAATTCCTCGACTTGATTCAAGAAGGCAACATCGGCCTGATGAAAGCCGTGGATAAGTTTGAATACCGCCGTGGATACAAATTCTCCACTTACGCCACCTGGTGGATTCGCCAGGCCATCACCCGCTCGATCGCGGACCAGGCGCGCACCATCCGCATTCCGGTTCACATGATCGAGACCATCAACAAGATGAACCGCATCAGCCGCCAGCAC
>CANGHG010000030.1 GCA_947453645.1 Comamonadaceae bacterium
AAGCCGCCTTCTGATATTTCTTGCATCAGACCTTTGGGGTTGTTGCTGATGACCAATTTCATCAGGCCTGTTCTTTCTGCCACAGCCAAGATCCGATCGTCTCCGGGATCGTGCATGCCCAAAATCAAGTTGTCGCGCAAGGTGCCTGCAAACAAACGGCCGTCTTGCTGCAAGAAACCGATGCTTTCAGCCAGAACGGGTTTGCTCAAATGAACAATGTCTATATTGTCCAACAAGACCCGACCTTCTTGGGGTTTGTACATGCCCGACAAGAGTCTCAGCAGTGTTGTTTTTCCTGAACCTATGGGCCCCAAAATGCCAATTTTTTCGCCAGGTCGAATGACCAAGTCTTTGATGTGCAATGCCCTTTGAGTGCCGCGGTAACCTGAGGTGACTTGCTCGAGTTTGTAATGCCCGCGAATGTGTTCAGGCGCAATAGGGTGACTTTGGTCTTGATGGTCTAACTCCAGTTTCCAAATCCTGTCCAGACCTTGAACAGCTGACTTGACTTGCCCCCACTGCATGAGCAGTGCAGGGATGGTGGCAATCGGCGACAAAATTCGCCCAGCCAAGATGGAGCACGCCACCAAACCGCCTTGGGTCATGGAACCCATGGAAACCAAAACCGCCCCAAGTGCAATCAACAAAACGTAAGAGACCTGCTGCATGGTGGCCGTTGTGTGTTGATTGCGTTCAGTGATATGACGCATGTGCTGCTCGCTTTGGCGATGAGAATCAGATGCACTCATCCATCGATTCAACATTCGCCAACCAGCTTGGCCCGACTTGATGGTCTCGGCACCTTCAATGGTCTCTACCAACAAGCCAGTTTTGAAGTGCCCCAAGGACGTACTCCTAGATGCAAGCCCTTCAACTTGTTTGCGGTTGTACAAATTCATCAACAAGGCGATGAGGAAAAATGCAACCGGTATGGTGACCAAGATGCTGTTTCCAACAAAGGGAATCAGCATCAAGAAGATGAATACAAAGGGCAGGTCGACCAACAAATGGGTGGTGACACTGGTCAAGAAACTTCGCACCGACTGGTAGGCGTTGAGTTGCCCCGCCAAACTACCCACGCTGGAGGGCAGTTGATCCAATCGGATAGAGAGAAAGCGCATGAAAATCACGCGTGTCAACCGTTGGTCAACTGCATCAATCAGTCGCTCTGAAATCGAGGCGCGGGCGTGCTTGAGCACATATTCAATGATCACTGCAATCAATACGCCGATGGTCAGCACACTGAGCGTTTGAAGTGCATTGGTGGGGATCACACGGTTGTAAACCTGCATGGAATACAACGAGGTGGCGATGGCCAGCAGATTCATTGAAATGGTGGCGATGACGATCTCGGCAAGTTTGCTGCGGTGCGAGAAGAGTTCATGCTTGATCAATTGAAAAACTGGACTTTGAGATGAATCAAAGTCTTGTTTGAGATTGAGTTGAAACAACATCAATCCCGACAATTTGGATCTGCGACTCTTGGTTTCCCTGAACTGTTGCTTGGCGCTGTCCCAGCACTCCATGATCCACTCTTGTCTGGCGTTTTGGCCTCGAACCAACAACCAGCCGACCTTGGGATGATGGGCCAACAAAGGCATGTTGGCAGGGTCGGGAGAGCGAACCAGTTTGCCAGGGGGGGAACCCAACTTGGTGCCAATTTGAGAAACGATTTGCTTTGGCGTCAATCGCCGCTTGCTTTTGCGAAGTTCATCAACCGCTTGCAACAATGCATAGCGATCCAGTGGCTGCTGTTTGAGTTGCGCCAGTTTGTAAATACATGCGGTCAATGAATTGATCGTACTCATGGTCTGCTGCTTGTGGGGAAGTAGGAGCCAGTCGTCAAAATATGCAGTCGCCAAGCTGTTTGCATTTCGTTGGCCTTCATGTCTGCAATCTGAACTTCGTTTTGAGCCACTTCACGGGTGATGGTCATGAGGTCCAACCAACTTTTTCGCCCATTGGCAAACTGTCGCTCGAATGAATCCAACACAGCCTGAGATGCCTCCAATGATCGGTTGAGTACTTGTAAACGCTCTTTGAACGACTTGGACGTGCTGTAGTCATTGGCCACTTGCTCGCGCAAGATACGGCGCTGTATTTGAATGTCAAGTTGGGACGATTCTTCCAATGAACGAGCGGCTGAAATATTGGTAAAGCTCGACAAGCCCGCGCCAAATTTGGTGGTGACGCTCAGCAGCACCCTGTTTTCTGGCGAGGTGTTGGCTATTGCAAAGTTACCAATTTGCCGCTCAAAGCGCAAACTCACATCAGGCTGCAGGGCAGACCGACGTTCGCTCGCATTGGCTTGTGCGACCAACATCTGTGCTTTCGCCTTTTGAATACTGGGAGACACGCTTTCGGCATCCAACAACAAATTCTCCAGTGAGGCTGCTGCTGAACTCGGCAAAGTCATGGTGGTTTTCAGACGCTCTGCAGTCAAAGGCAAGTCAAGCTGTTCTCGCAATCGGTTCAGCGCCAGCTCGGCCTGTAGTGCTGAGGAAAAAACCTCCGCGTTGGTCGCATCCAGTCGGCCTTGAACCAGCACAAGGTCGCTTGCTGCCGATACCCCTTGTGCAATCCGGTTTTTGGCAGACTGCAGCAGCTTTTGATGGATGGCCACACTGCGGCGCCAAGATTGCGCTTTGAGTTCTGCAGACAACCAATCCGTGTAATACACCACTATTTTTTGGGCAATTTGTAGGCTGGCCTCGCGCGTCGTGGCTTGGGCGACTTGCAAACTGGCCTTGGCTCGCTCTACTTGGGCTGTGTAGGCGCCTCCGCTGTAAAGCGGTTGACTCAGGCGCAAGGTGGTGACTTTGTCGTCGCCTCGGTAGTTCAAGTCGCTGGCAGAGGC
Source organism: Comamonadaceae bacterium (assembly GCA_947453645.1). Classification (GTDB taxonomy): domain Bacteria; phylum Pseudomonadota; class Gammaproteobacteria; order Burkholderiales; family Burkholderiaceae_C; genus Limnohabitans. Next base: position 2,858 of record CANGHG010000030.1, read on the forward strand.
CTTGGCACCCTCTACCGTGATCGATGGGGTGGGGTAAGCCTGCCATTCCACGCTGTCTATGGCTTGGCGTGCCGCTTTTTCACCAGCCAAGCTGGATTTGACAGACGGATGGTTGTTGATGGCCAATTGAATCAACTCGGGTAATCCATACTCTTGTGACCAAGCTGGAGACGCAAAGGCGGTGACCCAAGCCAGCAACATGCTTGTGGCGAGAACCCGCAATGGACCCATGAAATTTATCGAAATCATTATCAATGGCTGAGAAACTAATAAATCGTTAAAAAACAATTCATTATTAGAATTTCTCAATCTGATTTCTCATAAAAAACCAAGAATTCAGGCAGTCACTTCCTCTATTTCTATCGAAGAAAATAGGGCACTGGCGAATGTTGTGCTTTTACAATACCGTATTCAGTGACAAAAATCGCCCAGTCAACTTTCAAAATAACACCTTATTATCTAAGTTATTCATATTTCAAACCCTAAATAGCAAATTAAATTAAATATCGAATTCATCCTGAACATCAATAAATCGAATGAAACGAATTTTTTTTCAATTAAATCAATACCTTCAAGAAAAAAGTTAATTTATATTTAATCTTTGCTAAGATGGCAATCAAGGAGCAAGTATGGCCAATCAATCAGATTCATTAGAGAGTGTTGTCATCGGTGACGGCGTCGTTGTCAAGGGTGCTTTCACTGTGCCGTCCAAAGCCGTCATCAATGGTGTGATTGAAGGCGATTTGACTGCAGAAGAGGTCTTGATTGGACCTACAGGACGCATCACTGGTCGCGTATCTGCCAAGGTGATTGATGTGCGCGGTCAGCTGCACAACACCATCGTCAGCGAAAGAAGCCTCATCGTGCGGGCCACTGGCAAGATCGTGGGCAAGATTCACTACTCCGAAATTGAAATCGAAAAGGGTGGCGAAATTGAAGGTGCACTCAGCCAAGGTGCTGAGCCCGTCACTTCAGCGCCTACTCCTGCACCTGCTATTTCCACGCCTCCTTCAGCGCAGGCCAAACCAGCGGGCAACTGAGTTGTTCGCTAAGGTTTTATGCGTTCGTTTCGCCCATTGATCTCCCGACTCCGCCGATTGCCTGCATTCATCAGGCATGTGTGGTTGCGGGAGTACCAAGATGTCAAGCTGATCTTGGAGCAAAACGGCGATCTCAAATATTTCAATATCCCCGCCAATTTTCAGCGTGTTGTCGCCCGCGGTTCGGTGATTGCTGGTGGTGCCTTGATGGGCACCATCCTGGTATTGACCACCACCACCTTGGTGTTGGGCGTGAGTCGCGCCCGCTTGGAGCGCTCCCACGAAGAGGTCTACCGCGCCTTGCTGAGCAGCACCGCTGACGGTGCTGTAGCAGATGCTTCTTTGAACGAAGATCAGATGGTGACCTTGGCTCAAACCATTCGCGACAGGGACATGAGCATTCGCCGTTTCGTGGAAACCTCCATGATCACGGTCTCAGAGGAAAACGACACCCTCAAGGCACAGCTCGAAACTTCGGGCTTGACCGAGAAAATCGTCAAAATCATTCAGCAAAATTCAGCCAATGGTGGTTTGACGGCAGACACGGACTCGCAGTCCAACCCCTTGTTGCGTGGCAAAGTGGCCGAGGAACTCTCCACCAACCGCGCTTTGCGCGAGGTGTTGTACGCCTTGCCCAACCACATGCCTGTAGCCAATTTCAATGTTTCTTCAGATTTTGGTATCCGCAAACACCCCTTGACTGGCAAGACCCACTTCCATACGGGACTTGATTTGATGAGCGAAACTGGCGACGACAAGGTATTTGCGGTCAAAGCAGGGGTCGTGGTCATGGCAGAATTCCACCCGCAATATGGAAATACGGTTGTGATTCGGCATTTGAACGGTGTAGAGTCCCTGTATGCACACATGGCCCAATTGTCAGTCAAGGTCGGTGATAAAGTCACCACAGACAGCCTTTTGGGCTACATTGGCAGTACCGGCGCATCTTCAACAGGCAAGCATCTTCATTTGGAGATTCTGGTCGGCGGATACCCGGTCAATCCTCAAAAAGTGATTCGAACCGCTCAGTATGTTCAACAAATCCAAAACAACAAACAATAATGCAAACCCTGTTGCACAGCCAGAAGTTCAGCCTGCTGCGCTTGCAACAACCCCTTTGTCAGCAGAGAACCAACCGCTTGCTCAACCTCAGAGAAACAACATGATGGACATCATCTCCTCCAACGCCACAAAGCCCTCCATCCTGAGCGAGGGTTTTTCTTTCCGTGGTGAGATTTCTGCCAAAGGTGCTATCCACGTGGAAGGCTCTTTGAATGGGCAGGTTCAAGTTGACGAACTCACCATCGGTTCGCGCGGCCAAGTTGAAGGCGTGGTCACCTGTTCCAGCTTGCACATCAAGGGCAAGTTCTCAGGCACGGCCACATGCAGCGAACTGATCGTCACCTCCTCAGCATCTGTTGACGGCCATGTGGTCTACCAAACCTTGTCTGTCCAAAAGGGCGCCTCTATCAAAGGCGAATTGCTCCTGGTCAAATAAGCCCTGCTTGCTGGCTTGCTAAAGGGTTTGAATGTCGGATGTCTCTCAAATTGATGGCAGTGCAATTCGCTTGAAGCGCGAAACACAGGGCTGGGCGATTGCCGATTTGGCCAGTCGCGCTTGCTTGTCCGTCAAGCAAATCCGACAAATTGAAGAAGGCGGCATGACCGCTTTTTACAGCGAGAGCGTCAAGCTCACCGCCGCGCGCAAAGTGGCCGGTTTGCTGCAAATGAGCGAAACCCAGTTGTTTGGGCAACAGCTCCCAGCCGTGGTTCACCAGGATGAAGAAACCCTGCTGCACACCTCGGCCTATGTCCAAAGCCCCCCTCTAAACACCCACTTTGAGGCTGCTCCTGCGGCCAACCCCATCACGCGCAGTGAGGCCTTGCATGTGCTGGCTCAGCCGCCTGAACATGTGCCTGAACATGTGTCAGAAGACCTTGAAGAAGCCTCTGAGCCTGCACCAAACTCAGCTGAACCGCTGGCCGACACAACGCCAAACACCATCCCGGCGCCAGCCGATGAAGCCCAGCCTGCCGGCAGTGGCTACCTCTTGAAAATTGTGGCGCTGTTCTTGGTGGCCTTGGCTGCAGCCGCTTTGCTGCGGCCCAAGGTGATGGACGAGAAAGTCGATGCTGCGGTTGAGGCCCCGGCGCCTGCTGCTGCCATGAATCCTGGCACGGGCACACCCGCCACAGACGCTGCCCCTGTCGAAACAACACCACCAGCAGCCAATTCCGCGCCACCTGCTGCTGTGCCAACGGTGCCCAATGCGGCAGAGCCACCACCAGCTGCCAAAGCTGCTGCAAAGCCTGCAAGCAATCCCCCGTCAGCTGCCGCCGTGCAGTGACCGGTTAGTCCTTGGCCCCGAGTGCCAGGGCCGCTTCCCTTGATGCCGTTCTCTCTGCCTGCGCCTGATCTTGCGTAGGCCAGCCGCCCATGTGGCTGAGGGCAATCGCTTTCAGGCCTTCAATCCAGTGTGGGCTGTCGTTGAGGCATTCGATGTAGTGGAAACGCTCGCCGCCTTCTTCCAAAAAGGCCGCTTTCACCTCCATGGCGATTTCTTCCAGCGTTTCCAGGCAGTCGCTGACAAAGCCTGGGCAAACCACGTCAATGGACTTGGTACCTGTTTGACCGAGTTGGCGCACCGTGGGCTCGGTGTAGGGCTCCAGCCATTTGGCCTTGCCAAAGCGTGACTGGAAGCAGACCTTGTAATCCGTTTTGCGCAGTTGCAGCGCCTCGGCCAAGAGCCGTGCGGTTTTCAGGCATTCGCAGTGGTAGGGATCGCCCAGGTGCAAGGTGCGTTCGGGCACGCCATGAAAGCTCATCACCAGTTGTTCGGCTCGGCCGTGGGCGTCCCAGTGCGCCTGAATTTTCTGCGCCAGTGCTTGGATGTAGCCTGGGTGGTCGTGGTAATGGTTGACAAAGCGCATCTCGGGCAAGTGGCGGGTGCGCAAGCCCCAGGTGTAGACGGCGTCAAACACGCTGGCCGTGGTGGTGCCCGAGTATTGGGGGTAGGCGGGCAGCACCAGCACCCGGTTGACGCCCTGTGCTTTGAGCTCTTCCAGGACGCTGGCCACGGCGGGCGAGCCATAGCGCATGGCAAAGCGCACCTGGACTGTGCTGCCTGCGAAAGCGGCTTGCAGGGCCTGGGCTTGGCGCTCGGTCCAGACCTTCAGCGGTGAGCCTTCGGGCGTCCAAATGCTGGCGTATTTATGGGCTGATTTGGCGGGGCGCACCCGCAAAATGATGCCGTGCAAGATGGCCAACCAGAGCAAACGGGGTATTTCCACCACCCGGGGGTCGCTCAAAAACTCGGCCAAATAGCGGCGCAAAGCTGATGCGGTGGGGGCTTCTGGGGTGCCTAGATTGCAATACACAATGGCTGTTTTGGCCGCCTGGCCGTGGGAATAAGGCGGCTCGGCGGAAAAGCGCTGGGAGGAAGTCATGCGGTATTTTCACCCATGCGAGGCCAAGGCCAGGGCCGCTACTGCGGCAAACCCTGATTGAACCGCGCCTTCTAGCGTGGCGGGGTAGCGGCCAGCCACGTAGTCGCCGCAGGCCCAGACCCCTGGCATCACCTGCAGGCTTGGGCGCTGCAAGCCAGGCGTACAGGCAAATGTGGCTCGTTTCTCCACCACCGTGGCCAACAATTCGAGGTCATGCAAAGCCAGTTGTGATGCCGCTTGCTGCAGCACCGCTTGGCTGGTGTCGTCTCGGCTGGCGGTGCTGGCGCTCACCACCATGGCGATCACGCCTTGCATGTCGGGCAGACCACTCATGCGCCCCTTGTCGAAGGCAAACTGTGCTGGTGCGTCAAGCCCGCTGGCCAAAGCGCACATGGGCGCCGGCCATGTCAAGGCTTGCTGGGTGCGCAAATAGACCGTGGTGATGGCGGTGTGCTGCAAAGCTGCGGCATGTGACGACCAGGTGGGCGCTAGGTCTTGGGTGAGGGCGGCGGCCTCCCAGCTTGGACAAGCGAGCATCACCGGCTGGTGCATGAGGGTACGCAGCTCGCTCACCCTGTGGCCCAACAACACTTCAGCGCCATGCGCTTGCAACCAGGCAAGGGCTGCGTCGGGCAGCAAGCGGCTCAAGTCCACGCGGGGCAAGAGCATGTCGCTGCTGCCTTGGCCGGACAATAAAGCGTCTTGCAGCACCTGTAAAAACACCTGGCCACTGGCCTGATGGCAGGGGGTGTTCAAGGCCGAGACGCACAAGGGCTCTATCAAATCGGTCATCACCCGAGGTGTCAGACCTTGGCACAAGTCGGCCACGCTGGCCTGGGCGTCACAGCCAAAGCCCGCCAATTGCCAGGCAGCGCAACGTTTGACCAGGCCCCATTTGTCAGCCAAAGACCAGCCTGAAGCGGTGGCCACGCCCCAGCACAGATTCAGGGGTGGCGGCCAGCAGGGCAGGCGCAGCCCCTGTCCTTGGGCGGTTTGCATGTTCATGGGCAGGCGCAGCAACAGCTCCTCGGGCTTCAAGCCCAGGGTGCGCATCAGGGCCAAGGTGTCGCGGTAAGCGCCGATCAAAATGTGCTGGCCGTTGTCCAGCGCCAAGCCCTGGTGTTGAATCCGCCTGGCGCGCCCGCCCAATTGCGGCGCGGCTTCCAACAACCTCACCCGCCAGCCTTGCTGGGTGGCACGAACCGCTACGGCCAAGCCCGCCCAGCCACCACCGACGATGGTGAGAGCCTTCAAAAACGCCCCAGGGCTTGCATCTTCCAGGCCAGCCAAAGCTTGCGCATGGGTGTCAAGGCCACGCGTTGGGTGAGCACTGGAAAGCGGGCGGCTTCGATTTCGCGCAACAGGGTGCGGTAGATGCTGGCCATCATCAGGCCGGGTTTTTGGGTGCGCCGATCAGCTTCGGGCAGCATGGCCAAGGCTTGGTCGTACAAGCCATGGGCACGCTCGGCCTGGAATTGCATGAGGGCTTGAAAGTTGGGGCTGTCCTGGCGTTGCAAGAGGTCCTGCGCCTTCACCTCGAAGCGCTGCAACTCGTCCACGGGCAGGTAAATGCGACCGCGCATGGCGTCTTCGCCCACGTCGCGGATGATGTTGGTGAGTTGAAACGCCAGACCCAAGGTGTGGGCGTAGGGCGTGGTTGGTGCCTGGGTTTGGCCAAAAATGCGCGCCGCCACCTCGCCCACCACGCCGGCCACCAAGTGGCAATACTGTTGCAGGCCGGCAAAGTCCAGGTAGCGGGTTTGGCTCAGGTCCATTTGGCAGCCTTGGATGACTTGCTGCAAATGGTCTTGGGTGATGCCAAAGTCCTTGCACAGGGGCATGAGGGCTTGCATCACCGGGTGCTGGGCGTCGCCGGCAAAGCCACGAGCCACCTCTTGCTGCCACCAGGCGAGCTTGTGCGCGGCCACGCTCGCGTCTTGCACATCGTCCACCACATCGTCCACCTCGCGGCAAAAGGCATAAAACGCGGTGATCGCGGCGCGGCGCTGTGGCGGCAAAAACAAAAAAGCGTAATAAAAGCTGCTGCCCGAAGCGGCGGCCTTTTCTTGGACATATTGCTGGGGCGTCATGGGCGAGATTGTGTCATCCAGAGGGACCGCCACAGCATGAGCGCGTAGTCTGCGCCCTGCAGTTTGGGGCGCTGCAGCCGGGTGTTGCAGCGTTCAATTTTGTCGAGGATGCGCAGGCCGCCTTGCACCACCAGGCGCAGCTCCCAGCCGCCGCGCCCGGGCAGTGCATGGACCAGGTCTGCACCTTGGTTCATCAGGGCGCGGGCAAAAGTCACTTCCTCGGCCAAATCAGCCCCAATGGGCAGGTAATGTCGACCACGGGGCAGGTCCAGGCTCAGGTCTTGCCAACAATTGATCAGTTGCAAGGCGCTGCAAACCGCGTCGCTTTGGGCCAGCGAGGCCTTGTCGGTCACGCCGTACAAATGCAGCAGCAAGCGGCCAATCGGGTTGGCCGAGCGGCGGCAGTAGTCCAGTAACTCGGCTCGGTCGGCATAGCGGCGGGCGTCGCGGGTGAATGCCACGTCTTGGGTGAAGGCATCCAAGAGGTCCAGCAGCAGCTGCACGGGCAGCTTAAAAGTTAGTATTTGCTGTCGCAGATTGATGAATATCTGCGGCCATTGGGGGCTTAAGTAATTCGGGCTCTCCAGGCTGTGCCGCAGATCTTGGCCCAACTGCGCCAGGGCTTTCAGCCGATCTTCTGGCGAAGCCTCGCCCTCATCAGCGATGTCGTCGGCCGTGCGAGCAAAGTGGTAGATGGCCACGATGGGTGCTCGCAAGTGCGCTGGGCACAGCCAGGAAGCGACTGGAAAGTTCTCATAGTGGTTGACGGCTTGCATGGTTATTCCATTGTCGCTTGACAACACCAAGGCTCAGGTCGTAAATTACTAACCAGTCAGTCATTAATTTCCCAGGAATCACCATGTCCCGTTCCAACTCGGTTGTTTTGCTCGTGGCCGCTGCTTTGGTGGCTTGCTCACCACCCCCCAAACCCCAAGAGCCTGTGCGCGCCGTCAAAGTGCTGACCGTGGGCCAAACCAATCTGAGCAGCAACACCTCTTTCGCAGGTGAGGTGCGTGCCAGGATCGAGTCCCGCTTGGGTTTTCGGGTGGCAGGCAAACTGGTGGCCCGTCATGTGGAGCTGGGCCAAAAGGTGAAAGCTGGGCAATTGCTGGCCGAAATTGACGCCCAGGACTACCGTTTGTCGGTGGACGCCGCCCGAGCCCAGGTGAGCGCCGCTCAAACCAACCGCGATTTGGCCGCCGCCGACTTCAAGCGCTACAAAGAACTGCGGGACAAAGAATTCATCAGCGGGGCGGAACTTGAGCGCCGCGACAGCGCCCTCAAGGCCGCCCAAGCACAACTCGACCAAGCCCAGGCGCAACTCGCGGGGCAGGGCAATCAGCTGGGCTATAGCAAGCTGTTTGCCGACAAGGCTGGCGTGGTCACGGGTGTGGACGCCGAGGTGGGCCAGGTGCTGAGTGCTGGCATGCCGGTGCTGCGGGTGGCGCAAGAAGGCCAACGTGATGCGGTGTTTGCCGTGCCTGAAGACCTGGTGGGTCAACTCAACATGGGTCAAGCATTGAAAGTGAAATTCTGGGGCAAGCAGGCCTTGCAAGACGCCACGGTGCATGAAATAGCCGCCAGCGCTGACCCGGTGACCCGCACCTTCTCCATTCGTGCGGCTTTGAAAGACAGCAGCGCCGCTTTGGGCAGCACCCTCACCGTGATGCTGGGCCAAAGCGCCACCAACACCCAAGCCATCAACCTGCCCACCACCGCCATTCGCCAAGAAGGCGGCCAAACCACGGTGTGGGTGCTGGACACCGCCAGCATGACGGTTCGCTCGCAGGTGGTGGAAGTGGGCAACATCCAGGGCAATGAGGTCATCCTCAAGTCGGGCTTGCAAGTGGGTCAACAAGTGGTCGCCGCTGGTGTGCATGTCTTGTCGCCTGGCCAAAAAGTGAGCGTGTATCAAGCGCCTGGGGCTCAACCATGAAGGATGCGCACACGCCCAGCCGAGGTTTCAACCTCTCCGAATGGGCCCTGAACCACCGCGCACTCACCCGCTACCTGATGTGGGTGTTGCTGGTCTTGGGGGTAGCTGCTTATTTCCAGCTCGGCCAAGACGAAGACCCTCCGTTCACCTTCCGTGCCATGGTGGTGCGCACCTATTGGCCTGGGGCCACAGCCCAGCAAGTGGCCGAACAAGTGACTGACAAGCTCGAACGCACCTTGCAAGAGGCGCCTTATGCCGACAAGATCCGCAGCTATTCCAAACCGGGCGAATCGCAAATCATTTTTCAAATCAAGGACTCTTCCAAAGCCGCCGATGTGGCCGACGTTTGGTACCAGGTGCGCAAAAAGATTGGTGACATGCGTTACACCTTGCCGCAAGGCGTGCAAGGGCCGTTCTTCAATGACGACTTTGGTGATGTGTATGGCGTCATTTACGCCTTGTCCTCCGAGGGCTTCAGTCCCGCCGAAATGAAGGACATTGCCGAGCAGGTGCGCCAACAACTGCTGCGGGTCAAGGACGTGTCCAAGGTCGAGCTCTTTGGCGTGCAGGACGAAAAAATCTTCATTGAAATTCCGCAAAAGCGCTTGGCGCAACTGGGACTGGACATGAACGCGGTGCTGGCGCAACTGGGTCAGCAAAACGCGGTGGAAAGCGCCGGCGTCATGCAAACCCCCACCGACATGGTGCAGGTGCGGGTGGCTGGCCAGTTTGAAGCCATTGCCCAGCTCAAAGCCATGCCCATCAGGGGCGCTTCGGGTCAGCAAATCCGATTGGGCGACATCGCCACGGTTCGCCGCGACTATGTCGACCCGGCCACGGTCAAGGTGCGCCACCAAGGCCAGCAGGTGGTGGCCGTGGGCGTGTCCATGGTCAAGGGCGGCGACATCATCGCTTTGGGCCATTCGCTGCAAACGTCCATGGACAAAGTGCAAGCCAGCTTGCCCGTGGGTGTGAACTTGAGTCAAATTCAGGATCAACCCAAAGCCGTCAGTCGCTCGGTTAGCGAGTTTGTGAGCGTCTTGATCGAGGCGGTGGTCATCGTGTTGGTGGTGAGCTTTGTCTCGCTGGGCTGGCACAAGGGCGGGCGTTTCGGCTGGCACATTGACATGCGACCCGGCTTGGTGGTGGGTATCACCATCCCGCTGGTCTTGGCCATGACCTTTTTGGCCATGTACTACTTCGGCATTGGGCTGCACAAAATTTCGCTGGGCTCGCTCATCATTGCGCTGGGCCTCTTGGTGGACGACGCCATCATTGCCGTGGAGATGATGGTGCGCAAAATGGAAGAGGGCTTTGACAAGGTGAGAGCCGCCACCTTTGCCTATGACGTGACCGCCATGCCCATGCTGACTGGCACGCTCATCACGGCGGCGGGTTTCTTGCCCATTGGTTTGGCCAAGTCGGTCACGGGTGAATACACCTTTGCGATTTTTGCGGTCACCGTGATTGCCTTGCTGCTGAGTTGGTGGGTGTCGGTGTTTTTCGTGCCTTATTTGGGCACTGTGTTTTTGAAGGTGAAAAAACACCAAGACGGCGAACTGCCAGCCGAGTTGTTTGATTCGGGCTTTTACGTGGGCTTTCGCAAGACGGTGAACTGGTGCGTCAAGCACCGCTGGCTCACCATTGGCGCGACCATCCTGATTTTTGCCCTGGGCATTTTCGGCATGGGCAAGGTGCAACAGCAGTTTTTCCCAGACTCCAGCCGTCCTGAAATCATGATGGACATTTGGATGCCTGAGGGCACCTCCTTCCCCGCCAACGAGGCCTTGACGCAGCAAGTGGAAAAACGCTTGTTGTCCATCGAAGGTGTGGACTCGGTGAGTGTGTGGGTCGGCTCTGGCGTGCCGCGCTTTTACCTGCCGCTGGACCAAATCTTCCCGCAGACCAATGTCTCGCAATTCATGGTCATCCCCAAGGACTTGAAAACCCGTGAAATCCTCAGGGTGCAACTGCCGGCCCTCATGGCGAGCGAGTTCCCTGAGGTGCGTGCCCGGGTCAAGTTGCTGCCCAATGGACCGCCCGTGCCATTCCCCGTGCAATTCAGGGTGTCTGGCCCCGACCCGAAGGTGTTGCGCCTCAAGGCCGACGAGGTCAAAGCCGCCATGCGAGCCAACACCAACACCCGCGGCGTGAACGACAACTGGAACGAATCGGTGAAGGTCTTGCGCCTGGAAGTGGATCAGGACAAAGCGCGTGCACTGGGGGTGACCAGTCAATCCATCGCCCAGGCCTCCAGGGTGTTGCTGACTGGCGCCACCGTGGGGCAGTTCCGCGAGGGCGACAGGTTGATTGACCTGGTGCTGCGTCAACCGCAAAGCGAGCGTGAAACCATTTCGGACTTGGCCAGTGCCTATGTGCCCACCACCTCGGGTCGCAGCATCCCCTTGTTGCAAGTCGCCAAGCCCCATTTCGACTGGGAACCCGGTGTGATGTGGCGTGAAAACCGCGACTACGCCATCACCGTGCAGTCTGACATTGTGGAAGGCCTGCAAGGCGCCACGGTCACTGCGCAATTGCGCCCCGAGTTGCAAGCCTTGGAGGCGAAGTGGAACAACCCCAACTACCGCATCAGCGTGGCTGGTGCGGTCGAAGAGAGCTCCAAGGGCTCGGCCTCGATTGCCGCGGGCGTGCCGCTCATGTTGTTTGTCACCTTCACCTTGCTGATGCTGCAACTGCAAAGTTTCAGTCGCGCGCTCTTGGTGTTTTTGACAGGCCCCTTGGGCATTGCAGGCGTGGCCATGGCTTTGCTGGCCTTGGGCAGACCCTTTGGCTTTGTGGCCTTGCTGGGCGTGATTGCTTTGCTGGGCATGATTCAGCGCAATTCGGTGATCTTGATCGACCAAATCGAGCAAGACCGCGAGCGTGGTGTGCCCGCCTGGGATGCCATCGTCGAGTCGGCGGTGCGGCGTTTGCGCCCCATCGTGCTCACCGCGGCGGCGGCGGTATTGGCCATGATTCCGCTGTCGCGCAGCGTGTTTTGGGGGCCGATGGCCGTGGCCATCATGGGCGGTCTGATCGTGGCGACGGTGCTCACTTTGTTGGCACTGCCCGCCATGTATGCCGCATGGTTCAGGGTCAGGCGCTGAGCCCCTGAGCAGCGGGGGCAAACAGGTAGAATTTCGGTCTGACCGATTTTCAATGGGCGGTTTGTTCAGGCAAACTGCCCTTTGCTTTTTTGATCCCGCGCGGGTGGCGAAATTGGTAGACGCACCAGGTTTAGGTCCTGACGCCAGCAATGGTGTGGGGGTTCGAGTCCCCCCCCGCGCACCAGTGGTTACCGTACTCGCAGCGCAAGTGAATTATTTTGGAGAAGCCTGATGGCCGTCAATGTTGAAACCCTCGAAAAATTAGAACGCAAAATCACCCTGACTTTGCCCACCTCGGTGATCCAAAACGAGGTCACCACCCGTTTGAAGAAGTTGGCTCGCCAAGTCAAGGTCGACGGTTTTCGTCCTGGCAAAGTGCCCATGAACATCGTGGCCCAGCGCTACGGCTACTCGGTTCATTACGAAGTGATGAACGACAAAGTCGGCGAAGCCTTCAACCAAGCCGCCAACGAAGCCCAATTGCGCGTGGCCGGTCAGCCCCGCATCAACGAAAAAGAACAACCTTCTGAAACCGAAATGGCGTTTGACGCCATCTTCGAGGTCTATCCCGAGGTCACCATCCAAGACCTGAGCACCGTCGAGGTCGAACGTGTCACCGCCGACGTGACCGAAGCGGCCATCGACAAAACCATTGACATCTTGCTCAAACAACGCCGCAGCTTTGCGCAGCGCCCCATGGACACGGCTGCCGCCACGGGCGACCGCGTCACGGTGGATTTCCTGGGCAAGATCGACGGCGAGCCTTTCGACGGCGGCCGTGCTGAAGACTTCCAATTCGTCATTGGCGAAGGCCAAATGTTGAAGGAATTTGAAGACGCCGCCCTGGGCATGAAGTCAGGCGAGAGCAAAACCTTCCCCCTGAACTTCCCCGCCGACTACCAAGGCCGCGAAGTGGCTGGCAAATCGGCCGACTTCATGGTCACCTTGAAAAAACTCGAAGCATCACATTTGCCCGAATTGACCGATGAATTGGCCAAATCCCTGGGCGTGGCAGGCGGCACCGTCGAAGCACTGCGTGCCGACATCCGCGCCAACCTCGAGCGTGAAGTCAAATTCCGCTTGTTAGGTCGCAACAAACAAGCCGCCTTGGACGCCTTGGTCGCCCAGGCCCAACTCGATTTGCCCAAGTCCATCGTGCAGTCCGAACTCGATCGCATGAGCGAAGGCGCACGTGAAGAACTCAAGCAGCGCGGCATCAAAGACGCTGACAAAGCCCCCATCCCTGAAGATGTGTTCCGTCCCCAAGCCGAGCGCCGCGTGCGCATGGGCCTGGTGGTGTCCGAGGTGGTGCGCATGCACAACCTGCAAGCCACTCCCGACCAAATCAAGGCGCATGTGGAAGAGCTGGCGGCCAGCTACGAGAAACCCTCTGAAGTGGCGCGTTGGTATTACAGCGATAACCGCCGCATGGCCGAAGTGGAGGCCATTGTGATTGAGAACAACGTCACCAACTACGTGTTGTCCTTGGTCAAGGTCAAAGACAAGAACATCAGCTTCGACGAATTGATGGGTCAGGCTTGAAGCCCACCCTTACTGGAGAAAACGCATGAGTGCAATGGACATACAAGGTTTGGGCATGGTCCCAGTCGTCATCGAAACAAGCGGTCGGGGCGAACGTGCTTATGACATTTACTCCAGGCTCTTGCGCGAACGCGTCATCTTCTTGGTGGGCCCTGTCAACGACCACACGGCCAATTTGGTGGTGGCGCAGTTGTTGTTCTTGGAAAGTGAAAACCCCGACAAGGACATTTCGCTCTACATCAACTCCCCCGGCGGTTCGGTCAGTGCGGGCATGGCCATTTACGACACCATGAACTTCATCAAGCCCCAGGTGTCCACCTTGTGTACAGGCATGGCCGCCAGCATGGGCGCGTTTTTGCTGGCCGCTGGCGCCAAAGGCAAGCGGTTTTCGCTGCCCAATTCCAAGGTCATGATTCACCAACCCTTGGGCGGCACCCAGGGCCAGGCCACCGAAATTGAAATTGCGGCCCGTGAAATTCTGAAAACCCGTGAACGTTTGAACCAAATGTTGGCTGAAAACACCGGCCAACCCCTGTCCCGCATTGAAGTGGATACCGAGCGTGACTATTACTTGACCGCGGAAGAGGCTAAAGCTTACGGACTGGTGGACGATGTAATATCCAAACGTCCTTGACCCGCACCCAAAGGTAAACACGGAATGGCCGACAAAAAAGGTAGCTCCAGCGAAAAAACACTTTATTGCTCTTTTTGCGGCAAAAGCCAGCATGAGGTCAAAAAGCTGATTGCAGGTCCCTCAGTCTTTATTTGCGATGAATGCATTGACTTGTGCAATGACATCATCCGCGACGAACTCCCCGCCACTTCATTGCGTGAAGGGCGGGGCGATTTGCCCACCCCCCTCGAAATCAAAACCAATCTCGATAACTATGTGATTGGCCAAGAACCCGCCAAACGCGCCTTGTCTGTGGCTGTTTACAACCACTACAAGCGTTTGCAGCACAAGCAAGACGCCAAAAAAGACGAGGTAGAGCTGTCCAAAAGCAATATTTTGCTGATTGGCCCCACCGGTTCAGGCAAAACCTTGCTGGCGCAAACCCTGGCCCGCATGCTCGATGTGCCTTTCGTCATGTCCGATGCCACCACCCTCACCGAAGCCGGTTATGTGGGCGAGGACGTGGAAAACATCATCCAAAAGTTGCTGCAAAACTGCAACTACGATGTGGAACGTGCCCAGCGTGGCATCGTTTACATCGATGAAATCGACAAAATTTCCCGTAAGTCGGACAACCCCTCCATCACCCGTGACGTGTCGGGCGAGGGCGTTCAGCAGGCCTTGCTCAAGTTGATCGAGGGCACCATGGCCAGTGTTCCCCCTCAGGGCGGTCGCAAGCACCCTAATCAAGATTTCTTACAAGTTGACACCACCAACATCCTGTTCATCTGCGGTGGCGCTTTTGCTGGGCTTGAAAAAGTCATTGAAAACCGCACAGAACGTTCAGGAATTGGCTTCAGTGCGGTGGTCAAAACTAAAGAAGAGCGGAGTTTGACCGAAATGTTTGGACAAGTTGAACCAGAAGACTTGATCAAATTTGGATTGATTCCCGAATTGGTTGGCCGCTTGCCTGTGGTGGCCACCCTGAGCGAACTCACCGAGGACGCTTTGGTTCAAATCCTCACTGAGCCCAAAAACGCGCTGATCAAGCAATATTCAAAGTTGTTTGCCATGGAAGGCGTGGAACTCGAAATTCGCCCGTCAGCGCTCACAGCCATTGCAAAAAAGGCCTTGAACCGCAAAACAGGCGCACGAGGGTTGCGCTCCATCCTTGAACAATCGCTGATTGACACCATGTTTGATTTGCCCAACAGCACCAATGTTGAGAAGGTGGTGGTTGAAGAGTCCACAGTGGACGAAAACAAACCGCCTTTGTTGGTGTATCGCGAGGCCGCTAAAAAGGCCTGAAGTTCCTCCCCAAGGGTGGCATGAGTTGCCCTTTTTTTGAGATTGGAAGTTTGACCATGTCAGGACAAACACCTTTACCAGCACTGCCCATCGACCTGCCCTTGTTGCCTTTGCGCGATGTGGTGGTGTTTCCGCACATGGTCATCCCCTTGTTTGTCGGACGCCCCAAAAGCATCAAGGCCTTGGAAACCGCCATGGGCGCAGACCGCAGCATCATGCTGGTGGCCCAAAAAGCCGCCGCCAAAGACGAGCCTTTGGTGACCGATATGTTCGAGGTGGGCTGCGTGTCGACCATTTTGCAAATGCTCAAACTGCCTGATGGCACGGTCAAGGTATTGGTTGAAGGTCAGCAACGTGCCACGGTCAACCACATTGAAGACGGCCCTTTGCATTTCACCTGCAACCTCACCCCCGTGCAGTTGATTGCCACTGAGCAAGACACAGAAGTTGAGGCTT
>CANGHG010000031.1 GCA_947453645.1 Comamonadaceae bacterium
ACCCGTGGTGTGAAAGCAGGCATTGCAACTGGTGGACACATGGATCATGGCGGGCAAGTCGTACTCGACCATTTTTTCGTAAATGGGGTACCAGTGTTTGTCGCTCAATGGCGGTGAGGTCCAATGACCGCCTGACGGGTCGGGGTTCAGGTTGATGCCGACCGCACCATATTCCTTCACGCATTTTTCAAGCTCGGGAATGCAGGTAGCCGGGTCCACACCAGGAGACTGCGGCAGCATGGCGACCGGCACAAAGTGGTCGGGGAACAAGGTGGACACGCGAAAGCAAAGCTCGTTGCAAATGGCTGCCCAAGTGCTGGAGACCGCAAAGTTGCCAATGTGGTGGGCCATGAAGGACGCGCGTGGTGAAAACAAGGTGATGTCACTGCCCCGCTCTTTCATCAACTTGAGTTGATTGGTTTCGATGCTGTGGCGAAGGTCGTCATCACTGATGCGCAAGTTTGAAGCTTGGGGCATGACCGATGGGTCTTGGATGCCTGCAATTTGTTGGTTGCGCCAATCTTCCAGCGCCTTGGGTGCCGTGGTGTAGTGACCGTGGCAGTCGATGATCAAACTCATGTGCTGTCTCCTGAATTCCAAATAGGGGCTGGCACCATGGCCTCGCCACGCATGATGAGTCGTGCCGTGCGCAGCAAGGCCGCCTGGGTCACTTCATGCCCCCCAGGCAAGTCAGGTGCAGTGCGGGTTTGCAAAGCCACACTGAACTCGCCTGTAGGGTGTTCCACTGACAAGGCCTGGTGCTGGCCTGGCTGCATGACCGCCACGCCATCGCACACCGAGCCTTGCAAGACGCAAGCTGTGCCGACTGTCACAGCGGCCAACACGCCAATGGCGTCGTGGCACACATGCGGGATGAAGCTGCGGGTGGTCAAGGCGCCACCATTCACAGGCGGCGCTATCAAAGTCATCTTGGGATAGTTTTTGGTGCTGACATCGCCCAAGCCCATCAACAACGATACCTGCAAACGCAAAGCCTCGATGCGTGTTTTGAGATCGGTGTCGGCGTTCAGCGCGTCTACGGATTCATAACCTGTGCGACCCATATCGCTGGCCTTGAACAAGACCAAGGGCATGCCGTTGTCAATGCAAGTGACTTCAATCTCAAAAGGCTCAAAGCCGGTCAACTGATCGGTGGGTTGAACCCGCACCAGATCTTTCACCTGACCTGTGGGCAACAAGCCGCTGCACACCGAGCCAGCGGTGTCCAAAAAGTTGATGGTGATCGGTGCGGATGAACCTGGTGCGCCGTCGATGCGGGCCTCGCCTGTGTCAGCCACGAACCGCGGTCCGTCTGGGCCCATGGGCGTATGCACCGTGATGTCGCATTGCATATCGGTGTTCAGGGTCAAGACCCGCAAGGTGGTGCTGTCTGAAAGTGCTTGCACCATGCCTGAATGCAATGCAAAGGGCACCACCGCCGCCAACATATTGCCGCAATTGGGCGTGGTGTCCACGCTGTCTTTGTCGGGTTGCAACTGTGCGAATAAAAATTCCAAGTCCACACCCGCCGTGGTGCTGGGTCGCACGATGCCGACCTTGCTGGTGAGCGGGTGTGCGCCACCCAAGCCGTCAATCTGACGCTTGTCGGGCGAGCCCATGATGTTGAGCAGCACCCGGTCCCTGGTGGCTTGATCGCGGGGCAAATCGGCCTCTTTGAAAAAAGGGCCCTTGGAGGTGCCGCCACGCATGACCATGCAAGGCACTGCATGTGGCGGCTGATGCGTTGAATTCTTGGGCATGGGATTGTCAATAAACAAAACGGTGACTGAACATGAGTGCAGGCTCGAAGACAGCAATGCACACCCCCGCAGCTGCCAAATAAGGCCCAAACGGCAATGCCTGATCTGAAGCCAAGGCGCCCCGCCACCGCAAGACCAACGCGGCCAACACACCCACCAAAGAAGCCATCAAGACCACGCCCGGCAAAGCCAACCAACCCAACCAAGCACCCAAAGCGGCAAGCAACTTGAAGTCTCCCTCACCCATACCTTGTTTGCCGGTGATCAACTTGAAGACGGCCTGCACCAACCACAAGGACACATAACCGGCCACCGCGCCCCAAACGCTGTCCACAAGATGCACGCTGATCCAGCCCATGGCCGACAAGACCAGACCTGCCCACAGCAATGGCAGGGTCAAGATGTCGGGTAATAGCATGGTGTCGGCGTCTATCAAGGCCAGCGCCAACAGCACGGTGCCAAACCCCGACCACGCGAAAGCAGCTGCTGAGATGCCCCAATGGGCCGCACACCAAGCCCACCAAACGGCCACGCAGATTTCCACCAGGGGATAGCGCCAAGACACTTTGGCGTCGCAATGACTACAGCGGCCTTTGAGCCACAAATAACTCAGCACAGGCACCAACTCCCAGGCGCGCAGCTGCGCCATGCAATGGGTGCAATGTGAGCCTGGGGAAAACAAATTGAAGGGCTGTCGCTTGGGCGCTTCTTGCCCTTGGAAGTGCGCCACATCGTCGTCCCATTCTTGGTGCAACATGACGGGCAAACGCCATATGAGCAGGTTCAAAAAGCTGCCAAATTGCAAGCCCAACAAAGCGGCCATTGCCATCCAGAGCCAGGGATGAATGTGGAGCAATTCCATGGTTCAAGCCTTGTCCCGGGCAACACCCAGCAGCTGATCCAGCAACTCGGGCTTGGCTTGCAAATCAGCGGCTGGTCCGCTGTGTATCACCCGCCCTTGGTCCAGCACCACGGCTTGGTGGCTGATGGCCAAAATGGCTTGCGGGTGTTGTTCAACGATGATGGCTGAGAGCCCTTCGTCACGGGTGATGCGGGCGATGGCTTTCAACAACTCTTGCACGATGATGGGCGCCAAGCCCTCGAGTGGTTCGTCCAACAACAACAGCTTGGGGTTGAGCACCAAGGCTCGACCCACGGCCAGCATTTGTTGCTCGCCACCCGAGAGTTGGTTGCCCATATTGGTTTGACGCTCGGCCAAGCGGGGGAACATCTCGAACACACGCTGAACAGTCCACGCCCCTGGGCGAGCGACTGCCGTGAGGTTTTCCAGCACGCTCAAGGACTTGAAAATATCCCGCTCCTGCGGCACCCAGCCCACCCCTGCAGCTGCTCTGGCATGCGAGGGCAAGTGGTGCAAGTCCACACCATCCAATCGGATGCGCCCAGCATGTTGACGGGTTGCGCCAGCGATGGTGTTCATCAAGGTGGTTTTGCCAGTCCCATTGCGACCCAAGAGCGCCAATGTTTCACCTTGCGCCAAGGACAAACTCAACTCATGCAAGATGACCGCTTCGCCATAGCCAGCGCTGAGTTGTTCAATGTGCAGCAAATCAGCCATGGCTGTCTCCATGTCCCAGGTAAACCTCTTTCACCCGAGGATCGGCAGCCATTTCAGCCGGTGTGCCTTCGGTGAGCACCGCGCCATTGACCAACACGGTCATGCGGTTGGCAAAGCTGAACACCAAATCCATGTCATGCTCGATCAAGACCACGGTCACGGCGGCGGGCAAGGCGGCCACGGTGCGCAGCAACTCGTCGCGCTCACCAGCAGGCACACCCGCCACAGGTTCATCCAGCAGCAAGACACTGGGCTCACAAGCCAAGGCCACCGCCATTTCCAGCAAACGACGTTTGCCATAGGCCAGCTCTTGGGTCGGTTGATCCATGACTTCGGTCAAATGGAATTGCGCCAGCAGTTGCTCACAACGCTGCACCACTTGCTGGTCATGTCCCAAGGGCTGCCACCAAGCAGCGCCCTGCCCCAAATGCTGGGAGACGGTCATGGCCAAGGTTTGCAAGGGGGTGAGGCCTTCAAACAATTGGTTGATTTGAAACGTGCGCACCAAGCCTCGTCGCACCCTGTCGTGCGGTGCCAAACCGCTGATGTCTTTGCCCAGCAATTCGATGCGGCCCGCCGTGGGCGCCAACACGCCAGTGAGCAGGTTGATCAGCGTGGTTTTGCCCGCCCCATTGGGTCCAATCAGCGCATGCCTTGCGCCCCGCATCAGCTTCAAGCTGACGTTGTCAGTGGCGGTGATGCCGCCAAAGCGCTTCACCAAGCCCTCACACGACAAGACGATGTCTGCACTCATGCGCGACGCCCCCAAGTCCATGGACGAATCAGGCGCTCACGCCCAAGCAACATCAGCAAGACCAAGAACAGGCCGAGCCAAAACGTCCAGTATTGCGGTGTCCATGCCGAAATGACGCTGTGCAAACTCTTGAACACCACGGCACCGATGATGCCGCCCCACAACCATCCAGTGCCGCCGATGACCAGCATCAAGAGCACATCGGCAGAACGGTCAAAACCAAACACATCGAGCGATGCAAAACCCGTGGTCTGCGCTTGCAAACCACCCGCCAAGCCCGCCAGTGCAGCGGCCAAGGTGTAGACCGACATCAAACGCGCATGCACCGGGATGCCAATGGCGCGGGCGCGCAAGGGGTTGTCACGAATGGCCTTCAAGCTGAAACCAAAGGGCGCATGCACCAAACGGCGCAGCAGCAAAAACACCAACAGTGTGATGCCCAGGGCATACCAAGCCGCTGTTTGGCCGAACAAATCAAACTCAAAACGACCCAGCACCGGACCCATGATCACGCCTTGCAAACCATCTGCACCGCCCGTGATGAAGTCGAGCTTGTTGGCCAGCTCTTGCAAGATGAGCGCCACGCCCAGTGTCACCATCAAGCGGGTGAGGTCAGAGCCTCTGAGCACACTCAAGCTGCAAACCAAGCCCAGCACGGCAGACACCCCCGTGGCCACGGCCAGGCCCAACAGTGGGTCGGGGTGGATGTGCTTGGCAAACAAAGCCGCACTGTAGGCACCCATGCCAAAGAAGGCTGCATGACCCAAGGACACGATGCCGCTGTAACCCAAAATCAAATCAAGCGACATGGCAAACAGCGCAATGATGGTGATTTCGCTGATCAGCAAGGCGTGGGTGGGCAAGAGGTAAGGCAAGGCCAAGAGCAAGGCCCACAGCCCAAACTCCCAGGCACGAGGCTTGGCAGAAGCAGACAGACTGTGCGCCACGCCGCTCATGGGTTGCCCCGCGAAAACAAACCTTGGGGTCGCCACATCAGAATGACGATCATCAAGCTGTAGACGATGAAAGCACCTAGTTTGGGCACGTAGTACTTGCCCGCCACATCGGCAATGCCCAGCAGCAAGGCGGCCAGCAAGGGCCCGGTGAGGCCCGAGGTGCCGCCCACCGCCACCACGATCAGAAAGTAAATCATGAACTTGAGCGGGAAGATCGGGTCCAGGCCCAGCACCTCAGCGCCTAAAGCGCCACCCAAACCAGCCAAGCCAGAGCCCACGGCAAAAGTGACCAAGAACACCTTGTTCACATCAATGCCCAAGCCTGCGGCCACACGCTGGTTGTCCACCGAAGCCCTGAGCTGAGCACCAAATCGGGTGCGCACCAACAGCAGTTGAAGCACCACCGTCAACACCGCACACACGGCGATGATGGCCAGTCGGTAGTGACCCATGCCCAATGCCCCATCCCAAAGTTCGGTGCGGCCTTTCAAGAATTCGGGCAACTGAACAAGTTGCTGGGTGGAGCCCACAAAGTAGTCCACACCCGCCACAGCCATGAAGGTCAGGCCTATGGAAAACAGCACTTGGTCCAGGTGGGGCTTGTTGTACATGCGCCTGTAAAGCGTGGCTTCCATGAGTGCCCCCAACAAGGCGGTGAACACGAAGGCCAGCGGAACGCACAGCAAAAACGGCAGCCCTGCATGCTGCATCAGCAAGACGGTGGTGTAGCCGCCAGCCATGGCAAACGCACCGTGCGCCAGGTTGATGAAGTTCATCAAGCCGAGTGTCACGGCCAAGCCAATGGCCAGGATGAACAGCAACATCCCGTAGGCCACACCATCGAACAGCAGGGTCAGCATGATGGCGGCTTATTTGGATTTGCCGGGGTCTTTCATGTCCTTGATGACATCAAACTCCACGTTGTAGAGCTGTCCGTCTTTCTTCTCCACTTTGCGCAAGTAGATGTTGTGGACCACATCGCGGGTTTGGGCATCGATGTAAATTTGGCCACGTGGGCTCTCGAAAATTTGTCCCTTCATGGCGGCCAGCATGGCCTCGCCTCCGCCTTGTCCACCCTTGGTGTTTTTCAGGGATTCGTAAATAACCCGCATGCCGTCATAGCCGCCCACGGCCATGAAGTTGGGGCGCAAACCGTTGTTCGCCTTTTTGAATGCCTCAACAAATTTCTTGTTGAGTGCCGAAGGATGTGCGGCTGAATAGTGGTGCGAAGTGACCACGCCCAAAGCACCGTCGCCCATGTCGTTGAGCTGGTCGTCATCGGTCAAATCGCCGGTGCCAATCAGCTTGATGCCTGCTTTGTCCATGCCGCGTTCCAAGAACTGCTTCATGACCGCCGCACCTGCGCCGGAGGGCACAAACACAAACAAAGCGTCGGGTTTCAAGTCACGCACTTTTTGCAAAAACGGTGCGAAATCGGGGTTGCGCAAAGGCACGCGCAGGCTTTCCACCACTTGGGCGCTGTTGAGTTGCATGCGTTCTTTGAAATACCGCTCAGCGTCAATGCCTGGGCCGTAGTCGCTGACCAAGGTCACCACGCGTTTGATGCCGTTTTTAGGGGCCCAGTCGCCCATGGCCACGGCGCATTGGGGCAAGGTGAAGCTGGTGCGCACGATGAATGGGGAGGCTTCGGTGATGCTGGAGGTGGCGGCCGCCATCACCACCATCGGTGTTTTGGATTGGGTGGCAATCGGTGCGGTGGCCAAGGCCAAGGGGGTCAGACCAAAACCGCTGAGCACGCCCACCTTGTCGTTCACCACCAACTCTTGCGCAATCCGCTTGGTGGCGTCTGGCACACCGCCGTCATCTTTGACGATGAGTTCAATTTTGCGACCCGCCACGGTGCTGCCGTTTTGCGCCATGTACAAACGTGCCGCCGCCTCGATTTGCTTGCCTGTGGAAGCCGATTGACCGGTCATGGGGAGGATGAGGCCAATTTTGAAGGTCTCTTGTGCCCAACTGCCTGAGATGCCGCACAGCAGCGCCAAGGTCATCAAACGGGAGAGAAGACGTGTTTTCATGAACAAACTCCGAGGGACAAGAGGAAAGGGATTCTAGGCGTGACTTCAGGCGGGATTCAGGCCTTGCGGCGAATCAAGCGAACGCTGGGCATTTGATGCAAGTCCGGGCTGCGCATGGCCTCGCTCAGGTTGCGCTGCGCCATGCGGGAATGCTCCCGCATGATGGCCTCGGCCCTGGTGCCTTCACGCTGCTCAACGGCGGCCAGCACCTGCCGGTGCTGGTCTTGGGCAATGACCAGCATGTCCCGCGCTTGCGGACTGTTGGCCTGGCTGATGACGAAACCAGAGGGGGAGGCAAACGGCAAGCCAATCACCCGCTCCAATTCGCGTTGCACCACCGCACTGCCGGTCATTTCGGCCAGCAACGCATGAAAACGCTCGTTGTGCGCCACATAGGCGCTGAAGGCTTCATCGTTCAAGCTGTCGCTGGCCAAGAGCTGGTCGATTTGGTCCAAACAGGCGCGAGCCTCGCTCAACACCACGGGCGCACAACCGCGCTCTGCCGCCAAACGGGCCGCCAAGCCCTCCAAGGTGCCGCGCAACTCGATGGCGTCGGACACATCCCGCTCGGTGAAGGTGCGCACCGCATAGCCGCCATTGCTCAAGGCTTCCAGCAGGCCCTCTTGCTCCAATTTCATCAAAGCGGTACGGATGGGAGTTCGAGACACGCCCAACTTGTCCACCAGGTTCAGCTCAGCGATGCGCGAGCCTGCAGGCAATTCGCCCGCCAAAATCATTTCCCGCAAGCGCAGTTGCGCCCGCACCGCTTGCGAATGAACTGGGTTGTCTGCAGGGGAGGATTCGCTCATGCGGCTTCCTGGATGGGGATGACCTGGTGGGCAGGACGCTCTTTGTCTATCCAAGCGTCAATCAGCCTGCGTGCACGCACCGCGCCAGCGTCGATGTTCAGGTTGTGAAAACCCATGCCAGGGTGGTCGTCAATGGCCTGTTGTTGCGCCTCGAGCACCGCTTCGTCCTCGCGAAAAATACGCGTGACGCCTTCGCGCAATTGGTGGGTCACTGCTTGCTCGCCCAAGCGGTAATTGCGGGCAAAGGCCCAAAAATAGTGACAACTGCCGTCGGTTTCAGGGGTGATGGTGTTGAGCACAAAGCCGTTGACGCCAGCGCTTCGGTCGCCAGGTTGGCCGTCCTGGGGCACTGCGCCAGCGCCCGTTGGGGCCACGCCCACATCGATGGTCACGGTGCAAGGTGCCTCGAAACGGATGATTTGCCAGCGATCCACCAGCCCCTTGTATTGACGAGCTTGCTGAATTTGCGAGGCCCAAAACGGCGGTGCTTCAATGCCCTCCATCCAGCGGGTGACGGTCACATGCTGGTCGTCGTGGGTCACCTGAAATGGCGCTTCCACCACCGCCTCGTTGCCAATGCTCGAACCATGCACATAGGTCTCGTGGGTCAAGTCCATCAGGTTGTCCACCACCAGGCGGTAGTCGCATTTCACATTGATCAGCTTGCCGTCAGCCGCCCAATCGGGGTCGTGGTTCCAATGCATATCGGGCACCAGGGACGGATCGGCCAAGGCAGGGTCGCCCATCCACAGCCAAATGAAACGGTGTTTTTCCACCAAGGGGTAGCTGCGAACACAGGCCGAGGGGTTCAAGCTTTGCAAACTGGGCATGCGCACGCACTGGCCTTGCGGGTTGTAAACCAGGCCGTGGTAGCCGCACACCAGGTCGTCTCCGTCCAAACGACCCAGGGACAAGGGCAGCAGGCGGTGCCAACAAGCGTCTTGCAAGGCCACGGCTTGGCCGTCGGTGCGGCGGTACATGACCAGTTTTTGCTTGCAGATGGTGCGCGCCAACAGGCCGCGGCCCACCTCCACGTCATAAGCGGCGGCGTACCAGGCATTGAGGGGAAAGCTGGGAGTGGTGTTGCTCATGGATACCGAGTGTATACAGAAATACCTTTAAAACCCTTTTTATTGGTGTTTTTCCTGATATTTTAAGGTTTTTGTATACCGCGAGGCGGGTTAGCATCCTTGCATTCTCAACTCGGAGGCCGCATGACCGTTCCCCATATCCCCGCTCGTTACGACCACGTTGGCAGTTTTTTACGCCCCGCCTACCTGTTAGAAGCCCGTGAGCAAAAGGCCAAGGGCCAAATTACCCCTGAGCAACTGCGTGTGGTGGAAGACAAAGCCATCACGGAGATTGTGAAGTTTCAAGAGGATGTGGGCCTCAAATCCATCACCGACGGCGAGTTCCGACGCACCTATTTCCACATCGACTTTTTGGAGCAAATGGGCGGCGTGAAAACCGACGTGCCGGTCACCATCGAGCGAGCCGACGGCACCCAAGAACTGGCCCCGCCCGTGATCCGCGTCATTGACAAAGTGCGCCATGTGAAAGACATCCAACTCGCCGACTTCAATTACCTCAAGTCGCAAATAGCCAAAGGCAGCACCCCCAAGGTGACCATCCCCTCGCCCACCATGCTGCATTTCCGTGGTGGCCGCGCTGGCATCAGCAAAGACGCTTACCCCGAGCTCGACCCGGTGTTCTACGACGATGTGGCCAAAGCCTATGGTGACGAACTGCGCTCCTTGGCGGCGGCTGGTTGCACCTATGTGCAAATGGACGACACCAACCTGGCCTACCTGTGCGACGACAAAATGCGTGAAGCCGCCAGAGCCCGAGGCGACGACCCCAATGAATTACCCCACCGCTACGCCGCCTTCATCAACAAAGTGGTGGCGCAAAAGCCCGCTGGCATGACCTTGGCCATGCACCTGTGCCGTGGCAATTTCAAGAGCACCCATGCTGCTGCAGGCAACTACGAGCCTGTGGCGGAAGCGCTGTTGTCTGAGATGAACATCGACGCCTATTTCTTGGAATACGACGACGACCGCAGCGGCGACTTCCGCCCCTTGCGCTACCTCGCCAAAGACAAGCTGGTGGTGTTGGGCTTGGTGACCACCAAATTTGGCGCCATGGAAAGCAAAGACAGCTTGAAGCGCCGAATTGACGAGGCCGCCAAATACGCGCCACTGGCCCAATTGGCGCTGTCACCCCAGTGCGGTTTTTCCAGCACCGTTCACGGTAACAACATCGCCGTTGAAGACCAGCGCAGCAAATTGCGTTTGGTGGTGGAAACCGCGCAAGAGGTATGGGGCAACCTTTAACGTCATTGCGAGCGCAAACCTCCAGTCATTGCGAAGCCCGCTGAACTGAAGCAAACTCTCTGAACCACCAAGCAGTGCTCGCCCGCCGCTCACCGCAGCAAAGCTGCGACGTTCGCTACGCGGCCAAGCACTGCTTGGTAGCCAAAGTGAAATCAGTCGGATGCGTGTGAATTTCATTCAAGACCCGACACGGCAGTCGGGCCGACTCGAACGTTGCCGCTTTCGGCGGTAAGAGGCGACCGAGCTGACGTGGTGGGGCTCGCAGGGGAGATTGCTTCGCTGTGCTCGCAATGACAAACGCCGCAATGACATAGCGCCAGCTACTGTGAAGGATTCCAAGGGTTTATAACTTCCAACCCCATGCCTTCAAAGTCCTTGGCGTTTCGGGTGACCATGCGCAAACCATGCACCAAGGCCGTGGCCGCCAGCAAACTGTCAATGGCTGGCAAGGGTCTCCCAGCCGCAGCGACCAACTGTCCCCATCTATCTGCCACCTGTTCATCAATGCTCAACACGCGGCCCAAGAAAAACAGGGACAGTTCGTTTTGCACCCAATCGGAAAGGGCCAATTTCCGAGTGTCATCTTGCACGCCGTCTATGCCTTTGCGCAACTCTCCAAGGGTGAGCACACTCAAATAAAGTGAGGAGGCAGGTCGTTGGGCCATCCATACGGATACACCAGGATGGGGTTGTTTGCGCCGCAACTCAGACAGCACATTGGTGTCGAGCAAATAACTCATAAAGAGACGTCGCGGGTCAGGCTGGCGTCGCGCTCGAAGGTCAGGTCGTCTGCATCGAAAAGTGGGGAGCGACGCATCAGGTCTTCCAAGCCCTGCTCGTTGCAGGTCAGGCGGCTGTACATGGCCTGGGAGACAACCACAGCCACCGACTGTCCATGGTGGGTGATGTACTGAGGGCCATCACTTTCGGCGCATTTGACAACCTCGGACAACCGGGCCTTGGCCTCTTGCATTTGCCATGATTTCATACGCGCCCTTATTCTGACTAGACTAGTCAGTATATAGCATGATTTGGACGTCAATGCGAAGCCCGTAGGGCTGAAGCAACCACGACGTCATTGCGAATACGTCATTGCGAGCGAAGCGAAGCAAACTTGCTGAACCACCCCGCAGTACTCGCCCGCCGCTCACCGCAGCAAAGCTGCGACGTTCGCTACGCGGGCGAGCACTGCTTGGTGGTCAAAGTGAATTCGGTCGGATGCGCGTGAATTTCATTCAAGACCCGACACGGCAGTCGGGCCGACTCGAACGTTGCCGCTTTCGGCGGTAGGAGGCGACCGAGCTGACGTGGTGGGGCTCGCAGGGAAGATTGCTTCGCAGCGCTCGCAATGACGATCAAGCCAATCCCAGCAACCTCACCGCATTGCCCTTCAGAATGCCGGGCATCACCTCGGGTTTGAAGCCCGCCACCTCAAAGTCCTTCATCCATCGCTCGGGGGTGATGAGCGGGTAGTCGCTGCCAAACAGCACCCGGTCTTTCAGCAAAGTATTCGAATACTGAACCAGGCTTTTCGGGAAGTACTTGGGGCTCCAGCCCGAGAGGTCGATCCACACATTGGGTTTGTGCATGGCCACCGATAGCGCCTCGTCTTGCCAAGGAAAACTAGGGTGGGCCATGACGATTTGCATATCGCCCCAGTCGGCGGCCACCTCGTCCAAATGCATGGGGTTGCTGTAGGCCAGTTTCAAGCCGCCGCCGCAGCGCATGCCCGAACCAATGCCGCTGTGGCCGGTGTGAAAAATGGCGGGCAGTTTGTGTTCGTTGATCACCTCGTAAATGGGCCAAGCCATTTTGTCGTAGGGGTGATAGCCCTGGACCGTGGGGTGGAACTTGAAGCCGCGAACGCCCTCCTCTTTGATGAGCCGCTCGGCTTCGCGCGCGCCCATCTTGCCCTTGTGCGGGTCGATGCTGGCAAAGGCGATCATCATGTCGCTGTTGTCACGCGCAGCTTTGGCAATTTCTTCGTTGGGAATACGTCTGCGCCCCATGTGCGACTCGGCGTCCACGGTGAACATCACCAAGCCGATCTTGCGCTCACGGTAATAGGCCACGGTTTCTTCAATCGTGGGGCGGCGGTCAGAGCCAAAGTATTTGTCAGCGGCGCGGTCGTATTCCTCGCCGTAGTTGTCAAAGGGGTTCCAGCAACTCACCTCGGCGTGGGTGTGGATGTCAATGGCGATCAGGTGTTCGTGGTTCATGGTCGAATAAGATCCTTTGCATCGACTATAACGACCAGAGACCAGGCGCATGAACCCAGATCTTCACCTTGAAATGTTGGATGACGTGGCGGTGGTGCGCATCACCCGAGCCGCCAAACGAAACGCCTTGAACGACGAGCTCATCTTGGCGCTGCGCCACACCTTTGACACCCTGCCCGCCCATGCCAAAGCCGCCGTGCTGTGCGGCAGCGGTGAGCACTTTTGCGCGGGTCTGGACCTGAGCGAACTGCAAAGCCGAGACGCAGGCGAAGGCATGCACCACTCGCGCCTGTGGCACAGCGCTTTTGAGCGCATCCAATTTGGCGCGGTCCCCGTGGTGGCGGCCTTGCATGGCGCGGTGGTGGGCGGTGGTTTGGAGTTGGCCGCGTCTTGCCACATTCGCGTGGCCGACGACACCACGTTTTACGCCTTACCGGAAGGCACGCGGGGTATTTTTGTGGGCGGCGGTGGCGCGGTGCGCATCCCCAAGCTGATTGGCGTGGCCCGCATGACCGACATGATGATGACCGGCCGTGTTTACAACGCGGTGGACGGCGAGCGCATCGGCTTTGCGCAGTACCTGGTGCCCGCAGGCACTGCTTTTGACCAAGCGCTGGCATTGGCCAAGCGCATTGCCACCAATGCCCCCTTGACCAACTACGCGCTCATGCACGCCCTGCCCCGCATCGCCGAGCAAGCCGCCGACCACGGTTTTGTCACCGAGTCGCTGATGTCGTCCATCACCCAAGCCGCGCCCGAAGCCAAAG
This sequence comes from Comamonadaceae bacterium, assembly GCA_947453645.1. GTDB lineage: Bacteria > Pseudomonadota > Gammaproteobacteria > Burkholderiales > Burkholderiaceae_C > Limnohabitans. The sequence continues at coordinate 13,217 of CANGHG010000031.1, forward strand.
CCCGGGTCGAGGCGTTTTTGCAAGGCCGCGCCGCCAAGGTTGAAAAGAAATGACACTGGCTGCGCCCCAATACCGCGCCATGCGCTATGGCATCACCCGCATCCAGTGGGAGGAAACACCTCAGGGCGTGCAGTATGTGCAGGCCGAGCAGGCCCTAGAGGCGCACCCCCAGCGCATGACCGACAAGTTGTTGCACTGGGCGCGGGTCACGCCCGAGCGCACCTTCTTGGCTCGCCGCAAGCGCTTGGCCGATGGCAGCACGGGGGACTGGGAACACCTGATCTACGCCCAGGCCTTGGCGGGTGCAAGACGCATCGGTCAGGCCCTGCTGGACCGCCAACTGAGCGCCGACAGGCCCGTGGTGATCTTGAGCGAAAACAGCTTGGAGCACGCCATGCTGGCCTTGGGCTGCATGATGGTCGGCGTGCCCCACTGCCCCGTGTCTCCCGCCTATTCCACAGTCAGCAAAGACTTTGACAAACTGCGTCACATCCTGAGCACCCTCACACCTGGTTTGGTGTTTGCCACCGACGCCGAGAAATACGCCGCGGCCATTGAGGCCACAGTGCCCGCAGACACCGAGGTGGTGTTGGCCCACGGTTCATTGCCTCATCGCTCACACACCCCTTTGGGCGAATTGTTTGAAACCGCAGACACCCCCGCCGTGGACCAAGCCTTGGCCAGGACAGGCCCGGACACGATTGTGAAATTCTTGTTCACCTCGGGCTCGACCAACATGCCCAAAGGGGTGATCAACACCCACGGCATGTGGTGCGCCAACCAACAGCAAATGTGGCAGTCCATGCCTGTGCTGGGCGAGTCGCCCCCCGTGCTGGTGGACTGGCTGCCTTGGAACCACACCTTTGGCGGCAACCACAACATCGGCCTCACCCTGTTCCATGGCGGCTCTTTGTACATAGACGACGGCAAACCCGTGCCTGCCCTCATGGGTGAAACCCTGCGCAACCTGCGCGAAGTCGCACCCACGGTGTATTTCAATGTGCCCACCGGGCTGGAAGCCATCGCCAACGCCATGCACACCGACGACCTGCTGCGGAGCAACCTGCTCAGCAAAGTTCGCATGTTCTTTTACTCGGGTGCGGCTTTGGCTCAACCCATCTGGGACAGCCTGCACGCGGCGCAAGAGCGCGAGTTGGGCGAGCGCATCGTGATGGGCACGGGCTTGGGCATGACCGAATCTGGGCCGTTTGCCATTTTTGTGCCCCGCCCCGAGGTGCAGTCCGGCGACTTGGGCCTACCCGCGGCGGGCATGCGCCTGAAGTTGGTGCCCATGGGCGACAAGGTGGAGGTGCGCTACCAAGGGCCCAACATCACCCCAGGCTATTGGCGTGCCCCCCAGGCCACTGCAGAGGCTTTCGATGAGGAAGGCTTTTTCAAAAGCGGCGACGCCGTGACCTGGATTGACCCGAACAACATCCACCTGGGTTTGAAGTTCGATGGCCGCATCGCCGAGGACTTCAAACTCGCCACCGGCACTTTTGTGAGCGTGGGGCCGCTGCGGGCCAAGATCATTGCCGCCGGTGCCCCTTATGTGCAAGACGCGGTTATCACGGGTTTGAACCTGAAGGAAGTGGGTGCCATGTTGTTCACCACGCCCAAGGTGAGGGACTTGGTCGGTCTGCCGGCCAATGCCACATTGGCCGAGGTCTTGGCGCACCCCAACGTTTTGGCTCATTTTCAGCAGGTGTTGAATCAATTGGCCGACAAGGCCACCGGCAGCGCCAACCGCGTGGCCAGGCTGCTGCTCTTGTCAGAACCTCCCTCGATCGACAAAGGCGAGGTGACCGACAAAGGCTCGATCAACCAACGAGCGGTGCTCAAACACCGCGAGGCCTTGGTGCAAGATTTCCACCAAGGCCAAGCGCTGCACACCTTGTTGCCAACCCCCTAAGAGGAGACCACCATGAACCCACTCAACCGCCGCCATGCCCTGCAAACCCTCAGCCTGCCCCTGGCTGCAAGCGCCTTGGCCCCATGGGCTGCCTGGGCACAAAACGCCGGCCTGCCGCTGGAGCAAGTCAAGATCATCAACGGCTTTCCACCAGGTGGCACGGCAGACACTACCAGTCGCCGCATCGGCGAAAAACTGCTGGGCACGCCCTACAGCAAAACCGCCGCCGTGGTGGAAAACAAAACAGGTGGTGCCGGACGCATCGCCATCGACACGGTGAAAAACGGCCCGTCTGACGGCAGCAATTTGCTGCTCACGCCCTACTCCATGATGGCCATTTATCCCCATATTTACAAAACCCTGAGCTATGACCCGTTCAAGGACTTCGCCCCTGTGTGCATAGCCTCTTCCATGGCGCATGGTCTGGCGGTGGGCCCCATGGTGCCCGCCACGGTCAAAACCGTGAAAGACTTTGTGGCCTGGTGCAAGGCCAATCCCAAGGACGCCAGTTATGGCTCGCCGGCTGCGGGTTCCACTCCGCACTTTTTGGGGGCCCTGCTCAGCTTGGACACCGGCGTGGCCATGCAACACATCGCCTACCGTGGCTCGGTGCCCGGCGTGACCGATGTGATTGGCGGGCAGCTCGCCGCCATGTTCACGCCGCATGGCGACTTTCTGGCCAATCACCGCGCCGGCAAAATCCGCATCCTAGCCACGTCTGGCAAGAAACGCTCGCCCTTCGTCCCTGACATCCCCACCTTCGCCGAGCAAGGCTTTGCCGACTTGACCGTGGAAGAGTGGTTTGGCTTTTTTGCCCCCAGCAAAACGCCTGCGGCCGTGGTGAGTGCGGCCAACGCCGCCATCAACCAGGCCATCAAGGACAAAGGCGTGGTGGACTCCTGGGCCACCCAAGGCCTGGTGCCCATGGGCGGCAGCGCAGACGACATGGCCAAAGACCTGAAACGCCAGTTCGATTTCTGGGGCCCCATCGTCAAGCGCATTGGCTTTACCGCCGAGTCTTGAGCGTTCAGCGCTTGGGCGCCGGCATGGGTGGCAGCGCCGCTTCAATGGCGGCGGCCACTGCCAACAAATGACGGTCACTGCTGACCGGGCCATCCAATTCCAAGCCCAGCGGCAGTCCTGCTTGGTTCAAACCCATGGGGATGCTGATGCCTGGAATACCGGCGTTGCTGCCGGGGTCGGTGTTGCGAATGTAGGTGGGGAAAGTTGGCACTTGTGCGCCGTTGAGTTCCACGGTCTCGTCTTGCCCAATGGGGCGCGCCGGCATGATGGTGGTGGGAAACACCAAGGCATCCAAACGGTGCGATGCAAAGTGCTCGGCATAAGCGGCCTGCAAATGCACCCGCGCTTGCAGGGCTGCTTGGTAAGCCGCCAAGGGCATGGCGTCAGCGCCGAGTTGCGAGCCCATGATGCCCGCCACATCGGGGCTGGCAATTTGAGCCACGATGTAGTCCACGCTCATCTTGTACTGGTTGCTGGCGAGGTAGGCGGGCAAGTCCACCATCACCTCGTACAAGGCCACAGGAAAGCCCACCTGGTCGTTCAGCGGTCCCAAGCCCTGCACCTCGGCCTCCACCAAGGTCACGCCCAGTTTGGCCAATTGGCTCAACAGCGCTTCCATGCGGTCCAGCACCTCGGTCTCGCCGCCCTTGTAAAAGTAGTCACGCGGCACGCCCAGGCGCAGGCCCTTCAAACTGGCCGCCTGCAGGCCAATGGCCGCGCCAGTCAACACGCTGTCAAGCAAGGCTGCGTCTTGCACGCTGCGGGTGATGGGGCCTGCGGTGTCGCGGGTGTGGGAGATGGGAATGATGCCCGCCCCCGAGTACCGTCCCACCGTGGGTCTGAAGCCGACCACGCCGCACAAACCTGCGGGCAAGCGAACCGAGGCGCCTGTGTCCGTGCCCAAGGCGGCAGGCACCATGCGCGCGGCCACGGCTGCCGCTGAACCACCGCTGCTGCCGCCCGCAATCAGGTCGTGCTGCCAAGGGTTGCGGGTGGCACCCGTGTAGGCGTTGTTGGTGGTCACGCCAAAAGCCAATTCGTGCATATTGGTTTTGCCGGCCAACAAGGCGCCAGCGTCAAACAGGCTTTGCGCCACTGGCGCGTTGTGCAGGGGTTGGGCGTTTTTCAAGGCCGCTGTGCCGCCCGATGTGCTCAGGCTCAAGGTGTCGATATTGTCTTTGAGGGCCAGGGGAATGCCAGCCAAGGGCTTGTCGGCTTGGCTGCAAGCGCCGCTGTCGTCGCAGGCCTGGGCCTGGGCCAACAGCGCAGGGATGTCTTGGCTGACCCAGGCATTCAAGCCGGCTTGCTGCTGCTGAACCTCCACCAAGGCTAGTGCGTAGTCGTGGGCGCTCAGGGTGTTGGCAGCCAGCGCCGCACGGGCTTGGGTCAAGGTCATGTCGACGGGGTTCATACAAGCTCCTGGTAAAAGCCGCATATTAAACTCCTCGCAATTCAATTTTCCCTACTCATCAAGGACTGCCATGATCACCACCCCCTCCGGCCTGCAATACGAAGACACCCACACTGGCGAGGGCGAGACTGCCCAAGCGGGCCAGTATGTGACCGTGCACTACACCGGCTGGCTCTGGGACAACGGTGAAAAAGGCGAGAAATTCGACTCCAGCTTGGACCGCAACGACCCCTTTGAATTCGGCCTGGGCCAAGGCATGGTCATCCAAGGTTGGGACGAAGGCGTGCAAGGCATGAAGATTGGCGGCAAGCGCAGCCTGCTGATCCCTTCCGAGCTGGGCTATGGCGCTCGCGGCGCTGGCGGCGTCATCCCCCCCAACGCCACGCTGTTGTTCGAGGTGGAGTTGTTGGGTGTCGAGGGCTGAGACTCAAACCGTGGCTGGTTTGAACACCCGAATACGCGCCACCATGTCTTCACGAGATTGACGCTCGGTCATGCGCATATCGAACTCGGTTTGAAGGTTGAGCCAAAACCGGGCTTCCATGTTGAAGAACAAACCCAATCGCAAGGCGGTGTCGGGCGTGATTGGGCGAATGCCATTCACCAATTCGCTGATGCGA
>CANGHG010000032.1 GCA_947453645.1 Comamonadaceae bacterium
GGGCGTGCTGGGCGACTGGGAGCGGCCTTACCGCACCATGGACCCCGCCAACGAAGCGGGGCAAATCCGCGCCTTCAAGCGGGTGATTGAGCGTGGTTTTGTGTACCGTGGTTTGAAGCCTGTTTACTGGTGTTTCGATTGCGGCTCATCTTTGGCCGAGTTTGAAATTGAATACGCCGACAAAAAAAGCGACACCCTGGATGTGGCGTTTTTGTGCGCCCAACCCGAGAAGCTCGCGGCTGCGTTTGGCCTGGCCTCCTTGCGCAAAGACGCTTTTGCCGTCATTTGGACCACCACGGCTTGGACCATCCCGGCCAACCAGGCGCTGAACCTCAACCCCGAATTGACTTATGCCTTGGTGGACACCGAACGGGGTTTGTTCATGTGCGCCGAAAGCTTGGTCGACAAGTGCTTGGAGCGCTGGCAACTCAGCGGCACCGTATTGGCCACCACCCTGGGCGCCAAGCTCGACCTGATTGAATTCCATCATCCGTTCTCGCATGTGGACGATGGTTACAAACGCACCGCACCCGTGTTCCTGGCCGACTACGCCACAGCCGACGACGGCACAGGTATTGTGCACAGCGCCCCTGCTTATGGCCTGGACGACTACAACAGTTGTTTGGCGCATGGCATGAAGTACACCGACATCTTGAACCCGGTGCAAGGCAACGGCACTTACGCGGCCGACTTCCCGCTCTTTGGGGGTCAGCACATTTGGAAAGCAGTGCCCGTCATTTTGGAGGCGCTGAAAAACGCTGGCCGTTTGATGGCCACACACCCCATTACCCACAGCTACCCGCATTGCTGGCGACATAAAACCCCGGTCATCTACCGCGCAGCAGCCCAGTGGTTCATCCGCATGGACGAGGGTGTGGGCGTGTTCACCAAAGACAAAGCGCCACAAACCCTGCGTCAACTGGCCCTGGCCGCGATTGAGCAAACCCAGTTCTATCCAGAAAATGGCCAAGCACGCTTGCGCGACATGATCGCCAACCGCCCCGACTGGTGTATTTCACGCCAACGCTCATGGGGCGTGCCTGTGCCTTTCTTTTTGCACAAAGACAGTGGCGAGCTTCACCCCCGCACCATGGCCATCTTGGACCAAGCGGCTGACATGGTGGAACAAGGCGGCATCGAAGCCTGGAGCCGTGTGACGGTGGAAGACATCTTGAACCAAGCGGGCGACCACCCCGAGCAGTACACCAAGAGCACCGATATTTTGGAAGTCTGGTTCGACTCTGGCAGCACCTTTGAGCATGTGCTGCGCGGCAGCCACAAAGACGCTTACGACAGAGCGCCCCACCACGACAGCGGCCCCGAAGCCGACTTGTACCTGGAAGGCCATGACCAACACCGTGGTTGGTTCCACAGCTCCTTGTTGCTGGGTTGCGCCTTGTACGACCGCGCACCTTACAAAGGCCTGTTGACCCACGGTTTCGCCACCGATGGCCAAGGCCGCAAGATGAGCAAATCGCTTGGCAACACCGTGGCGCCGCAAGAGGTGAGCAACAAACTGGGCGCGGAAATTGTGCGGTTGTGGGTGGCCTCTACCGACTACTCGGGCGACTTGAACATTGACGACAAAATCTTGGCCCGGGTGGTGGACGCCTACCGCCGCATCCGCAACACCTTGCGCTTTTTGCTGGCCAATGTGAGCGACTTTGACCCTGCCAAAGACACCGTGGCCTTTGCAGATTTGTTGGACATCGACAAGTACGCCTTGTCGCGTGCCGCGCAAGTGCAAGCCGAGATATTGGGTACACGCAATGCCCAAGGCGTGTTTGAAGGCGGCCACTTCAGCCAGTACGAATTTCACCCCGTGGTGTCCAAGTTGCAGCTGTATTGCTCGGAAGACTTGGGCGCGTTTTATTTGGACGTGCTCAAAGACCGCCTCTACACCACCGCACCCAAGTCTTTGGCGCGTCGCAGTGCGCAAACCGCGTTGCACCAAATCACCCACGCCATGCTGCGTTGGATGGCGCCCTTCCTGAGCTTCACCGCCGAAGAGGCGTGGGGCGTGTTTGGCGACTCTGAGTCCATCTTCTTGGAAACCTACACCGAGATGAACTCGGTGGATACCGCCTTGCTGGAGAAGTGGGCGCAGATTCAAACAGTGCGTGAATTGGCGAACAAGGAAATTGAAACCAAACGCAGCGCGGGTGAGCTGGGCGCTTCACTGCAAGCCGAGTTGACCATCCATTGCGATGGTGCGGTTCACGACACCTTGGCGTCCTTGGGCAATGACTTGAAATTCGTGTTCATCACCTCCAAAGTCACCTTGGCCAAAGGCGAAGGCTTGACAGTGGAGGTGCAAGCAAGCGCTGCCCCCAAGTGCGACCGCTGCTGGCACTACAGCGACGACGTGGGCCACAACCCAGACCACCCCAGCCTGTGCGGCCGCTGCATCAGCAATTTGCATGGCGCGGGCGAGGTGCGGCATTTCGCCTGAGCCATGGCGCAGTCCAACAACTACTCCTTGCGCTTGTGGCTGGGCATCGCCTTGGTGGTTCTGCTGGCCGATCAGTTCACCAAGGTGCTGATCGTGGGCAGCTTCCAACTGGGGGACAGTCAAACCGTGACCTCGTTTTTCAACCTGGTGCGGGTGCACAACAGCGGCGCGGCTTTTTCCTTTTTGTCTTCAGCCTCGGGCTGGCAGCGCTGGTTCTTCACCGCCATTGGCTTAGGCGCTGCAGGCTTCATCGTGTATTTGCTGCGCAGCCACCCAGGGCAAAAACTGTTTTGCTTTGCGCTGGCATTGGTGCTGGGCGGCGCGGTGGGCAATGTGATCGACCGCCTGCTCTACGGCCATGTGATCGACTTCCTGGATGTGCATTGGGACTGGCTCAGTCCCGTGTTCTATGAAGGCCACTTCCCCGCCTTCAACATCGCCGACAGCGCCATCAGCGTGGGCACGGTGTGCTTGTTGTTGGATGAGTTGATCAGGGTCAGGCGCGGGGCTTGAGAGACCTATTCAAGCGCTGATGGCCAAGTGCGCTATGTAGCCTGAACGTGTTTGGCCAAAGGCTTTGGCCTTGGCATCTAAACGTGCCAAAACTCTTTTGGGCAAAGTGATATTGACTCTCTCTATGTCATCGGACATGAGCGCAGGGTCTATGGCTGCTACCGCCCAAACCCAACCTTTAAATTCAGATTTTTTTTGTAATACCGTGATGGAACTGGGCGCAGGAATGGTTTGACCTAAATCCAAGGCAGTTTCAATCCATAGCTCAATCGCCTCTTGCGCATTCGAAATGGCCTCATCAATGCCCGAATCTGCCGCAGAAAAACAGCCAGGCAAGTCGGGCACCACAACACCCCAAGCGGTGGTGGCGTTTCCGGGTTCAATGGCAATGGGGTACTTCATGGTTTCTCTTTCTTAAAGATCAGCTTGTTTGAGCAGCTTTTTTACCAAACCTAAACCTAAGTCTTTTTTGGGGTGGGGCACGCTCAGATGCCCAGGTTTATCGGGGTGCACGAAGATGTGGTGGGAGCCTTTAGAACCTCGCAAGACCCATCCAGCTTTCAGAAGTTGGGTGATCAGATCTTTGCTCTTCATTTCAATATTTTACACACGATACACACCAAAACAAGCATCAAATAAGGCCAACGACGCTCATCTGCGCGGCCTGCTGGGCAAAACCACTTTGCAGTTTTGCTCAGACGCTGCAGAGCCGCTGACGATGCGGGGTACCGCGGGGGTCGAACCAATTCGGGGTTCGCCCAACTCCTTTGCCCCGTATCCTCCTATGGCCCCACCCCAATGGGAACAAGCTGAAAAAGCATCAGGTATCAGCCACGGTCCCACCATGCACCTGGCTTTGTAATAGGCATCCATGTCCTGCAAGAAACCCCCACGGGAGGGGTCTGGAAAATTGCCGCTGACAGTGGTGGCACTGGCCTTGATGGTGATGGGCTGGGTGATTGCAAAGCTCGTCGGCACACCCTAGCTCCAGTGATTGTTAATGTTAACCGGGGTTTGACCCATCCCCCAGTAAACGTTTCTCCACCCCCATGCATCGAACGCAAAATTGCCTATATTCCAATAGTTGGCTCCCTGAGGATGGCCACCTTTTACCGTCAACCCAGGTACGCCCCAAACAGAGGAGGGCTGTGGGCCACCAGCAGCCAAAATAATCGAACCAGAGTGGTTGTCGCTGACGCACCCAGAGAACCGCCAGGTCAAATTCCCTTTGTAGATGACAGTGCCCACCACCTGGGTGGAGACAATGGTGTCTGGGAATGGCGGGTTGGCTTCTAGACTGATGTTACAAAGGTATGCGTGCACCTGCCCCACCCCAGCCAAGCTGAACGCCAGCAGGCAGCGGATGATGAATTTTGTTAATTTGTCAATTTTCATGATGATGGCCTTTATGACGCGCAGGTATTGGTTTCAAACAACCAACAACACCCCAAGCGGTGGTGGCGTTTCCGTGTTCGATGGCAATGGGGTACTTCAAGGTTTTTTGAGGTTGGGGATGGTGATGCTGGAGCGCAGCACAGGCTTGCAGTTTTGCTCAGACGCTGCAGAGCCGCTGACGATGCGGGGTACCGCGGGGGTCAAACCAATTTGGGGTTCGCCCATTGACTGGTTTGGTCCTGCCACGCCCCAACCCCAATGGGAACAATCCGAAAAAGCAACAGGACTCAGCCACGGTCCCACCATGCATCTTTCATTGGCATAGGGACCCATGGCAGACCTGTCTTGCAAGACAATCCCACGGGAGGGGTCTGGAAAATTGCCGCTGACAGTGGTGGCACTGGCCTTGATGGTGATGGGCTGGGTGACTTCAAAGCTCGTCGGCAGACTCCAGCTCGCCTGACCGCTGAACCTGTTAACCGGAGTTTGACCGAACCCATAGTAATAGTTTCCGTTATACCCCGCCGTTGAACTGAACGTGAACTCGCCTGTATTCACATAGTTGGATGCCCGAGGATTGCCACCCTCTACCGTCAACCCAGATACGCCCCAAACAGAGGTGGGCTGTGGGCCCCCAGCAGCAAAAGCAATCCAACCAAAGTTGGCCCTGCTGATGCACTCAGAAAACCGCCAGGTCAAATTGCCTTGGTAAATGACGGTGCCGACCACCTGGGTGGAGGCAATGGTCTCTGGGAATGGCGGGTTGGCTTCTAGACTGATATTACATAGGTATGCGTGCACCTGCCCCACCCCACCCATGCAGAACACCAGCAGGCAGCGGATGATGAATTTTGTTAATTCGTCAATTTTCATGATGATGACCTGCATGACCCGCAGGTATTGGTTTCAAACAACCAAATAATACATTAATATCAATTAATTTGAATATTTATAATTCAATATAAGTCAAATATTTATTTTTTGTTGCATTGAGTACCACCCCTGCCGTGTCAACAGCAGGGGGCTGGGTGTTCAAACCGTGAGGATGGTGCAACCCGTGGTTTTGCGGGCTTCCAAATCACGGTGCGCTTGCGCCACATCAGCGAGTGGGTAGCGTTGGTCGATGCGGATCTTCACTTGGCCGCTCATGACCACCGCGAACAAATCGTCGGCCATTTGCTGGTTCACTTCACGGGTGGCGATATGGGTGAACAAGGTTTGGCGGGTCACATAAATAGAACCCTTGGGGCCAAGGATGCCAGGTGAAAACGGGTCTACGGGGCCTGAGGCATTGCCAAAACTGGCCATCAAACCAAAGGGTGAGATGCAGTTGAGCGATTTGTCCCAGGTGTCTTTGCCCACCGAGTCGTACACCACTTTCACGCCCTTGCCGCCGGTAATGTCCTTCACACGGGCTTCAAAATCTTCTTTGGCGTAGTTGATGACATGGGCCGCGCCGTGTTCTTTGGCCAGGGCGCATTTCTCGTCAGAGCCTGCGGTGCCAATCAGTTGCAATCCCAGGGCTTTGGCCCATTGGCAAGCAATCAGGCCCACGCCGCCAGCCGCCGCGTGGAACAAGATGTGGTCACCTGCGTGCAGGCCGCCTTGGGGCAAGGTGCGCTTGAGCAAGTACTGCACGGTCAGGCCTTTGAGCATCATGGCGGCACCCGTCTCGAAGTCGATGGCGTCAGGCAATTTGCACACGTTCTTGGCCGGCATGACACGCGCTTCGCAATAGCTTCCGGGCGGGGCGCTGGCATAAGCGGCGCGATCCCCTGCCTTCAGATGCGTCACACCTGCACCCACGGCTTCGACCACGCCCGAGGCTTCCATGCCCAAGCCATGGGGCATGGGCAGGGGGTACAGGCCCGTGCGGTGGTAGACGTCGATGAAATTCAAACCCACGGCTTTGTGGCGAATGCGGATTTCGCCTGGGCCGGGTTCGCCGACCGTGACGTCCACCAGGTGCAGCTCTTCGGGGCCGCCGGGTTTGTTGAAATGAATGGCTTTGCTCATGTTGTTCTCCTGAATGGGGGGATCTTAAAAGGAACGTGGCAAGCCCAGCACGTGCTCGGCCACATAGGCGTAAATCATGTTGCTGGAAATGGGGGCCACTTGGTAGAGACGGGTTTCGCGGAATTTGCGCTCCACGTCGTACTCGTGGGCAAAACCAAAACCACCGTGAAACTGCAAACAGGCGTTGGCCGCTTCCCAACTGGCTTTGGCGGCCAGGTACTTGGCCATGTTGGCTTCAGGGCCGCAGGGCTGCTGCTGGTCAAACAAGTTGCAGGCTTTGAAGCGCATGAGGTTGGCGGCTTCCACCTCCATATAGGCCTGGGCGATGGGGAATTGCACGCCCTGGTTTTGCCCAATGGGGCGGCCAAACACCAAGCGTTCTTTCACATACTGGGTGACCCGGTCCAAGAACCAATAACCATCGCCTATGCACTCGGCGGCAATCAGGGTGCGCTCGGCGTTCAAGCCGTCGAGGATGTAGCGAAAGCCCATGCCCTCCTCGCCAATCAGGTGCTCGGCGGGAATTTCCAGGTTGTCGAAAAACAGCTCATTGGTCTCGTGGTTGACCATGTTGGCAATCGGTTGGACGCGCATCCCTGCTTTTTCTGCGGCACGCAAATCGACCATGAAGATGGACATGCCCTCGGTCTTTTTCTGCACCTGCGCCAAGGGCGTGGTGCGGGCCAGCAAGATCATCCAGTCGGAGTGCTGCACCCGAGAGATCCAGACCTTTTGGCCGTTCACCACATAGCGGTCGCCTTGTTTCACAGCCGTGGTTTTGATTTTGGTGGTGTCGCTGCCTGTGCTGGGTTCGGTCACACCCATGGACTGCAGCCGCCATTCGCCGCTGGCGATCTTGGGCAAGAAAAACTCTTTTTGCTGCTCAGACCCATGGCGCAACAAAGTGCCCATGTTGTACATCTGGCCGTGACAGGCCCCGGCGTTGCCACCCGAGCGGTTGATTTCTTCCATGATCACCGAGGCCTCGGCCAGCCCCAGCCCCGAGCCGCCATAGGCCTGGGGGATGAGTGCGGCCAGCCAACCCGCTTGAGTGAGTGCATCTACAAAGGCTTGCGGGTAGGCACGCTCGGCATCCACTTGGCGGTGGTAGCTGTCGGGAAATTGGGCGCACAAACTGCGCACGGCTTCGCGCAGGGCTTGATAGGCTTCGGCGGGCTGTTGAATCATGAGGTGCGTATCTGTGCGGCGCGGTACATCACATTGATGCGCGCCACGTACTTGGACACCGCGCCATGCACCACGCAACCGATGTGGCGCACCGAGTCGGGCCCAAAGCCGTGCCTGAAAAACAGCGCCGAGCCTTTGACCGGTGATACGTCCAGCCACGAGCCATCGGGCCTGAACAAACGCGTGTTGCCGCCTTGCACGCCATCGGCAGGGCCATTCAAATACAGCAGCATGGTCAGGCCTGAGCGAATGCCCGAGTCCCACTCCAGCATGTGCTGGCGGTCGTCGCTCAAGCTGTAGCCCGGCCAAGCGCCGTCGGTGTGCAAATTGAAGACATCGTTGTCGTCATAGCGGTACATGTTGAGCCGATGGCTGAACGCGGGCAACAGCTGTTCGCCAGCCAACGTGGCGGGCAGCAAATGGGCGATGCGCTGGAACATGGGGCCCATCAGCTCTTCATCGGCCAGCCAATGCACCGACTTGTTCATGCGCATGCCAGGCGGTGTGGCGATGCCGGGGGCCTCGTCGCGAAAGCCCATGTGTTCAGAGGCTTGCACGATGGCGTCGGCCTCCTCGGGCGTGACCACCGGGTCGATGACAAAACCCAGCAAGCCACCCAAGTCCAGGTCGTGTCGCTGGGGCTGCAGCGCGGGTTGCGGCTGCAGTTGCAAAGCCGGGGGGCTGCTGGCAAACGCGTGCACCGGTGTCATGGGCACCACGCCCCCCATGGGCAAAGAACCGGGCAAATGTGCCACGGCATGGTGAGGGGGCCATTCCATGGTGTTCATGCTTTCAACAATCCTTTGTGCTTTGTGGGAAAGCGATTTTCCGACATTGCAATACCCCTGTCTTCAAAAGCTTGTCCGTCATGGCGAGCACTGGCACAACCATCCAGTTGAGCCACCCGGACTGGGGGCCATTTTGTGAGCGAAAGAGCAGCAAAATGTGCCCCCAGTTTGGGGGGCTGAAAGGGATTGCTACCCGCCACGTCGCTTTGCTCCTCGCGGCTAAAGGCCGCTTGCAATGACGAATGGGCTCGCAATGCCGCAGACTCAAAAAGTCCCTGGATACGCCCCGCCGTCAATCAAGATGTTTTGCCCAGTGATGAAGCCCGCTTGCTGGCTGCACAAGAAGGCACAGGTTTGACCGAATTCATCGGGCTGACCAAAGCGCTGCGCAGGGGCCAGCATTTTGCGGGTCTGTACCAAGCTGTTCACGCTCTGCCCTGTTTTCTTGGCCAAACCCTCGAAGGTCACGCGCAAACGGTCGGTCTCGAAAGCGCCGGGCAGCAGGTTGTTGATGGTCACGTTGCGCGAGGCGATGACGCTGTTGCGTGCCGCACCCGCCACAAAACCAGTCAGACCACTGCGCGCACCGTTGGACAAACCCAAGATGTCGATGGGCGCTTTCACCGCGCTGGAGGTGATGTTGACAATGCGGCCAAAGCCACGAGCCGCCATGCCATCCACCGTGGCCTTGATGAGCTCAATGGGCGTCAACATGTTGGCGTCCACCGCCTTGATCCAATCGTCACGGCCCCAGTCCCGAAAGTCACCCGTGGGCGGGCCACCCGCATTGGTAACCACGATGTCAAAGTCTTTCCCAGGTCCTCCTGGCACGGTCCAAATGGCCTCACGACCCTCTGCCGTGGTGATGTCCTGCGCCACGGTGAGCACGGTCACGCCATGCGCACGCAAGGCTTGGGCTGAGGCCGCCAAGGCCTCTGCGCCACGCGACACCATCACCAAATTCACACCCGCTTGGGCCAGTGCTTTGGCGCAACCCAGCCCCAAGCCTTTGCTCGCGCCGCCCACCAGCGCCCATTTACCCTTGATGCCTAAGTCCATTGCCATCTCCATGTTTTGAAGCCATGTAAACACCACCGAGCACCAGCAGGGTGCCCAATCCAATCCAGGCGTTGAGCGGTTCACCCAACACCAACACACCCAAACTCACCGTCGACATTGGGCCAATCATGCCGACTTGCGCGGTCAGTGACGCGCCAATGCGCTCGATGGCCAACATGATGAGCAAGACCGGCGCCACGGTGCACGCCGTGGCGTTGAGCAAGGCCAAATACAACACCTCCTCGGGCACGGCCATGCTGCTGATGGGACGCAACACCACAAACTGCGCGATGGCCAACACACAGGCCACGCTCGAGGCCAAACCCACCAGGCGCATGGCACCAATGCGCTGGACCATTTGCCCGCTGAACATCAGGTACAGGGCGTAGCTGATGGCACTGGCCAACACCAGCGCCGACCCCTTCACCACACCCGCACCAGCCAAACTCACCTCGTGGGCAAACACCAGCAACACGCCGCCATAGCTGATGGCCATGGCCCACAGCCGCATGCGGTGCAAGCGGTGTTTGTAAATCAAGGCGCTGAGCAGCATGACCAAGGTGGGGTTCAAATAAATGATGAGCCGCTCCAAGCTGGCGGTGATGAACTGCAAGCCCAGGAAGTCTAAAAAACTGGCCAAGTAATAGCCCAAAAACCCCAACCCCATGATGGCCAAGACATCACGCCGATTCAATGGGTTGGCCCGCGCATGGGGGCGGTTTGAAGCCCACCAGGCCAGCGCCAAGAACAGGGGCAAGGAGAACAACATGCGCAACATGATGACCGTGACCGCGTCCACGCCATGCAGATAGGACAGCTTGACGATGATGGCTTTGCCACTGAAGGCGATGGCGCCTGCCATTGCCAACAGCAAACCAGATTGCTTCAGGGCGTCACCCTTCGCAATGACGTGAGATTGCTTGGCAATCAACGTCCGTAAGTGGCGGTGAAACTGGCCTTGCCCAGCAAGCCCTTGCCAATGCCCTTGTTCAACACAAAGGAATGCAAAGATGCACTGCCTGTTTTGGGAATGCCGGCAGCGGCTTGCACATCGTCCACCGCCAAGGCGTAGACCGTGAACACATAACGGTGAGGCTTGTCACCTTGGGGTGGGCAAGGGCCGCCGTAGTTGCCGTTCACGCCAGTGGCACCGGTGTCCTGGAAGTCGGTGCTGCCGCCAAAGGCAGGTGCGGGCAAACGCTCAGGTGCATTGCCTGCGCCTTGGGCCAAACCAGTGGTGGTGGCGGGCATGTTGTAAACCGTCCAATGCCAAAAGCCTGCGCCTGTGGGTGCATCGGGGTCGTGCATTTGCAAGCTGATGGACTTGGTGCCTGCAGGCAGGTTTTTCCATTCCAGCGCGGGCGACACATTGCCGCCTTTGCAACCAAAGCCATTCAAGATGAACTGGTTGTCGAATTTCTTGCCCTTCAAATCGGGGCTGGACAAGGTGAACTTGCCACCCTCGGCGTGGGCCATGGTCATGCCAGCGGCCAGCAGCAAAGCGCTGACCCATTGAATTTGTCGTTTTAAAGCAGTGGTGTTCATGATCGTCCTGGTGAGTGAGAAAAGATTTTCAGCATAGCGCATGACCCCTGTCATGCGGGTGACAAGCGCATTCAGGCTTGAAACACCTTGTTGTGCAAACGGCGGGTGAACCACCAGACCACCGCTGCGATGACCGGCACGGCCAAGGCGGTGAGCAAGGTGGGGTCTTGAATCCATCCCTTGGCTTGCATGCCTTCGGCCACGTAGTGCATGAGGCCGGTGATGTAGTAAGTGATGGCCGCGACAGACAAGCCCTCCACCGTGGCTTGCAATTTGAGTTGCATGCCTTGGCGTCGGTTCATGGCGGTCAACAGCGCTTGGCTGCTTTGCTCTTGCTGGAAGTCCACGCGGGTGCGCAACAAACTGCTCATGCGCGACACCCGTTGGGACAAAGCGGTTTGACGCCGCGCCACCCATTCGCAGGTGCTGCGCGCGGGCGTGAGGCGGCGGTCCATGAATTCGCCAATCGATTGAAAGCCGGGGATGCGGGTTTCAC
The DNA here is from genome assembly GCA_947453645.1 of Comamonadaceae bacterium. Lineage (GTDB taxonomy): Bacteria > Pseudomonadota > Gammaproteobacteria > Burkholderiales > Burkholderiaceae_C > Limnohabitans. Next base: position 11,453 of record CANGHG010000032.1, read on the forward strand.
GAATGTCTTGAATGCGCCTGTCCACCAACTCAAAGTAAGCGCGGCTGGCAGAAAACCGCGAATGCTGCGAGGCATACAGGCTTTCCACCTGCCCAGCCAAACGGGTGAGGCGGTCCAGCAATTGGGCTTCCTCGTCGTGGTGGGCGCTGCGGATGGCCAGCGCCAAATCGGCCAACTCTTGCTCGGCCAAGGCCAAATCGGCAGCGGCAGCGCGGGCAATTGGCAAGCCCAACAAAGCCACCATGCGGTAGGTTTCAATTTCCAGCAAGCGCTGCACCAAACGGCCCAGGCGACGCAGCGACAACTGACCCACGCGCAACAACATGCGCGAGCAACCATCGGGGCCAATTTGAAAATCGGTGTGCAGCGTGGCTTCGCCTTCAGCCAGTTGGCAAGCCACCAAACTGTCTTCGCGGAACTGCTGGTGCAACTCCTCGCGGTCTTGCAGGTTGTCGGTGCGCTTGGCCCACAGGTTGATGCGGGCCAAACATTCGCCCGGCAAGTCTTTGAGCCACTGTTGCGGCAAGGCATTCAGGGCCAAGCCGTATTCATCCATGTTGGGCAAACCCGCCTGTGCATCCACCATGAAGGTCCAGGTGACGAACTCGGTGTGCAATTCCCAACGCAAACGCCAAGCGCCGCCGTCCACCCGCAAATGATTGGCATGGTCATCAGGCACGGGCAGATGGTGGTCGCGCAGCAGTTGCAACAAATGGGCGCGACTGGCGGCGCGGGCTGCTGCGTCGGTGACCATGACCACATGGCTGATGGCCAAGGGCGCCATCATGGGCTCGGGGGGACGCGCATGCACCTCGTTGTGCAAGGCGCGGCGCAGGGCGTGTTCTTTCATGAGGCGGCTTTCAATCTTCGACAAAGGCTTCTTCGCGCTTGGACTTGATGGCTGGCAACAAGACCAGTGCCAACAACATCACGGCCACCGCCAACAGCGCCGCCGACAAAGGGCGAGAGATGAACACCGACCAGTCGCCGCGTGCGAGCTTCAAGGCACGTTTCAAATACTCTTCCATCATGGGGCCCAAGATGAAGCCCAGCAACAGGGGCGCAGGCTCACAGCCGAGCTCGAGGAAGATGTAACCCGCCAGACCAAACAGCGCCACCAAGCCAATGTCGAAGGTGGAATTGTTGGTGGTGTAAACGCCAATCGCGCAAAACAACACGATGGCTGGGAACATGTAGTGATAGGGCACGGTGAGCAATTTGATCCAGACGCCAATCATGGGCAGGTTCAAGATGATGAGCATCAGGTTGCCTATCCACATGGAGACGATGAGGCCCCAGAACAACTCGGGGTTGACCGTCATCACCTGGGGGCCGGGTTGGATGTTGTGGATGGTCATGGCACCCACCATGAGGGCCATCACCGCGTTCGGTGGAATGCCCAAGGTGAGCAAAGGGATGAACGAGGTTTGCGCGCCTGCGTTGTTGGCCGATTCGGGCGAGGCCACGCCGCGGATATTGCCCTCACCCAAGGGCACTTCACCCGCTTTGAGCTTGATTTTTTTCTCCAAGGTGTAGGCCGCAAACGAGGCCAACACGGCGCCGCCGCCAGGCAACACACCCAGCACCGAACCCAGTGCGGTGCCGCGCAGCACAGCGGGCCACATCTGACGGAAGTCCTCGGCTGTGGGCATGAGGCCTTGCACCTTGGCGGTGAATACCTCGCGGTCGGTTTCGCTCTTGGCCAAGTTGGTGATGATCTCCGCATAACCAAACAAGCCCATGGCCACCGCCACAAAACCAATGCCGTCGGTGAGTTCGGGGATGTCCATGCTGAAGCGCGAGAGCCCCGAATTGACATCGGTGCCCACCAAGCCCAGCAACAGGCCCAAGATGATCATGGCAATGGCTTTGAGCAAAGAGCCCGAGGCCAACACCACCGCACCCACCAAGCCCACCACCATCAGCGAGCAATATTCGGCGGGGCCAAAGGCGAAAGCCATGTCGGACAAGGGCGCGGCAAAACCCGCCAGCAGCAAGGTGCCCACACAGCCCGCGAAAAACGACCCCAAACCAGCAGCCGCCAAAGCAGGACCTGCGCGGCCTTGACGCGCCATTTGATAACCATCCAAGGTGGTGACCACCGAAGAGGATTCACCAGGCAAATTGACCAAGATGGCGGTGGTCGAGCCGCCATATTGCGCGCCGTAATAAATGCCCGCCAACATGATGAGCGCCGACTCGGGTGGCAAGGCGTAAGTGGCAGGCAGCAACATGGCGATGGTGGCGACTGGCCCAATGCCAGGCAAGACGCCAATCAGCGTGCCCAGCAAACAGCCGATGAAGGCATACAGCAGGTTGATCGGGGTTCCAGCCACTGCAAACCCGGTGGCGAGATTGGCAAGCAAATCCATGCGGGTCTCCGATCAGAAGGCGTTGACAAACGCGGGCCAGACCGGCATTTGCAAATTCAAGAGTGAGATGAACACCAAGTAACTGCCTGCCGCCAAGATGCTGGAGAGCACCAGCATGCGGCGCAAGTTGAAACTGGCAGCGTCAGCCAACAAGGCCACGCCGGTGAGCGCAAAGATGGCCACGATCAAACCGAAGGAAGGAAAGCCGATGCTTGGCACACCGCCCAGCAAAGCGCCGAACAACAAATTGGCCCCCAAGATGCAGACCAACGGCCGCCAAGCAATGTCGCCAATCACCCCGCCATCAGGGGTTTCCACCACCAAGGAAAAAAACATGATGAAGCCGCCCAACAGCACCAGGACCAAGCCCAGCACCAATGGGAAATAGCCCGGCCCCATTTGGCTGGCAGAGCCGATGGTGTAAGCGGTGGCTGAATTCCAGGCGAAAGCCGCACCTGTGGTGGTGAACATCAAACCGGAGACAAAGTCTTTTTGGCTCTTGATTGACACGGTGGCGCTCCAAAAACAAAAGTGAGGCGATTGTGACCTATGCCACGACCGGTTTGAGCACCTTGAGCCAGAGGGTGGCGGGCAGGCCCCACAGGGTTTCAATGGCTTCGGCGCGGGCTTGCAGCAGCTCTCGATCTGGGCGAGCGGGCGTGCGCTGGGCCAGCACCACGGTGTTGCCCTCTTTGGTGGGCTTGAAGGCCCAAAAAGCGTCTTCGCCAAAGGCCTGCGCCATGTGGCCCAGAGAACGCTCGAAACTGGACGAGCGGCCAAACAAATTGACCGTCATGCAGCCACGGGCGGTCAGCAGTTGGCGGCAGTTGGCGTAGAACTCGGCGTCGTCCAGCACCGGGGCAGCCGCCTCGTGGTCGTACAAATCCACCTGCAAGGCGTCAATTTGGCCGCGCCAATGTGCATGGGCGGCCACCTCGGCGGCGTCGCCCAACACCACCGATAGCAGATCGTCATCGGCGGGCAGCTTGAACCAGGTGCGACAAGCCGCCACCACTTGAGGATTGAGCTCAATGGCGGTGGTGCGCATGCCCAGCACCTTGCGGCAGTTTTTGGTGAGTGCGGCAGCCCCCAGGCCCAGTTGCATGGCGTGCAACTCGGGCACCTCGCTGGTTTGCACAAACAGCAACCAAGCCTGCATGCGCTGCACATAGTCGAGATGAATGTCGTCGGGCTTGGTGATCTCCATCGACCCCTGCACCCACTCGGTCCCCAGATGCAAGTAGCGCACCTTGCCGTGCTCGGACATGTTGACTTGTGGAAGGGTTTGTTTGCTGGCCATGCGGAGATTGTCGCTGCTCGTCAGCGTCATCGTCATTGCGAGGCCGCAGGCCGAAGCAATCTTCCGTCATTGCGAGGAGCGCAGCGACGAAGCAATCTCGAATTGACCGCCATGCCGGGCTCAATCGCCGCTCACCGCAGCCAAGCTGCGACGTTCGCTACTCGCTTGACCCAGCACGTCGGTCAAGTTGAAGTGGCTTGAATCACTAGACCCAATTTCTTGAAACTTGCGCCAAAACATCACCTCTGAGCCGCACGGCATGGGGACCATTTTGTGAGCGAAAGAGCAGCAAAATGCGTCCCCATGGCGGGTGGCGCTAGCGTGGCTTTTCCGTTTTAAGTGCAGCGAAAACATTGGCACTGGTCACCTGCTGCACTTCTTCCAAACTGATGCCGCGCAAATCGGCCAGCACCTGCGCGATGCGCGGAATCTGGGCTGGCGTGTTGCGGCCCTGCGGCACACCGCTGGCACGCTGCTCGGCGGTGACGTACAGCCAGTGCGGCGGGATGTCGGGCGCATCGGTCTCCAGCACCAAAGCTGACAGGGGCAAAGACTTGGCAAGCACCCGCAGTTGCTGAGCTCGTTCGAAGGTGAGCGCGCCGCCAAAGCCCAGCTTGAAGCCCATGGCGACAAACTGCTGGGCCTGCTGCAAGCTGCCATTGAAGGCGTGGGCGATGCCGCCTTTCACGGGCGTTTGACGCAAGCCCTTGAGCAGCAAATCGGCACTGCGCCGCACATGCAAGATGACGGGCAAGTCGTGTTGCCGCGCCAGCTTCAGCTGCGCTTTGTAAAAGAGTTGCTGCCGCGCCGTGTCCAAACCTGGCACAAAACCATCCAGACCGATTTCACCCACGGCCACGAGGCGCGGGTCTTGGCGGTGGGTATGCAAAGCCTGGTCCAAGGTGTGCAGGTCGGCGTCCTGGGCTTGCGGCGTGTACATCGGGTGGATGCCCAGCGCGTAAACATCTTGGTGCTGGTGGGCGAGCAGGCGCACCGCCTCGAAATTGGCAACTTCCACCGCGGGAATGACGCAACTGTGGACGCCCAAGTCCCGCGCTGCTTGGCGCACGGCGTCGCGGTCTGGCGCGAATTCTGGGGCGTCCAAATGGCAGTGGCTGTCGATCCAGGTCATGGGGGGGGATTGTCATGGCAAGCGGATAAAGGGGCACTGGCGGCGTTTCTGATGGTGCATGACGCACACCACATCAGCAGTTTTCTGAACCACACTGAAATGCCAAGTCCAACTCATTAACATATTTGTTAATATTTACATGGAACATGTCATCCAATATTTCAATGAACAAGTGCAACAAGACATCCTTGGACTGCGACTCAAAGGTGCTGAGGGCATTGCAAGAGTGTTGTACTGCACGCTCTTGGGTCGCCGAATTGTGATGTTGCATGGCTTTGTGAAAAAAAGCATGCGGACACCGCCCAAGGAACTGGCTTTGGCTCAATTGAGAATGAAGGAAGTGAAGCATGAAAACCCATGATCAACTCGTCGCCACGCTGATGAAGCGCCCTGGCGTGCAAGCCGAGGTGGTGCGCATCGAACGCGAGGAAGGCGAACTGCTGGACGCTTTGCTCAAAGCTCGCATGGAAGCGGGGCTGACACAAGCCGAACTGGCTCAGCGCATGGGTACGCAAGCACCTGCCATTGCCAGACTGGAAAGGGCCCTGGCCACGGGCAAGCACTCACCTTCAGTGGCCACATTGCGCAAATATGTACAAGCTTGCGGCAAGCAATTGATCGTGCAAGTGGCGGCGGCCTCGCCATAACGGGCTTAAACCAAGCGCCCGGCCACCAAGCGCAGTTGTTTGTCGCATTGCGATGCGAGGTGTTCGTCATGGGTGACCACCACAAAGGCGGTGCCCTGCTGCTTGGCCAGTTGCAGCATCAGCGCAAACACGCTATCAGCGGTGGCGCGGTCCAGGTTGCCGGTGGGTTCATCGGCCAACACGCAAGCGGGTTGGGTCACCAGCGCACGGGCAATCGCCACCCGCTGGCGCTCGCCGCCGGACAACTCGCTGGGCGTGTGTTGCAGCCGCTCGGCCAAGCCCACCGCGCTCAACATGGCCTGCGCTTGGGCTGCGGCTTGTTCGCGCGGCATGCGGCGTATCCACAAGGGCATGGCCACGTTGTCCAAGGCGCTGAACTCGGGCAGCAAATGGTGAAACTGGTAGATGAAGCCCAGGTGCTGATTGCGCATGCGGCCCAAGGCCGTGGCGTCCAAACCCGCCAAGGGCTGGCCCAGCAACTGCACATGGCCCGCAGTGGGGGTGTCCAGACCGCCCAACAAATGCAACAAGGTGCTTTTTCCCGAACCCGAGGTGCCGACCACCGCCAAAGTTTCTCCCGCCTGCACTTGCAAATCGACGTCGTGCAACACGGTCACGTCAATCGCACCTTCATGAAAACGCCTGCCCAAACCTTGGGCCATCAACACGGGTTGGTGCACAGGCTTACTCATGGCGCAAAGCCTCTGCGGGATCGATGCGACTGGCTCGCCAGCTGGGGTAGAGCGTGGCCACCAAGGCCAGCACCAAAGCGATGATGACCACTGGCCCGATGTCGGCCCACTGCGGGTCGCTGGGCATGCGACTGATGAGGTAAATGTCCTTGGGCAAAAAGCTCGCGCCCAAAGCTTTTTCGATGGCCGGCACGATGCTGCCAATGTTGAACGCCACCAAGAGGCCGAGGACCAAACCCGACAAGGTGCCGATGACGCCCACCAACGCGCCTTGCACCAC
>CANGHG010000033.1 GCA_947453645.1 Comamonadaceae bacterium
AAACGCCGGTGTTGGGCTTGACCGCCAATGTCAATCCGCAGGACCTGCTGCGCTTTCAAGCCGCAGGCGTCAACGCCGTTTTACTCAAGCCTTTCGACCAAGACCAGCTGTGTCAACACGTGGAGACCTTGGTCAGTGCAAACGCCACCGCCGGTGCGTCATGAGCTGCACACCGTGAGCGTCACAGGCTGAAAATCTTGCCAGGGTTCATGATGTTGTGCGGGTCCAGCGCATGTTTGATGGTGCGCATCATGGCCACCGCACCCACACCCGCTTCAGTCACCAAGAAGTCCATTTTGTGCAAACCAATGCCGTGCTCACCGGTGCAGGTGCCCTCTAAGGACAGGGCGCGGGCCACCAGCTTGTTGTTCAGGTCCTCGGCGGTGGCGCGTTCGTCGGCGCTGTTGGGGTCGATCAAATAACCAAAGTGGAAGTTGCCGTCGCCCACATGGCCGACCAAGAAATACGGAATGCCAGACGCGTCCACCTCGGCCACTGAGTCCAGCAAGCAATCGGCCAAGCGTGAAATGGGCACGCAGGTGTCGGTGCTGATGGCGCGGCAACCTGGGCGGCTTTGGATGCCGGCAAAGTAGGTGTTGTGACGCGCGGTCCACAAGCGGGTGCGCTCCTCGGGGGTGGTGGCCCATTCAAAGGCGTGGCCTTCAAACTCAGAGGCAATCTCTTGCACGGTTTCGGCTTGCTCTTTCACGCTGGCGGGTGAACCGTGGAACTCCATCAACAACATAGGTTGTTCGGGCAGGCTGAGCTTGGAGTGGGCGTTGACCATGCGCACCGCGTTTTTGTCGATCAACTCCACCCGCGCGATGGGGATGCCCATTTGGATGATTTGAATCGTGGTGCGCACCGCCGCTTCAATGCTGGGAAACGAGCAGGTGGCCGCCGACACCGCCTCGGGCAAGGGGTAGAGCTTGACCGTGATTTCGGTGATGACGCCCAAGGTGCCTTCGCTGCCCACCATCAATCGGGTGAGGTCGTAGCCGGCTGACGACTTGCGCGCACGAGTTCCCGTGCGAATCACTTCACCGCTGGCGGTGACCACTTCCAGGCCTAAGACGTTTTCGCGCATGGTGCCGTAGCGCACCGCATTCGTGCCGCTGGCGCGGGTGGCGCTCATGCCGCCAATGGTGGCGTCGGCGCCTGGGTCAATCGGGAAAAACAAGCCCGTGCTTTTGATTTCTTCATTGAGTTGTTTGCGGGTCACGCCCGCTTGCACCGTGACCGTCAGGTCTTCGGCGTTGATGGACAGCACTTTGTTCATGCGCCCCAAGTCGATGCTGATGCCGCCTTGCACCGCCAGCAAATGGCCTTCCAAGGAGGAGCCCACGCCAAAGGGGATGACCGGCACTTGGTAGGCTGCCGCCAGCGCCACTGCCTGGGCCACATCGTCGGTGGACTCGGCAAAGATGACCGCCGCTGGTGGCGGCACGGTGGTGTAAGCCGACTCGTCACGGCCATGCTGCTCACGCACCACCAAGGCGGTGGAGCAACGAGGCCCGAACTGGGCCTGCAATGCGTCCAGCAGCGCTTGTGGCACCTCGCGTTGATGGACGGCGGGCATCAGGTGCTGGGTGGTGCTGGGTGCGTTCATGGTGTTCTCCAAGACTGTGAACGCATTCTAGGAAGAAACCACTGGCCAACGAGCGCCCTTGTCGCCCAGGCGCGGCGGCTCAAGGGCGCAGTTCGATGGTGGCTTGCATGGCCACACTCACCGTGGTTTTGCCGCCTTCGTTGGGGATGCTGACAGCAGGGGCGTCGGCCACCGCGCTGCGCGACATCATCAGCATGGGCGCGACAACACCACGCTCGGGTGCCGGCGAAAAGTTCAAGGACTTGATGCTGTAGCCGCCAAAACCAAAGGCTTGGGTGATGCTGCTGGCTTTGTCCCGAAAGTTGACCGCCATGTCGTGGATCAGCGCTTTTTCGGTGAGCAGGCGTTTCTCGTTGGAGAGGCGAAATTGCAGGCTGTTGATCCGCATCCAACGGGTGAGCTCCGAGCTCAGTTGGGCCAGAGCGGCGGTGTTCTTGGACACCAGGACCAATTCGGCCTGGGCGCTCCAATTGGGTGTTTTGCCTTTGTTGTCCCAAATGGGCGAGGTGTTCACCTGGCCCACTTGCAATTGCACGCCGTCGAGTTTGCGGGCATGGGCGGTGGCGGCTTGCAACTGGGTCAGCACCGCTTGGGTGATGTCTGTGGTGTTGGGTCCGTCACGGCTGACGATGAGGCTGACCCAAAGTTCGTCGTTGTCCACGCTTTGGCTGGCCTGGGCGTCGAGTTGGGTGCTGGCTGGCGTGGTTTGGGCCCAGGACCCAGGAGAGATGAAAAGCAGGGACAGGCAGAAAAGGAGTTTGTTCATGGTGTGAAAAGAGGTAGAAGAGCGCTACACAACGCCCCAGGCTCCGCGCAAGGACAGTGGTTGGAGGGCTTGCTGCATGAAAACCGCATACAAATTCAGTTTGCTTGCAGCGTGTGATGGGCGCACCAAGGCTTGTGTGGAGAGGCATTCAGGGCTAGTATGTTTCATGTAACAAAAAGGGGGTACTCATGAACACGTCCAGCGCTTCCAGGGTTCAAAAGCACCGCGATGCTTTGCGTGCTGAAGGTCTACGTCCGGTTCAGCTGTGGGTGCCAGATACCCGAAGTGCGGCGTTTGCCAAAGAATGTCAGCGCCAGTCGGCCATGTTGCTGCAAGATCCTGCTGAAGCGCAAGAGATTGTTTGGGCAGAAACCGCGGCCGCACAAACCAAAGGCTGGGTGTGAAGCGCGGTGATGTCGTCACAGTGGCCCTTCAAGGCGACTTTGGCAAGCCCAGGCCGGCCTTGGTCATCCAGTCGGATTTGTTTGCCGACCATCCTTCCACAACGGTGCTGCCCATCACCAGTGAGTGCCGCGACACGCCCTTGTTTCGAATTTCGGTTCAAGCGCAGGCCAGCAACGGCTTGATCAAGGCCTCCCAAATCATGGTGGACAAGGCCCAAACGTTGAGCAGCCATCGCCTGGGCGCGCCCATCGGTCGACTCAAGCGAGAGGAAATGCAGGCCGTGGACAGGGCGTTGGCCGTGTTTTTAGGGGTGATTTGAGGGCAATCGGAGCCGCCAAGGTCAAGGACGAATGGCCTGAGACAATGCCTGCATCTGAAGGAAGACACACATGGGCAACCGACTCACACAAATCGCCACCCGCACCGGCGACGACGGCACCACCGGCTTGGGCGACAACCGTCGGGTCAGCAAAAACAGCTTGCGGGTGCACGCCATGGGCGAAGCGGACGAACTCAATTCCCACATCGGCGTCTTGTTGTGTGAAAGCCTGCCCGCCGAGGTGCGCGAACTGCTGGTGGAAGTGCAGCACCAGTTGTTCAATTTGGGTGGCGAGTTGAGCATCCCAGGTTTTGAGTTGCTCAAGACCGAAGCCGTGTTGGCACTGGACCAAGCGCTGGCGCAACACAACGAGGCCTTGCCCAAGTTGCAAGAGTTCATCTTGCCGGCGGGCAGCCGTGCGGCATCCTTGGCGCATGTCTGCCGCACCGTCGCCCGACGCGCCGAACGAGCCGTGGTCGCGTTGGGGGCCGAGGAGGCTTTGAACGACACGCCGCGTCAGTACCTCAACCGCTTGTCCGACTTGATGTTTGTACTTGCTCGCGTCCTGAATCGCATGGATGCTGGAGACGACGTTTACTGGAAAAGCGCACGCCTGTCCGGCGGCCAGGGCTGAGCCCCAGCTCTTCAGCGGGCTGAGCCTTGCAGCAAGGCCTGGCGCATGGCTGGCTCCGAGGTGTTGGGCGAGAGCCAAATGCCAAAAAACAAAGGCGCAAAAGCCGCATCGGCCAGCTCACCACGCGGCTGCTCGTTGTGCCAAAACACCGCCGCTTGCCCTGGCCGATAAAGCCCCAGCAGCCTGTCGCCTTGGCGGATATTGGGAAACACCCGTTGCATCTCGGCCAGCCATTGTTGTTCTTGCTCCGCGCTGATGTTGGCCGAGCGTCGCATTTCTTTGATCGAGCGCCGGGCGATGTCTTGGGCGGCGAAGTGGCGCAAATACCGCAACTCCAGCGCCATCACCTGCTGCGCCAGCGCCTCGGGCTTGAAATCCGCCGCGGTCCACAAGCTGATGTCATACACCTCGAACGAGAAGTAGGTGTAGTGAAACTCGCCGCGCGCTTGCAAACCAGGGGCCAAGGCGCTCAACACCTTGGGCGCCGGGCGGGCCCAAACGGGCAATGGCAAAGCGGTCAAGGCCCATAACGCGGCGTTCAAAAGCGTCGAGGTGAGAAACGCTCTTTTGTGCAAGGCGGTCGCCTGAGGCATCAACGTGGGCCCAACACCGACATGGTGATGCGGGACACGCAACTCAAACGCCCCTGATCGTCGAACATGTCGATGCCCCACACCTGGGTGCTGCGCCCGATGTGGATGGGTTTGCTGATGCCTGTCACCCAGCCCTCGGCCACGCCTCGGATGTGGTTGGCATTGATGTCCAAACCCACGGCGCGGTGATCCACCGGGCAAGAGTAAAACGCGCCGCAAGAACCCAGGGTTTCGGCCAACACCACGCTGGCGCCGCCATGGATCACACCGTAAGGCTGTCGGGTCCGCCGGTCCACGGGCAGGCGGCCACGGATGAAATCCGGGCCCACCTCCAAAAATTCCATGCCCAGGCTTTCACAGGCGGTGTTGTAGTGGCTTTGGGTGAGCAGTTCAATGCTGATGGGTTTGGTCCAAATGGCGGCCATGGGGAAAGCTTCTTTCAAACAGAGGGGTGCATCTTAGGGGCAATGCCCATGCGACTGGCACCTGGGGGCTGATAACCTCTTCTCCCATGAACGACACCCACATCTCGCCGCCCTTTGTGCCGCAAATGCGCCTCTACCAGCAATGGCTGGCTGAGCATCGTCAACTGCATTTCGACGACTATCCCGCCATGTGGCAATGGTCCACCACCCACCTGGAAGACTTTTGGCAATCCATTTGGGACTACCTGGACTTGCAGTCGCCCACGCCGCACAGCCTGGTGCTCGAGCGCAATGTCATGCCGGGTGCGCGTTGGTTTGTCGGTGCGCAGGTGAACTATGCCCAGCAGGTGCTGCGCCATGTGGACGCCGCGCACGCGGCGGGCATGCCCGCCATCATCAGCAACAACGAACGTGGCCAGCGCCGCGAACTCTCTTGGCCAGAGCTCAAGCGCCAAGTGGCCGCATTGGCCCTGCATTTGCAAGCGCAGGGCGTTGCGCCTGGCGACCGGGTTGCGGCTTATATGCCCAATATTCCCGAGACCATGGTGGCGTTTTTGGCGGTCACCAGCATCGGCGGCATTTGGAGCGTGTGCGCGCCCGACATGGGCACCAATGCGGTGGTGGACCGGTTCAAGCAAATCACGCCCAAGGTGCTGATTGGCGTGGACGGCGTCACCTACGGCGGAAAAGACCTGGAGCGCCTGGGCGTGGTGAGCGAGCTGCGTGCCGCTTTGCCCAGTGTGCAGCATGTGGTGATTTATCAAAACCTGGGCGGCTTGACGCCCTTGGCTCAGACCACCGATTGGGCTGAGGTGGTGGCGCGCCAGGATGCCGCCACCAGTGCCTTTGAACCCCTGTGGATGGCCTTCAACCACCCCTTGTGGATTGTCTATTCCAGCGGCACCACCGGCCTGCCCAAACCCTTGGTGCACGACCACGGCGGCACCTTGGTCAATGGCATGGCACACAAAAACCTGCACTACGACGTGGCTTGCAGCTACGAGCCCAATTCCTGGGGCGAGCGCTTCATTTGGTACAGCTCCACCGGTTGGGTGATGTGGAACGCGCAACTCAGCGGCTTGCTCAGCGGCACCACCTGCGTGATTTACGACGGCAACCCCGGCGGCTCCAAAGACCGCCCCGACTGGGGCGTGCTGTGGCGCTACGCCGCCAAAGAGGGTGTGACGTTTTTTGGCGGCGGCGCTGCGTTTTTTGCCAACTGCATGAAAGCGGGCTTGGACTTGAGCCGCATCACAGGCTTGCACACCATCCGTGCCTTGGGCGCCACGGGCTCACCGCTCAGCGCCGAGGTGCAGCAATGGGGCACGGCGCAATTCAAGGCGGTGTACCAGGCGGCGGGTGTGGAGCGCCCCGAGATTTGGTGGTGCAATATTTCAGGCGGCACCGACGCGGGTGCTTATGTGGGCGGCCACCGTGAGCTGCCCATGGTGCCTGGCGAAATGCAATGCCGCATGTTGGGTGTGTCGGTGCACGCGTTCAACGAACAAGGCCAGCCGGTGATTGACGAGGTGGGCGAATTGGTGGTGACCCAACCCCTGCCGTGCATGCCGCCGTTCTTTTGGGGCGACCAAGACAACCAACGCTACTTGGGCAGTTATTTCGACACCTATCCCGCCGGTGTCGGCCGTCAACCTGGCGGCGGCGACCTGGGTGCAGACGCGGGTGCGGTGTGGCGGCATGGCGACTGGCTCAAGATCACGCCCGAGGGCCGCGCCATCATTTATGGCCGCAGCGACGCCACCATCAACCGCCATGGTTTGCGCATGGGCACCAGCGAGTTGTACAGCGCGGTGGAAGCGCTGCCCGAGGTGCTCGACAGCATGGTGGTGGACTTGGAGTACTTAGGCAAAGACAGTTACATGCCCTTGTTTGTGGTGCTGCGCGAAGGCTTGACGTTGGACCAGGCTTTGCGCGAGCGCTTGAACGCGGCCATTCGCACGGCTTTGAGCCCGCGCTTTTTGCCCGATGACATTTACCAAGTGGCTGAAATTCCGCGCACCTTGTCGGGCAAGAAACAGGAGTTGCCCATCAAGAAGCTGATGCTCGGTCAACCTTTGGAGAAGGTGTTGAACAAAGACGCCATGGCCAACCCGGCGTGCCTGGATTGGTATGTGGAGCTCGCCAAGCGGCACCTTGCAGAGAAGTCATAGCGACGAAGCAAGCTCCCCGTCATTGCGAGGACGCAGGCCGAAGCAGTCCCCCGCACCGCCCGCCCCAGCAGGTTCGCCCGCCGCTCACCGCAGCCAAGCTGCGACGTTTGCTACGCGTGCGATCCCACTGTGTCGGGCTGTGGCGAGGTTTGGTGGGCAGCCGACGGACGTTGCGCCTTTTCGTCATTGCGAGGGGCTTCAGCCCCGAAGCAATTCATGCCTTGCGGGTTCGCGGTAACCCATCAACATCGCTGATCTGACACAGGGGCCTCGGGCAAGTAGCGAACGTCGCAGCTTGGCTGCGGTGAGCGTTGCACGAGGACGCTGGGGCAGAGCGCAGATGGCTTAGGGGCTGAAGCCTCTCGCAATGATGGGCGCATGCTTGGTCGCTACGCTCCTCGCAATGACTCCAACGTCCTGGCCATGGTCTTGCCCAGCTCCACACCCCATTGGTCAAACGCGTTGATGCCCCAAATGGCAGCTTGGCAAAACACCTTGTGCTCGTAAAGCGCCAGGAGCGCGCCCAAGCTGTGCGGTGTGAGTTGGTCCAGCCACAGCAGGGTGCTGGGCACATTGCCCGCAAAGCTGCGGTGCGGTGCCATGGCTTGGGCCTGAGCCTCGCTCAAGCCCGATTCACGCAGCATCTGCGCGGTGTCGGTCACGCTGCGCCCCATGGCCAGGGCCTGGGCTTGCGCTTGCAAATTGAGCAGCACCACGCGTTGGTGTTCGGCGGCGAGTGGCAGTCCAGCATGCGCTTGGCGCACCCCGATGAAGTCCACCGGCACCAGGTGCTGGCCTTGGTGAATCAATTGGAAATAAGCATGTTGACCATCGATGCCCAAGCCACCCCACAGCACTGGCGAGGTGCCCACGCTGGCCATGCTGCCATCTGCATGCACCCGCTTGCCATTCGACTCCATGTCCATTTGCTGCAGGAATGGCACCAATCGGCCCAGCGCCGAGGCATAGGGCGCGACATGGTGGGTGCTGGCACCCAAAAAGTTGCGGTTCCAAATGCCCCACAGCGCCATGAGCAGCGGCAGATTTCGCGCAGGCGGCGTGTTCAAGAAATGCTGGTCCATGGCCCGGCCGCCGGCGAGCATCTGCAAGAAGGCCTCGCGACCAATGAGCACCGCCAGTGGCAAGCCAATGGCCGACCAGACCGAGTAACGACCCCCCACCCAGTCCCACAACAAAAAGCAATGCCCGGGCTTGTAGCCCGATGCTTGGGCCAAAGCGGGTTGGGCCGTGACAGCCACCAGTTGTTGTGAGAGCAGCGCTTCGCTGCAGCCCGCATCTTGCAACCAACGCTTGGCAGAAGCGGCCAAGGTCATGGTTTCTTGCGTGGTGAAACTCTTGCTTTGCACGATGAACAAGGTGCGACTGGCTTGCAGCGGGGCCAAGGTGGTGGCCAAGCTCCAAGGGTCGACATTGGACACATAGTGCACCCTGAAGGGTGGCGGTTTCAAGGTGTCGGACAACTGCCCCAATGCTTCACTGGCCATGCGCGGGCCGAGGTCCGAGCCGCCTATGCCCAGGTTCACCACATCGGTGATGGCCTCGCCTGTGAAGCCGCTCACACCGCCCGCGCGCAGTTGTTCGGCGAAGTCGGTGAAGCGGGCGAGTTCGCGTTGCACCTCGGCGGCGATGGCGGCCCCCCAGGGTGGTGACGCTGCAGTTGGTGTTGCGTCCAAGCCACCGCCACGCAAGGCCACATGCAACACGGGCCGTTGCTCGGTGGTGTTGATCGCCTCGCCATGGAACATGGCCTGGGCTTGGCGCATCACCTGGGCTTCATCGGCGAGTTGCAGCAAAGCTTGCATGATTTGCGGCGTGACGCGTTGGCGAGAGGCGTCGGCTTGAATGCCTGCCGCTTCAAACTGCAAGGCGGCATGGCGCGGCGCGTCGGGCAGCAGCTCGCGCAAATGCGGCGCTGAGGCATCGGCCAAGGCTTGCAGGGCTTGCCAAGCGGGGCGTTGTTCGGGGCGAATGAAGTGGCTCATGTGGGCAGATTGTGAACTGAGAAAGGCGTCAAACCGCGGGCACCAGCGTCAAAGCGTGCTGAGCCAAACCGGTGATGCGGGCCCAGTCGCCTTGCGCCACGGCGTCTGCCGGGGTCAACCAAGAGCCACCGACCATGGCGACATTGGCGAGCTGCAAATAGTCCGCCATGTTCTCGGGCGTCACGCCGCCCGTGGGGCAAAACTGCACATCGCCCAAAGGGCCGCTCAAGGCTTTCAACAGGCCGATGCCGCCGGCTTGCGCGGCGGGAAAGAGCTTCATCAGGCCAAAGCCGTGGTCGCGTGCTTGCATCACTTCAGATGGCGTCATGACGCCTGGCACGAAAGGCAGCTGACAGTCCATGGCGGCTTGCACCAGGGCCTCGCTCAGGCCGGGCGACAGAGCAAACCGAGCGCCAGCGTCTTTCACCTGCTGCACCTCGTGGGCCCGGGTCACGGTGCCAGCGCCCACCATCATCTGCGGCACGGCCTTGGCCACGGCCTCGATGGCGGCCAAGCCGGCGCTGTGGCGCAGCGTGATTTCCATCACATCAATGCCCCCGGCCAACAAGGCATGGGCCATGGGCACGGCTTGGTCCACATGGCTGATGACGATGACAGGGACCACCCGGGACTTGAAAGCAGGGCGTTGAAAGGTGGGGTGGTTCATGTGGGTTTTCTCAATCAGGCATTTGGGACAACAGAGGGGATGCGCCTTCTTCGGCCAAGGCCGCGTGTTG
Source organism: Comamonadaceae bacterium (assembly GCA_947453645.1). Classification (GTDB taxonomy): domain Bacteria; phylum Pseudomonadota; class Gammaproteobacteria; order Burkholderiales; family Burkholderiaceae_C; genus Limnohabitans. The sequence continues at coordinate 9,663 of CANGHG010000033.1, forward strand.
GCGAAACAGCGCAAACAGACCGCGACCACTGCCCCAGGCGGTGTCCAAGGGGCGTGCCATGGCAGGGCGGGCGGCCAACTCAGCCTCGCTCAATTCAAGGCTGAGTGTTTGGGTGTTGCAGTCGAGCGTGACCATGTCGCCGTTGTGCACCAAGCCAATGACGCCGCCGTTCACCGCTTCGGGCGACACATGGATGGCGGCAGGCACCTTGCCCGATGCGCCCGACATGCGGCCATCGGTGACCAGGGCCACTTGAAAGCCCTGGTCTTGCAAGACACCCAACATGGGCGTGAGTTTGTGCAACTCGGGCATGCCATTGGCCTGTGGGCCTTGGCAGCGCACCACGGCGACAAAGTCATTGTGCAATTGGCCGTCTTTGAACAGCTGTTGCAAAGCCTGCTGGCTGTCGACCACCACCGCAGGCGCACGCACCACACGGTGTTCGGGCTTCACCGCAGACACTTTCACCACCGCACGTCCCAGATTGCCTTGCAGCAGTCGCAGGCCGCCGTCCGGGCTGAAGGGCTGGTCGAATGGACGCAGCACAGACGCGTCCGCAGATGCGCTGGGCACAGGCCGCCAGGCCAACACGCCTTGGTCCAGCCAGGGTTCTTGGGTGTAGTGCTGCAAGCCCTGGCCCATGATGGTGTGCACATCGTCGTGCAGCAAACCCAGCTGCATCAGCTGGGCGATGAGAAAACCCATGCCGCCCGCGGCATGGAAATGGTTCACATCGGCCGAGCCATTGGGATAAACCCGTGCCAACAGCGGCACCACGTTTGAGAGTTCGGAGAAATCGTCCCAATTGATCAGGATGCCCGCCGCACGGGCCATGGCCACCAAGTGCAAGGTGTGGTTGGTCGAGCCCCCCGTGGCCAGCAAGCCGACGATGCCATTCACCACCACGCGGGCATCCACCTGATGGCCCATGCCAACCGTGCCGTGCGACAAGACCACAGCACGCTGCACACCCGCTTGGCTGAGGGCTTCGCGCAGCGGGGTGTTCGGGTTGACAAAGCTCGAACCCGGCAACTGCAGGCCCATGATTTCCATCAGCATTTGGTTGGAGTTGGCCGTGCCATAAAAGGTGCAGGTGCCCGCCCCGTGGTAGGCGGCTTGCTCGGCTTCAAGCAAGACCTCTCGGCTGACCAGGCCTTGTGCGTATTGCTGGCGCACCTTGGACTTCTCGTCGTTCGATAGGCCGCTGGTCATGGGGCCTGCGGGCAAGAACACGGCGGGCACATGGCCAAACTGCAAAGCGCCCATGAAGAGGCCAGGCACGATCTTGTCGCACACGCCCAGCAGCAAGGCCGCGTCAAACACGTTGTGCGACAGGCCCACCGCCGTGGCCATGGCGATCACCTCGCGGGAAAACAGCGACAGCTCCATGCCGTCCTCACCCTGGGTCACGCCATCGCACATGGCGGGCACGCCAGAGGCCACTTGCGCGGTGGCACCGGCGGCGCGGGCAGCGTCTCGAATCAGCTCAGGGTAGCGCGCATAAGGCTGGTGCGCTGACAGCATGTCGTTGTAGGCGGTGACGATGCCCAGATGCGGCTGGCGTTCTTGGCGCAGCGACAGTTTGTCGTTGGCTGGCATGGCAGCGTACGCATGGGCGGCATTGGCGCAACCCAAGCCTTCGCGGTAAGGGCCCGGTTTGTGCGCTTGGGCCAGGTGCGCCAAGTAAGCGGCGCGGGTGCTGCTGCTGCGTTGTTCGATGCGGGCGGTGACCGCGGCCAAAGTGGGGTTCATGGGGTCAATCCTCTGCGTTGTCCAGCCACACCGCCACCGCGGCGCGGCTTTGGTGCAGCACATGCGAGACGGGCAGTGCCAGCGTGGGCGCCTGCATGGCGCGCTCGAGCACCGGCAGTTTGTCCGCGCCCGTGACCGGCAGCACGATCTGCCGCGCTGTCAGCAGCATGCTGAGGTTTTGCGACACCCGCGCATAAGGCGCGTTGGCGGGGGGGTGCGCCAATTCAATCGCCACACAAGCGGGTGACTGGGTCGGGTCCAGCGCCAAGGGCAGGTTGATGGCATTGGGAAACAAAGACGCGGTGTGGCCATCGCTGCCCATGCCCAGCACCAACACATCGGCGCTGCCCAGTGCCCGCATGGTGATGCTCGCTTGGCGTGCTGCCAAGAGCGGCGTCACATGCGCATCGGCGATCAAGGGCACCAAGCTCGCCTGGGCGGCCAGGTCTTGCAACAAATGCTGTCGCACCAACTGCGCATTGCTGTCGGGATGGTCAGTGGCGACGCAACGTTCGTCCACCAGACCGATGGTGACCTTGTCCCAAGCCAGGGGCAGACAGCGCAGCGCCTTGAACAAGGCCACGGGCGAGCGACCCCCCGAGACACACAACAGCGCTTGGCCGCGTGCCTCGATGGCCGCTTGCAACCGCTGGGCGATGTCTTGCGCCAAACGAGGTGCAAAGCGGGCCGCGCTTTCCCGTTGGATGGTCAAGCTGGGGGTGTTGGACATTCAGCTTTCCTCGAACCACGACAGTTCATCGCGGGCCATCAGCGCCGACGAGGCGGCAGGCCCCCAACTGCCCGCCAAATACGGCCGGGGTTTGTCGTCCAGCTCGGCCCAGCCGGCCAAGATGGGGTCCACCCAAGACCATGCGGCTTCCAATTCGTCACGCCGCATGAAGTGGGTGAGCCGTCCTTTGATCACGTCCATCAATAAGCGCTCGTAGGCCTCGGCGCGGCGCTTTTCCGAGGACTGCTGCAAGTCCAGGCCCAGATGCACCGGGCGCATGTGCATGCCGGTGCCAGGCTCTTTCACCATCATGGCCAGCTCAATGGATTCCTCGGGTTGCAGCGTGATGATCAGGCGGTTGGGTTCGCTCATGTCGCTTTGACCGAACACCGAGAAGGGTTGCGCGGCAAACTCGATGATGATTTCCGACTGTCGGTGTTGCAGCCGCTTGCCGGTGCGCAAAAAGAAAGGCACTTGGGCCCAGCGGGCGTTGTTGATCTGCGCCCGCAGCGCCACAAAGGTTTCGGTGCGGCTGTCGGGCGGCACATGGTCTTCTTCCAAATAGCCTTTCACCGCCTGTCCCTCAGACGAGCCTGCGGTGTACTGGCCGCGCACCGTGTCGCGCTTGACGTCGGCCAAGCTCATGCGGCGCAGCGAGCGCAGCACCTTCAGTTTTTCGTCCCGCACATCGTCCGCGTCCAGCGAGATGGGCTGCTCCATGGCGACGATGCACAGCAGTTGCAGCAAGTGGTTTTGCACCATGTCGCGCATGGCCCCAGCGCCGTCGTAAAAGCCCGCGCGGCTGCCCACGCCCACCGACTCGGCCACGGTGATTTGCACGCTCTTGATGTAAGGCGCACGCCACAGCGGCTCGAAGATGGCATTGCCAAAGCGCAGCACCATGAGGTTTTGCACCGTCTCCTTGCCCAGGTAATGGTCGATGCGGTAAATCTGCTGCTCGGCAAAGTACTGGGCCACGTCTTGGTTGATGCGCCGTGCAGAGGCCAAGTCGGTGCCCAGCGGTTTTTCCAGCACCACCCGTGACATGGCGTCGACCAAACCCGCGCCGTGCAAATGGGCGCAAATTTGGCTGAACAAACTGGGCGCGGTGGCCAAGTAAAACACCCGCAGGCAGGGCGTGGTGCACACCGTTTTCAAGGCGGCATAAGCCGGGCCAGAGATGACGTCCAGGCTCACATAGTGCAGGCGTTTCAAAAAAGCTTGCCAGGTGCCGTGGTCAAAGCTGCTGGAATCAATGAACTCGGGCGAGCGCTGGTCGATGAACTGCAAATAGTCCGCGTTGGTCCAGGCTTGCCGACCCACGGCCAAGATGCGGGTTTCTGCGCTCAGCTTGTCGTGCGCGTGCGCCATGTAGAGCGCGGGCAGCAGCTTGCGAAACGACAAATCGCCCGCGCCGCCAAAAATCACGATGTCTAAAGCGGCGTCGGTGTGGGTGGTGCTCATGTGACGAGTGTTCCTGCGTCTTGTTTCAAGAAGATGTCTTTGTCGGGGAAAAACTGGGCATGCAGTGGCAACAAAGCCCCGCCCAAGGCGCGCGCCATGCTGCCCACGCGCCCGGCCAAGAGCTCGGGCAGGTGCAAGCCCTCAGAGCGCACCTGGGTCAACTCGGCTTGGGTGCGCGCCATGAGCGCTTGCAGCAAGCCGGGTGCAATCGAGCCGTCCATGATCACCGCGTTCAGGTCCAACAAAGCCGCCGCGCTGGTGATGGCCAGCGCCAAGCGGTTGGCGGCTTGCGCCAGCCAGGGCTGGGTGTGGCTGTCATAGGCGCTGTTCATGATCTCGTCTTGCCCCACCAACAGCGGGTCAAGACCTGCCGCCATGAGCGACTGCTCCAGCTGCCAGCCCGAGGCCAGCTCCAACAACTGCCGCGTGCTGTGCGGCTGGCCATGGGCAAACGGCATGGAGCCAATGGCCCCGGCATTGCCGCGTGGCCCGTTGACGATGTGGCCATCGAGCACCAGGCCGCCACCAATGAAGGTGCCGACAAACACATACAGGAAATGCGGCACATCGCGGCCACGGCCTTGCACCAACTCGGCCACGCAAGCCGCGGTGGTGTCTTTGGCGAACTCCACGGGCAGCGGCGTCATGTCTTGCACCCTTTGCAGCAGGTCTAGATTTTCCCAGGCGGCCATGACCTCGCTGGCCTCGGGGCCCATCAGGTCGCCCCAGGCGTGCAGGGCCAGTGGCGCACTCAAACCAATGCCCACGCAACGCGACCAGGCCTCACCCAATGCGGATTGCATGGTCTGCAGACCTTCTTGAATTTTTGGAATCACTTCGGCGGGCGAGGGATAGGGGTAGGCGTGCTGCCAGCTGTGGCGCACCTGGCCTACAAAGTCGACCACCACCACTTCCAAGTTGCGTCGCCCCACTTGCAGGCCAATGCTGTAAGCGCCGTCGGGGTTGAGACTCAAGGGGATGGAGGGCTGGCCAATCTTGCCGCGTATGCGGTCTTGCTTCAAGAGCAAACCGTCTTCCAACAAGCGGTTGACGATGATGGACACGGTTTGGGTGGACAGCTGGGTGAGCCGCGCCAAGTCGGCCTTGGGGATGGCGCCTGCATGTCGGATGGCCCGCAACACGGTGCGCTCGTTGAACTGGCGCATGCCGTTGTGGTTGGAGCCGCGCATGGTGTTCACAGCAGAATCACCCCTTTGCACAACAAGGCGTTGCCAAAAGCTGTGCCTTCACCGGTTTGCACAATCAGGCTGGCGGCTTTGACTTTCTCGTAGAAGGCAAAGCGCTCCACGGCTTCCACCTGTGCGGCTTGAAAGCCTTCGCCCACCACCAGGTTCACCACCGCTTGCTGCGCCGGTGTGCGGTGACCAGCGGCGCTGCCGCTGACCTGCATGAAGGCGGCGGGTTGCGGCACATCAGTGGCCAAGGGAATGACCGAGAGCACCGCTTGGCAGACCCGCTCCAAGGAGAGGCCAGGCAGGCGCACCACGGGCTTGCCGTGGCTCAAAAAATCGGCGGTGAAATTCGCGTCCACCACCGCCACCCATTCACCATGGCCCATGGCCGAGAGGTGCATCAAGAGCTCGGGCGTCAAGATGGGGTCTATGCCTTTCAACATGCTGCCGTCTCCTCGGCGGGCAGGCTGTGTGGCGAGATGGCCCCCGTGATCAGGCCGACGATTTCTTGCGGGTTGGTGTCGGCGGTGCGGCGGCTGGCAATGATGCGGCCTTGGCGAAACACCCAAATGCGGTCGACCAAATCGAACACCTGGCGCAGGTTGTGGCTGATGATGATGAGGGGCACGCCACGGCTTTTCAGCCCTTTGATGATGTCTTCCACGCGGGCGGTTTCTTGCACACCGAGTGCGGCGGTGGGTTCGTCGAGGATGATGAGTTTTTTGGCAAACCCAGCGGCACGGGCGATGGCCACGCACTGACGCTGGCCGCCCGACATGCCGCGCAGCGAGGCCGACATGTCTTGGATCTTCACGCCGGTGGTCGAGAGCATGTCCACCGACTGCTCGCGCATGGCCTTGTGGTTGAGCACCGACAAGGGGCCCAGGTTCAAGCGTGTGATCTCGCGGCCCAAAAAGATGTTGGCCGGCACATCCAAGTCCTCGGCCAAGGCCAAGGTTTGGTAGACGGTTTCAATGCCTTGCTCGCGGGCGTCCAGCGGGGAGTGGAACGACACCGCCTCGCCATCCAAGCGAATATCGCCCGCGCTGGGCTGCTCGACGCCGGTGATCAGGCGCACAAAGGTGCTTTTGCCCGCGCCGTTGTCGCCCACGATGGCGGCGTGTTCGCCAGGCATGAGCTGAAAACCGGCATCGGTCAGGGCTTTGACCCCGCCGTAATGCTTGGTCAAGCCAGAAATCCGCAAAACAGGGGTAGATGCAGTCATATAGCGCTCATACAAAGTGATTTGGAGCCCGAAGCATGCAATACAAGGCCTGGATTTTATATAGGTAAATCTACTAGGTTTATTTAGTCAAGAATTCTGATTCAATTCAGGCCACAAGAAACTTTGCCGGGTGGGCCTGCAAAGCGCTTGTCCTGACAACACCAATGGGAGACACCATGATCACGAAACGCAATTTGGGTAAATGGGCGCTGGCCGCCACCGTGGCCGCCGCACTCGTGGCTTGCGGCAAGAAACCAGAAGCCGCTGCACCTGCCGCCGCACCCGCCGCCGCCGAAGTCACCATCGCTTACATCACCAACGGCAACACCAACGAGGGCTGGACCCTGATCAACGGCGGCGCCAAAACCGCTGGATCTGCGCCTGGTGTGAAATTCATCGAACTCGCGGCTGAAAAGGGCGAGCTCTCCAAACAACTCGCCATCGTGGAAGACATGATCACCCGCAAGGTCAGCGCCATCGCCATCGCACCCGTGGACAGCAAGGGCATCGCGCCTGCGGTCAGCAAAGCGTTGGCCGCAGGCATCCCCGTGGTGGCCGTGGACACGGGCATCTCGGGTGCAGACATCACCTCCTATGTGGCCACTGACAACATCTTGGCCGCCATGGTGCAAGGCGACTGGGCGGCTTCGCAGTTGAAAGACGGCGACACCGTCATTTACATCACCGGCGACCTGGGCCAATCGACAGGCCAAGAGCGCAAAAAAGGTTTTCTGGACGGCTTGAACGCCAAGCGCAAGAACATGAAAGTGGTGGAAGTCGCCACCACCTGGGACCAAACCATGGCGCAAAACGGTGTGGAAGCCGCCATGCGGGCCAACCCTGGCGCCAAAGTGATTGCCTGTGCTTGGGACGGTGGGGCCTTGGGGGCCAAAGCCGCACTCATGGCCGCTGGCAAAAAAGCGGGCGACGTCAAGATCGCAGGTTTTGACGGCTCACCCGGCGGCCTGGACATGATGAAACAAGGCTGGCAACAAGCCAATGCCGCGCAAATGCTGGCCAAGATTGGTCAAGTCGGCGTGGAAACCGCCATTGCCGCGGCCCAAGGCAAGAAAGTCGACGCCCGCATTGACACCGGCTCTTTCTTGGTCTTGCCTGAAAACCTGGACCAGTTCGCCAAAGACTCTGGCGTGGCCCAATTCATGAAAGTGAAGTGAGGCCATGAAATCGATCACCCAACAAGACTGGTATGGGGCGATCGTGGCGGTGCTGTTGCTGAGCCTGTTGCTGAGCATCGCATCGCCGTACTTTCTGACCACCGGCAATTTGTCCAACATCTTGGTGCAGGCCTCGGTGATTGCCCTTTTGGCTGGCGGTCAAACCTTTGTCATCCTCACCGGCGGCGTGGATTTGGCGGTGGGTGCGCTCACCGCTTTGTGCGGCGCGGTGGCAGGCCACATGATGATCAAACTCGGCATGCCGGTGGCACCAGCCTTGTTGGCCGCTGTCGCCATCGGCGCGGCGGTGGGTTTGTTCAACGGCTATTTGGTGGCCTTTGTCGGCATCCCGTCGTTCATCGTCACCTTGGGCGGCCTCACCTTGTGGCGCGGCTTGGCCTTCGAGGCCACAGGCGGATTTGACAACGCAGGCATGCCCCAACCGCTGCCCTTCATTGGCTATGGCGAGTTGTTCGGCGTGCCCATGCCCATCGTCATCTCTGGCCTGTACTTTGTGGTCATGGCTTTTGTGCTCTCCAGCACCAAGCTGGGCCGCTATGTCTACGCCATGGGCTCCAACGAAATGGGCGCGCGGCAGGTCGGCATTCACATCAAAGGCTACAAACTCGC
>CANGHG010000034.1 GCA_947453645.1 Comamonadaceae bacterium
CCAAGGCGCTGACGGCCCTTGCTTGGGCAGGCGCTCAGTGGCCCTCACCACATAGCCCGAGGTGAAATCCAAAAAAGGCTGCGGCGTGAGTGGGCCACTGGCCTGTGGGCAGACAAAGCGATAGCCATGATGGTCCAGGTGTTTCAGGAGCCGGCACACAAAGCCGGCGGTGAGGTCGGCTTTCAAAGTCCAGGAGGCATTGGTGTAGCCAAAGGCCATGGCCATGTTGGGCAGGCCCGAGAGCATCATGCCTTTATAGGCAAAGGTGTTGCCCGCCACCACAGGCACGCCGTCGACCTCGAAAGTCACATCCGCCAGCACATTGAGTTGCAAGCCTGTCGCCATGACCACGATGTCGGCGGGCAAGAAGTCGCCACTTTGCAGCACCAGGCCCTCTGGCGTGAAATGCGACACCGTGTCGGTCACCACGCTGGCTTGGCCACGGTTGATTTGGCGAAACAAATCGCCATCGGGCACGGCGCACACCCGCTGGTCCCAAGGCTTGTAGCGCGGGGTGAAATGCCGCGCCACGTCCACCTTGCCGCGCAAGGCTTGGTTCACCAAGTTCACCAAGTAGTTCTTGAAAAACTCGGGTTGGCGTCTGGCCAGTTGAAAGTACAACAGGCCTTGCACAATGTTTTTCCAGCGGGCGAAGGCATAAGCCAGCGAGGACGGCAGCCATCGGTCCAGCCACAGCGCCACATGGTCGCGCGAAGGGCGGCTCACCACATAGCTGGGCGAGCGCTGCAACATGGTCACATGCGCGGCGGTTTGCGCCATGGCGGGCACCAAGGTGATGGCGGTGGCGCCGCTGCCAATCACCACCACTTGTTGGCCCGCGTGGTTCAAGCCTTCAGGCCAAAACTGCGGGTTGACGATGGTGCCCTTGAACCTCTCTTGCCCCTCGAAGCGCGGCTGATGCCCTTGGGCATAGCTGTAATAGCCGCCGCACAAATACAAAAACCGCGCCTGCTGTTGAACCTGGGTGCCATCGGCCAAGCAGGCCGTGATGGTCCAGCAAGCCTGTTCACTGGACCATGAAGCACTCACCACTTGGTGGCCAAAAGCAATCTGCTGGTCCACCCCTGTTTCTTGCGCGGCTTCTTGGATGTAGTGCAGGATGGACGGCCCGTCCGCCATGGCCTGCTGGCCTCGCCAAGGCTTGAAGTTGTAGCCCAGGGTGTGCATGTCCGAGTCCGAGCGAACGCCGGGATAGCGGAACAAATCCCAGGTGCCGCCCATCTGGGCGCGGGCTTCCCAGATGCGCCAGGTTTTGTCGGGGCACTGGGCTTGCAAATGCCGGGCTGCGCCAATGCCAGACAAGCCCGCACCGATGATCAAGACATCCAACATGCTTCAGTCCGTCACTTTGCCACGGGTGGCTTTGGTCAGGCCTCGCTGCACCTTGCTGTCCACCCGTTTGCGTTGTGAACTCAGCGTGGGTCGGGTGGCGCGGCGTGGTTTCACAGGCTTGGCGGCGATGGCCACCATCTCGTGCAAACGGGCGATGGCTTCAAGGCGGTTTTTGTCCTGGCTGCGGGTGGTTTGCGCCTTGATAACGATCACGCCCTCGCTGGTGATGCGCTGGTCCGAGGTGGTCAAGAGCTTGTCTTTCACAGCCTCGGGCAAGGATGAGGTGCGGATGTCAAACCGCAGGTGCACTGCACTGGAGACCTTGTTGACGTTTTGCCCGCCCGCACCTTGGGCGCGGATCGCGGTGAATTCGATCTCGTGTTCAGGAATGAGGATGGGCGGGGTCGACATGCTCGTAGATTACTTCACACTTGACCCACATAATGGGCCTCCCTCAACTCCCAAGGAAATCCATGACACCGCTCATGACCATCGTGCTCGACATGACCATCCTCACCTGGGTCACCATCATTGCAGCCAGCACCATCCGCGCCAAAGGCTGGACCTTGCCCGGTCTGATGTACTCGCTGAGCAACCGCGAAAACACCTTGGAAACCAACCACTTGGCGCACCGTGCCGACCGCACAGCCAGCAACACCCTGGAAAACTTTGTGTTGTTCTTGGGCTTGGCGTCTGTGGCCATGGCCAGCGCCGCACCCTCGCCATTGATTTTGCAAGGCGCTCAACTGTTCTTGCTGGCCCGATTGGTGTTTGTGCCGGTGTATTACGCAGGCATCATCTATGTGCGCACCCTGGTCTGGTTGGCAGGTGTCGTGGGCTTGATCATGATGCTCATGGGCTTGATGGCCTGAAGCGTCCAGACCAAGGCGGCCTCTCACCACAAGCGGTCGTAGTTGACCGTGACCGGTGCGTGGTCTGAGAACTTCTGGTCCTTGTAAATAGACACCTCCTTGGCCAAAGCGGCCAAGGCGGGTGTTGCCAGGTGGTAGTCCAAGCGCCAACCCACGTTGTTGGCATAGGCCTGGCCGCGGTTGCTCCACCAGGTGTAGCAAGCGTCGGTGGTCTCGGGGTGCAGTTGTCGGTAGACATCCACCATGCCGCCCTCGGTGGTCAGCTGGGTCATCCAGGCGCGCTCTTCGGGCAGGAAGCCGCTGTTCTTTTTGTTGCCCCGCCAATTTTTCAGGTCTTTTTCATGGTGGGCGATGTTCACATCGCCACACAAAATGAACTCCCGACCCTGGCGCAAAGCCTTGAGGTGCGGGTCAATCACATTCAAAAAACGGTATTTGGCCTCTTGCCGTTCGGGGCCAGAGGAGCCGCTGGGAAAGTAAACACTCATGAGCGACAGCTTGCGCTTGGGGGTGTCAAAGCGCAGCTCCACATAGCGGCCCTCGGCGTCAAACTCGCCGCCGTCAAAGCCTTGCACCACCTCGCTGGGCTCGTGCCGGGTGTAGATGCCCACGCCCGAATAGCCTTTTTTCTCGGCGCAGTGGAAGTAACCGTTCAAGCCCGCCAAAACCTCGAATTGGCCCGCCAGGTCAGGGGCTTGGGCCTTGATTTCTTGCACACACATACAATCTGGCTTGGCTTTTTCGAGCCAGTTTTCAAGGCCTTTGCTGCTCGCTGAGCGGATGCCGTTGAGGTTGAGGCTGGTGAGTTTGAACAAGGAATCCCCCATGTCGGTGCAAGACTCGCCAAACCATTTGGCGCAAGCATTCATTCAATTCTCGCTGGAATCGGGGGTGCTCAAATTTGGCAGCTTCAAAACCAAGGCTGGCCGCATCTCCCCTTATTTCTTCAACGCAGGCTTGTTTGACGACGGTGCCAAACTCAGCCGCCTGGCTTCTTTTTACGCGCAAAAGCTGCTGCAAAGTGACTTGCAGTTCGACATGATTTTTGGCCCCGCCTACAAGGGCATTCCGCTGGGCGCGGCGGTGGCCATCGAACTGGCCCGCTTGGGCCATAACTACCCGTTTGCCTACAACCGCAAGGAAGCCAAAGACCATGGCGAGGGCGGCATGTTGGTGGGCGCTCCTCTCAAAGGCCGCGTCCTTATTGTGGATGATGTGATGAGCGCTGGCACGGCGGTGCGCGAATCCATCGCCCTCATCCAAGCGGCAGGGGCCCAGGCCTACGGCGTGGCGGTTGCGCTGGACCGCCAGGAAATGGCCACCGAGGTGGTGCAGGGTCAGGTGCAAGACGTGGCACACAGCGCGGTGCAGTATGTGCGCGAGCAGTTGGGCCTCAAAGTGTGCGCCGTGGCCCAGCTCACCGACCTGCTGGCCTACCTGCAAAACCAGTCCGGCCCTGAAATGACGGCGCATTTGGCGCAAGTGCAGGCTTACCGCGAGCGCTACGGCGTGGCTTGAAGCCACACGGTCTTGTGCGGGACAAACCCGCTGTGCGAATTCATTTCTAGCCCCTAAACTGGGTCGCTTGTCAGCTGTAGTTGGAGATCCGCATGAACGCCCCCTTGCCCGAACACATCCGCAAAGCCCTGGAGACCGTCCAGCTGGATGACAAATATGCCTTGGAGCACGGCAGTGCTTTCATGAGCGGCGTGCAAGCGCTGGTGCGCTTGCCCATGTTGCAACGCCAACGCGACGCCTTGCAAGGCAAAAACACGGCGGGTTTCATCAGCGGCTATCGGGGCTCGCCCCTGGGCAATTACGACCAGGCTTTGTGGGCCGCCCGCCAATTTTTACAGGCCCAGCATATCGTGTTCCAGCCGGGGGTGAACGAAGAACTGGCGGCTACCGCCTTGTGGGGCACCCAGCAACTCGGCTTTGCGCCGCCGGGCAACAACAAATTCGATGGCGTGTTTGGCATTTGGTATGGCAAAGGCCCGGGCGTGGACCGCACCTCGGACGTGTTCAAGCATGCCAACATGGCGGGCACCACCCCCTGGGGCGGCGTGCTGGCCATCGCCGGCGACGACCATGTGTCCAAGAGCAGCACCGCGGCTCACCAAAGCGACCACATCTTCAAGGCTTGCGGACTGCCTGTGTTTTTCCCGGCCTCGGTGCAAGACGTGCTGGACTACGGCATTCATGGTCTGGCCATGAGCCGATTTGCCGGTGTGTGGGCCGGCATGAAAACCATCCAAGAGGTGGTCGAGTCCAGCGCCACCACCCTCATCGACCCCAACCGGGTGCAAATCGTGTTGCCCGAGTTCGAGATGCCCGTGGGCGGTGTGCACATACGCTGGCCCGACGACGCCTTGAGCCAAGAGGCGCGGTTGTTCAATTACAAGTGGTATGCGGCGCTGGCGTACATCCGCGCCAACAAGCTCAACCACACCGTCATCCAAGGCCCGAACGACCGCTTTGGCCTGATCGCCAGCGGCAAGGCCTACAACGACACCCGCCAAGCCTTGCTCGACTTGGGTTTGGATGAGGCCACTTGCAAGCGCATCGGCATTCGGGTGCACAAGGTCGGCGTGGTTTGGCCCCTGGAGTCGCACAGCACCCGCGAATTCGCACGGGGTTTGCAAGAAATTGTGGTGGTGGAAGAAAAGCGCCAAGTCATTGAATACCAACTCAAAGAAGAGCTGTACAACTGGCCCGACGGCCAGCGCCCACGGGTGCTGGGCAAGTTCGACCAGGTGGAGGGTGACGCCGGCGGCGAGTGGACCGGGGTGAACCCGATCGACCATGCGTTGCTGCGTGCCAATGCCGACCTGAGCCCCGCGCTGATTGCCCAAGCCATCGCCAGGCGTTTGAAAAAAATCGGTGTTGACAGCGACACCATCTCCCGCATTGATGCGCAGTTGGCCGTGTTGGAAGCCAAGGCCAACTCGATGAATGTCATCGAGGTCAAGGCCGATCGCCAGCCTTGGTTTTGCTCGGGTTGCCCGCACAACACCAGCACCCGTGTGCCCGAGGGTTCGCGTGCCATGGCGGGCATTGGTTGCCATTTCATGACCTTGTGGATGGACCGCAGCACGGTCGGCTTCACCCAAATGGGCGGCGAAGGCGTGCCTTGGGTGGGCCAGCAGCCGTTCAGCAACGACCAGCACATATTTGCCAACATTGGCGACGGCACTTACTTTCACAGCGGCTTGTTGGCGGTGCGTCAAAGTGTGGCCGCAGGTGTGAACATCACTTACAAAATTTTGTACAACGACGCGGTGGCCATGACCGGCGGCCAGCCCGTGGGCGAGCGCGCCGAGGGCCACAGCGTGATTCAAATCGCGCAAAGCATGCGTGCCGAGGGCGCCAAGCGCATCGTCATCGTCACCGACGAGCCTGAAAAATACGACAAGGTGGGGCGCGATGGCATCCCAGGCGGCGTGCTGGGTTTGCCCGAGGGCGTGGCCATCGAGCACCGCGACGAGCTGGACCGGGTGCAGCGCACCATGCGAGACATCAACGGCTGCACGGTCATCATTTACGACCAAACCTGTGCCACCGAAAAACGCCGCCGCAGAAAGCGCGGCACCATGGTCGACCCCGCGGTGCGGGTGTTCATCAACGAGGCGGTGTGCGAGGGCTGTGGTGACTGCAGCACGCAAAGCAATTGCTTGAGCGTGGAGCCGCTGGAAACCCCGCTGGGGCGCAAGCGCACCATCAACCAAAGCACCTGCAACAAAGACCAAAGTTGCGTCAAAGGCTTTTGCCCCAGCTTTGTGACGGTCGAAGGCGGCAAGCTGAAAAAGTCCAGCAGCAAGTCCAGGCCCAATCCCCAAGACTTGGGCGCCTTGCCCACGCCCGAGTTGCCCTCGCTCACCCGAGGCGTCTACCCAGGCGGCTACGGCATCGTGGTGGCGGGTGTGGGCGGCACCGGCGTCATCACCATCGGCCAGTTGCTGGGCATGGCGGCGCACTTGGAGGGCAAGGGCATCGTGACCCAAGACGCCGCAGGCTTGGCGCAAAAAGGCGGCGCCACCTGGAGCCATGTGCTGATCGCGCAAAAGCAATCGGACATTCAAACCACTCGGGTGTCCACTGCTGCGGCCGACTTGGTGTTGGGCTGCGACCCGATCGTGAGCGCTGGCAAGGAAACCATGTTGCGCATGCGCCCAGGGCGCACCCGTGTGGCCATCAACGACCACGGCACACCCACGGCCGCGTTTGTGAAAAACGGCGCTTGGGCCAACCCCAGTGACAACTGCGTGGCCGACATCTTGCAAGCGCTGGGTGGTGAGGCCGCCAACTTGGGCGCATTCGACGCCAACCAAGCGGCCACTGAGTTGCTGGGCGACAGCATCTTCATCAACCCCATGGTGTTGGGCTACGCCTGGCAGCGCGGCTGGATTCCGCTGGGCGAAGAGGCCATGATGCGGGCCATTGAACTCAACGGCGTGCAGGTGCAGGCCAACCAAAATGCCTTCCTGTGGGGCCGTTGGTGTGCCCACAACTTGACGCAGATTCAAAGCCTGCTCAAGCCCTCGCAAGTGGTGCATTTCAAAACCCGTGAGACTCTGGAGTCCCTGGTGCAACAGCGTGCGGCATGGCTGGAGGTCTATCAAAACAAGGCCTATGCCCAGCGCTACCAAGGCTTTGTGCAAACTGTGCAGCAGCAAACCAATCCCGCTGTTGCCGAAGCCGTGGCCCGCAACCTCTACAAGCTCATGGCCTACAAGGACGAGTACGAGGTGGCGCGTTTACACAGCGACCCGGCTTTCTTGAAGCGCATCTCCGAGCAATTCGAAGGTGGCTTCAGCCTGAACTACCACTTGGCCCCGCCGCTCTTGGCCAAGAAAAACGACAAGGGCGAGTTGGTCAAGCAAAAGTTTGGCCCCAGCATGTTGTGGGGTTTCAAGCTGCTCAAGGGCTTGCGCTTTTTACGCGGCGGCGTGTTCGATGTGTTTGGCTACACCGAAGAGCGCCGCATGGAGCGGGCCTTGGTCGCCGAGTACCAACAAAGCATCCAGGAGGTCATGCGTGACTTTGCGCCCGAGCGACAAGCCCTGGCCTTGGAAATTGCCCGCATCCCGGACAAGATCAAAGGCTATGGCCACGTGAAAGAGCGCCATTTGCAAGCCGCCCGTCCGCAATGGCAGGGCTTGATGCAAGCCTGGCGATCATCGGTGTCGGGCAGCGCCCAGCAAGCGGCCTGAGGCAACTCCTGCACCCCGGTAGGGTGCGGGTTTTCAGCGTTGGTGAATTTCGATGGTGCAGTGGATGATTTCCTCGTGCACCCCCAAGCGCTCGCGCAGCACCTGCGGCGTGAGCGAAGCGTCACGGGTGACCACGCTCATGGCGCAGGCATACACCTTTTTGCCCACCCGCCACACATGCAGGTCGCTCACGCGGGTTTGGGTATCAGCCTCCACCACGTCCCGGATCTCTTGCACCACCGGGTGGTCCATTTCGCGGTCCAGCAGCACCTTGCCTGTTTCCAGCAGCAGGTTTTTGGCCCACAGCGCCACCAACACCGCACCCACGATGCCCATCACCGGGTCTAGCCAAGACCAGCCGTACATCCAACCACCTACCAGCGCCACAATGGCCAGCACCGAGGTGAAAGCGTCAGCCACCACATGCAAGTAGGCGGATTTCAAATTCAGGTCGTGGTGGCCATGTGCGCCGTGGGCCCCGTGAGCGCCATGCGCTCCATGGTGGTCGTCATGGTGATGCGCTTGGCCCAAGATGAATGCACAAACGATGTTCACCACCAAGCCCAACACGCCCACCGCAATGGCTTCTTGGTACTGAATAGCTTGCGGTGAAATCAGGCGCTCGAGCGAACCGATGAGCATCATCACCGCCACACCCACCAAAAACAGTGCGCTCGCAAAGCCTGCCAGCACCTCGATTTTCCAGGTGCCAAACGCAAAGCGCGGGTCTTTGGCGTAGGTTCGGGCGGTCACGTAGGCCATGGCGGAGAGGCCAATGGCCAAGGCGTGCGAGCTCATGTGCCAGCCGTCGGCCAAGAGCGACATGGAGTTGTAAAGCCAGCCCGCCACGATCTCGACCACCATCATGGCGGCGGTGATCCACATCACCCAACGGGTGCTGCGTTCGGCGGTTTCGCTGCCCTCGTCAAACACGTGGTCGTGCAGCCAGTCGCCTAAGTCGTCGCTGATCTCGTCGGTCTTCATGCAGTGCCTTTTTGTAAAGAAGCAGGGCGCAGGGCCAAAGCCAGCAAGGCCAAGAGCGCCAACACCGCGCCGCCCTCGAAAGTGGCGGACGCGCCCTGAGTATCCCAAAGCCATCCAGCCATGACGCTGGCCACCAACAAGGCCAGGCCACTGACCAGGTTGAACATGCCAAAAGCCGTGCCGCGCAAATCAGCCGGCGCAGTGTCAGCCACCATGGTGGCCAGCAGGCCTTGGGTCATGCCCATGTGAATGCCCCACAGCGCAATGCCCAACAGCAGGGTGGTCGTGTCGCTGCCACTGGCCAGCACCAGGTCGGCGGCGATCAAGACCAGCGTGCCCAAGACCAGCAATTTGGCGTGGCTGACCCGGTCTGACAGCCAGCCAAAGGGGTAGGCGCTGGCCGCATAAACCAGGTTCATGGCAACCATCACCAAGGGCACCAAGGCCATGGCCACGCCCGTTTGCGCGGCTTTGAGTACCAAGAACGCTTCGCTGAAACGCGCCAGCGTGAACAAGGCGCCAATCACCACCACCCACCAATATGCTGCACCCAAGCGGCGCAAATTGGCGCGGCTGATCGGGTTGCTTCGTGGGGCGGCTTGGGGACGTTCGGGCTCTTTCACTCCGATCAGCAACAACAGCACGCTCAAGAGGCCAGGAATGACCGCCACCCAAAACACGGCGCGAAAGTCGTTGGCCCACAAGAGCATGAGGCCCACGGCCAAGAGCGGGCCGGTGAACGCGCCCACGGTGTCCAAGGATTGGCGCAGACCAAAGGCGGCACCCCGCACCTCGGGCGGCGCGATGTCGGCCACCAAGGCGTCACGCGGCGCGCCTCGAATGCCTTTGCCCACACGGTCCAGCAAGCGTGCGGTGATGATCAGCCCCGCACCCGAGGCGATGGCAAACAGCGGCTTGGTGAAAGCGCCCATGGCGTAACCCAGCACCGCCAGGCCTTTGCGCCGGCCGATGTAGTCGCTCAACGCGCCTGAGAAAATTTTCACGATCAGCGCAGTCGCTTCGGCCAAACCTTCAATCAAGCCGACCATGAACACCGACACACCCAGGCTGCCCACCATGAACATGGGCAAGAGGCTGTGGATCATCTCAGAGGAGATGTCCATCAACAGGCTGACAAAGCCCAGTACCCAAATGCCGGCGGGGATGCGCGGTTTGCTGGGTGGTGTCATCGACCGCTTTCGCAGTCCACTTGCATGACCGTGCCTGCACTCTCCACGGTCCAGCCGTCACCGTAGCCGCCATAGACCAGCGCCATCACCATGCGCATGTTCTTTTTTTCGATGGACTCTTCGGGCCGGAGTTGGTCCAGCCGGGTTTTGGCGTCGGGTAATTTGACGCCGTCTTCACGCCACTGCATGGCTTGAGAAGCAAATTGGCCAATGTCTTGGCATGTCATGCTGCCCAGGGGGTAGGGCGCGGCGTGGGCTGTGAGCGCTGAACAAAAGACGGTGCAAACAAAAAGCGAGATTGAATTGTTCATGTCCGCTCCTTCGATTCATGCGCCGCCAAAGCCGCATGCGCTTGTTGATCGGCGTGGTAACTGGAGCGCACCATGGCGCCCACGGCGGCGTGGGTGAAGCCCATCTCATAGGCCTTGGCCTCGAACATCTTGAAGGTGTCGGGGTGCACATAGCGACGCACCGGCAGGTGGTGGCCGCTGGGTGCCAAGTACTGGCCGATGGTCAGCATGTCAATATGGTGGGCGCGCATGTCGCGCATGACGTCCAAAATTTCTTCGTCGGTTTCGCCCAAGCCCACCATCAAGCCGCTTTTGGTGGGCACTTTGGGAAACAGGGCTTTGAATTTTTTCAGCAAGTTCAGGCTGAAGGCGTAGTCGCTGCCAGGCCTTGCTTCCTTGTACAGGCGTGGCACGGTTTCCAGGTTGTGGTTCATCACATCGGGCGGTGCGGCTTGCAAAATGCCCAGGGCGCGGTCGTCACGCCCCCGAAAGTCGGGCACCAGCACCTCAATTTGGGTCTGCGGCGACAAGGCGCGTGTTTGCTGGATGCACTCGACAAAATGCCCGGCACCGCCGTCGCGCAAATCGTCGCGGTCCACGCTGGTGATCACCACGTACTTCAGTTTCAAAGCGGCAATGGTGTTGGCCAAGTTGGCGGGTTCGTTCACGTCCAGCGGGTCGGGTCGTCCGTGGCCCACGTCGCAAAACGGGCAGCGGCGGGTGCATTTGTCGCCCATGATCATGAAGGTGGCCGTGCCCTTGCCAAAGCATTCGCCGATGTTGGGGCAGGAGGCCTCTTCGCACACGGTCACCAGCTTGTTGTCGCGCAAGATGCTTTTGATGTCGTTGAAACGCGAGTTGGGCGAGCTGGCTTTGACGCGGATCCAGTCGGGCTTTTTCAGCACCTCGCCGGTGTGCTCCACCTTGATCGGGATGCGCGACACCTTGGAGGCTGATTTTTGCTTGGCCGTGGCGTCGTAGGCTGGAGTAGGCGTGTTGCTGTCGGAGGCAGTCATGGAGAACCTGGTTGTGTGCCGTTCAAGGCGTTAAATACATGCCCAATTTGTGGCCGAGCACTTTCGCCACTTCGGCAGGGGTGACGTCAATGCCGATTGTAAAAAGGTCGGTGGTTTGCAAGCCCGCATAGCCACAGGGGTTGATGCGTTCAAAGGGCGACAAGTCCATGTGCACATTCAGTGCCACGCCATGGTAGGTGCAGTGGCGTGCCACTTTCACGCCCAGCGCGGCGATTTTGGCCAAGCCTGCGAAGTCGGGTGGCGCTTTGTCGGCGTATTGACGGGGGCGTTGCGGCACAGGGCTGTGGTCGCGGGGGCTTTGGGGGCGGACATAAATACCGGGGGCGCCTGCCACCCGGTGGCCGGTGATGTCGAAATGCAGCAAGGTTTTGATCACGGCTTCTTCCACGCGGTGGACGTATTCCTTGATGAAATAGCCGGCCCGTTGTAAATCAATCAGCGCATAGGCCACCACCTGACCAGGACCATGAAACGTCACCTGTCCGCCTCGGTTGGTTTGCACCACGGGCGTGTCGCCAGGCACCAGCACATGGTCGGCTCGACCCGCCAAACCCTGGGTGAAAACCGCGGGGTGTTCGCACAGCCATATTTCGTCGGGCGTGTCTGTCCCCCGACTGGCGGTGAAGTCTTGCATGGCCTGGTAGGTGGTGGCGTAGTCCACCAAGCCCCATTGGCGCAGCTGCATGCTCACTAAAGGACTACTTTCACCATGGGGTGGCTGCTCAGGGTGCGGTAGAGCTCGTCGAGCTGTTCTTGGCTGGTGGCGCGCACGGTGAAGGTCAGTCCCAGGTACTTGCCACCAGTGCTTTCGCGGGTTTCCAGGCGGTCCGAGGTCCACCCGGGGTCGAATTGGCGCACCACAAAACTCATGGCTTCTAGATAGCCGTCAGCCTTGGGGCCCATCACCTTGATGGGGAAGTCGCAGGGAAAGTCGATCAGGGTTTGTTTGGGGGTGGCCATGGGGTATTAGATCCAGCTTGTCACATTTTCAGGAAGGTGTCAGTAAGATACCCTACAATGGCAGGCTTTGCTGCATGGAGAGGGCTTGTCAAGCATGAACAAGACAATGCCTGAAACAGGCGGCAACCAGCGCCAGTCGCCCAAGCATGAGGATTCCGAGCCAGAAGAGGTGTTTCACACCCTCACTGCTGAAGAAGCCCAGGCTTGGCGGGCCACACAGCCTGTTTTGTCGGTTTGGTGGGTGCTGGTGGCGCAGTTGTCAACGGCCATGGTCTTGGGTGCGGCAGTCGGTTTGTGGTTTGGCCGAACAGCGCTGCTAGTGTCCTGGGTTTATGGTGCTTTGGCGGTCATTGTGCCTGCGGCCTTGTTTGCCAGGGGTTTGAAGTCACCTGCGGCGTCCATCAATGCCGTGTCTGCCGCTTTGAGTTTTGCCGTTTGGCAAGGCGTCAAGATGGTGTTGACCGTGTTGTTGTTGGTGTTGGCGCGCAGGTTTGTTGAAGATTTAAGTTGGCCTGCCTTGTTGGCGGGCTTGATTGTGACGATGAAGGTGTATTGGTTGGCATTGGTTTGGGGCAAGCTCAAACCAGTCAGCAACTGATCCACCCACTTGTAAAGAGTTGAACATGTCGGAAACCACCACGCTCACCGCTGGGGAGTACATCAGTCATCACCTGACCCACTTGCAAAGCAAGCCCATGGGCGGCGTGATTGACTTTTCGGTCATCAATCTCGATTCCATTTTCTGGTCTGTGTTGCTAGGCACCGTGGGCTGTTTTTTCCTGTGGCGCGCGGCGCGGGTGGCCACTTCAGGCGTGCCAGGGCGTTTCCAGGCGGCGGTTGAAATCCTGTTTGAAATGGTCGACACCCAAGCCCGCGGCATCGTGCACAACGCCGAAAGCCGCAAATTGGTGTCCCCTTTGGCGCTCACGGTGTTTGTCTGGATTTTCCTGCTCAACAGCATGGACTTCTTGCCAGTGGACTTGTTCCACAAGGTTTTCGAGTGGACGGGCATCGACCACAGCATTCACTACTTCCGTGTGGTACCCACCGCCGACTTGTCCACCACTTTGGGCATGTCTTGTTCGGTGTTGCTGATTTGCTTGTTCTACAACATCAAGATCAAAGGCATTGGCGGTTGGTTGCACGAACTCACCACCGCCCCCTTTGGTGCGCATCCCATTTTGTGGCCCATCAATTTCGGTTTCCAAATGATTGAATTTGTCGCCAAAACCGTGTCCCACGGCATGCGACTGTTTGGCAATATGTATGCTGGCGAACTCATTTTCATGCTGATCGCCCTCATGGGCAGCGCGGCTGCCATGAGCCTGAGTGGCATTTTGCTGCCCATTGGCCACATCATTGCGGGTTCCATCTGGGCCATCTTCCACATTCTGATCGTCGCCTTGCAAGCCTTTATTTTCATGATGTTGACCTTGGTCTACATCGGGCAAGCCCACGACGCACACTGATTTCTTTTTTCTCAACCTTCCATCATCTTGCTTAGGAGCTTCTCATGGAACACGTACTTGGTTTAGTTGCACTCGCCTCAGGTCTCATCATCGGCCTGGGCGCCATCGGTGCTTGTATTGGTATCGGCATCATGGGCAGCAAATACCTCGAAGCTGCTGCGCGTCAACCCGAGTTGATGAACGAACTTCAAACCAAAATGTTCTTGTTGGCTGGTTTGATTGACGCGGCTTTCCTGATTGGCGTTGGTATCGCCATGATGTTCGCCTTCGCCAATCCCTTCATCCTGAAGTAATTCTTGCCACAACCCTTAGAGAGGTGTTGACGTGAGTATCAACGCAACCCTGTTCGTTCAAGCCATTGTCTTTGCCATTTTGGTGTTGTTCACGATGAAATTCGTGTGGCCACCGATTGCAAACGCTTTGGACGAACGTGCCGAAAAAATTGCCCATGGCTTGAAGGCGGCTGAACACGCCCATATCGAACTCACCAATGCCCACAAGCATGTGGAGGTCGAGTTGGCGAAAAACCGCAACGACGCTGCTGCCCGCATCGCTGACGCCGAGCACCGCGCTTTGGCCATCATCGATGAAGCCAAGCTCAAAGCGACCGAAGAGGCCAACAAAATCATCGCTGCTGCCCACATCGAAGCCGAACAGGCCATCCTGAAGGCGCGTGAAGGTTTGCGCGACCAGGTGGCTGTGCTCGCAGTCAAAGGTGCCGAACAAATTCTGCGTAAAGAAGTCAATGCCAGCGTGCATGCCGACTTGTTGAGCCGTTTGAAGTCGGAACTTTGAGGACGCAACGCCATGGCTGAACTCGCTACCATTGCCCGCCCCTACGCTGAAGCTTTGTTTCAGGTGGTCAAGGCTGATGCAGCCCAAGCTGTTGAATGGCTGGACGGCTTGGCCGTGGTTGCCGCAGACCCCGGTTTGCTGCAATACGCCCACGACCCCAAGGTCACCCACGCGCAGGTGTTGGAACTGATTGCCCAGGTGGGTCCGAAAAACCTGCCGCCAGCGGCAGTGAATTTCCTCAACACCTTGGTGGACAACGGCCGATTGGCGGTCTTGCCAGAAATTGCCCGGCACTTCCATGCCTTGGTGGACACACTCACTGGTGTTCGCCAAGCGGTGGTGCACAGCGCATTCCCAATCGAGGGCGCAGCCCTTGAAGAATTGACCAAAGTGATTGAAAAACGCTTTGGACACAAACTCAATGTGCAGGTGGACTTGGAGCCAGAGCTCATTGGGGGCGTACGTGTGGTGGTCGGCGACGAGGTGCTCGACACCTCGGTCAAAGCCCGTTTGGAACAAATGAAAGTCGCGCTGACAGCCTGAGCATCCCGCTCGCGCCAGTTGGCCTCACAAAGGAAGAAGGAAAGAGTCATGCAACTCAATCCCGCAGAAATCTCTGAACTGATCAAAACCCGCATCGAGGGTTCACAGGGCAACACCAATGTGCGCAACCAAGGCACAGTGATCTCCGTGACCGACGGTATTTGCCGCATCCATGGCTTGTCCGATGTGATGCAAGGTGAAATGCTGGAGTTTCCCAACAACACCTTTGGCCTGGCGCTGAACTTGGAGCGCGACTCCGTGGGTGCTGTGATTTTGGGTGAATACGAGCACATCTCTGAAGGCGACACGGTCAAGTGCACCGGCCGCATTTTGGAAGTGCCTGTGGGCCCTGAGTTGATTGGCCGTGTGGTCAATGCTTTGGGTCACCCCATCGACGGCAAAGGTCCGATCAACGCCAAAATGACCGACGTGATTGAAAAAGTCGCGCCTGGTGTGATCGCCCGCCAATCGGTGGACCAGCCCATGCAAACCGGCTTGAAGTCCATCGACTCCATGGTGCCCGTGGGCCGTGGTCAGCGCGAATTGATCATTGGTGACCGCCAGACCGGCAAAACTGCCGTGGCCATTGACGCCATCATCAACCAAAAAGGTCAGCACATGACCTGTATTTATGTGGCCATCGGACAGAAGGCTTCATCCATCAAAAACGTGGTGCGCTCACTCGAGCAAGCCGGTGCCATGGACTACACCATCGTGGTGGCTGCTTCTGCCTCCGAGTCAGCGGCCATGCAATACGTGTCGGCCTACTCTGGATGCACCATGGGCGAGTACTTCCGCGACCGCGGTCAAGACGCCCTGATCGTGTATGACGATTTGTCCAAACAAGCCGTGGCTTACCGCCAAGTGTCTTTGCTGTTGCGCCGCCCCCCAGGCCGCGAAGCCTACCCTGGCGACGTGTTCTATTTGCACAGCCGTTTGCTCGAGCGTGCCGCTCGTGTGAATGCCGACTATGTCGAGCACTTCACCAAAGGCGAAGTCAAGGGCAAAACCGGTTCACTCACCGCCCTGCCCATCATCGAAACCCAAGCGGGTGACGTGTCGGCTTTCGTGCCCACCAACGTGATTTCCATCACCGACGGCCAGATCTTCTTGGAAACCTCCTTGTTCAACGCCGGTATCCGTCCTGCGATCAACGCGGGTATTTCGGTGTCTCGCGTGGGTGGTGCCGCTCAAACCAAATTGGTGAAAAACCTCTCTGGTGGTATTCGCACCGACTTGGCGCAGTACCGCGAATTGGCCGCTTTTGCCCAGTTTGCCTCCGACTTGGATGAAGCCACACGCAAGCAGCTCGACCGTGGCGCCCGAGTTACCGAGTTGTTGAAACAAGCCCAGTACAGCCCCCAGCCCATCAGCTTGATGGCTGCCACCTTGTATTCCGTGAACAAAGGCTATTTGGATGACATCGAAGTCAACCAAGTGCTGCACTTTGAAGCTGGTTTGCACCATTACCTGAAAGACAAATGCGCGGCATTGTTGGCCAAGATGGAAAAAGACAAAGCCATGGACAAAGATGCCGAAGCTGAGTTGGTCAAGGCCATCGAAGCGTTCAAAAAGTCATTCGTCTAAACGCCATCAAGCAGCAAGGAGCACTTCATGGCAGTAGGCAAGGAAATACGCGGCAAGATCAAATCGGTGGAAAACACCAAGAAGATCACCAAGGCCATGGAAATGGTGGCGGCGTCCAAGATGCGCAAGGCTCAAGACCGCATGCGTGCGGCCAGGCCTTACAGCGAAAAAGTGCGCAACATCGCCACGCATTTGGGTCAAGCCAATCCGGAGTACGTTCACCCGTTCATGAAAATCCATCCAGTGAAGTCCTCGGGCTTCATCGTGGTCACCACCGACAAAGGTTTGTGCGGTGGCATGAACACCAACATCTTGCGTGCCTTGACCCACAAGTTCAAAGACATGCAAGCGGTGGGTTCCACGCCGCAAACCATTGCCATTGGCAACAAAGGTTTGGGCTTCCTCAACCGCGTGGGCGTGCCTGTCTTGGCGCATGTGACCCAGTTGGGCGACACACCGCATTTGGAAAAGCTCATTGGTGCGGTCAAAGTCATGATGGACGCTTACACCGAAGGCAAGTTGGATGCGGTCTATATTTGTTACACCCGCTTCATCAACACCATGAAGCAAGAGCCGGTCATTGAGCAGTTGCTGCCCTTGTCGGACGAGAAAATGCGTGCCGAAACTCGTGCTGCAGGCAGCTATGCATGGGATTATTTGTACGAACCCGATGCACCTACAGTGATTGATGACTTGCTCGAGTTGTACATCGAGTCCTTGGTTTATCAAGCCGTGGCAGAAAACATGGCCTCTGAGCAGTCGGCCCGCATGGTGGCCATGAAGGCCGCCACCGACAACGCTGGCAGCGTGATTGGCGAACTCAAACTCATTTACAACAAAACCCGTCAAGCAGCGATCACGAAGGAATTGTCCGAAATCGTGGCCGGCGCAGCGGCGGTGTAACCCTATTTATTTTTGGAGCAAATCAACATGGCTCAGGCAATGACCAACGCAGGTATTCAAGG
>CANGHG010000035.1 GCA_947453645.1 Comamonadaceae bacterium
GGTAGTAAAGGCTTTGGTGGTGCACATGGCCGACCAACACATGCTTGGTTTGGGGCTGCTTTTCTTGTGCCGCACTCAAGCATTGGGCGGCGGCACGCTCGTTGTCCACGTAGCGCCATTTTTCGGGGTTGTGGGCGCTGGCATGGACCAAGAACAGATGCTCATGCGAGATGGTCAAAGGCAGTTGCTGCAGAAAAGTAAATTGCTCGTTGCTGAGTTGCCCATGCGTCCAAGAGGCGGTGCTGCTGCCCATGGACACAGGGTTCAAGGGTGGATGGACTGCCATGTCGTCGTGATTGCCTTTGAGCACCCAAGCGCCTTGGGTCGCATGCGACATGACCAGATTCATGACTTCTGAGGGATTGCCGCCATAGCCCACCAGGTCTCCGAGGAATGCGAAGCGGTTGGCACCATGCTTTTTCGCATGATCCAAACATGCTTGCAAAGCTTGTAGATTGGCGTGAATGTCTGACAGCAAAGCCAGTTTCATGGTGGGCGGGTTCCAGATATGACGGGCTTCATCATAAGGTTTCGAGCCTGTGATCAGCTGACCATGGCCTGCTGCACTTCGTCAGCCAGGAAATCGTAAACCGCTCTGATCTTGGCGCTGGTTTTCAGCTCTCGGTGCACCGTGAGCCACATTGGAAATAGGGGCAACTTCAGTTGGGGCAACAGGGCCACCACATGAGCCTGAGTTTGAATCAAGTAGTCAGCAGCAAAGCAGTTGCTGGCTGGCCGCGCCTATGTGCGTGTGCAATTGGCAGCGACGGCACACGGTTTGTTCATGCATCCACTGTCACAAGCTTTGCAGGAATACCCAGAGCAAGCAGTGCCTTACAAAGCCATACACCAGTTGTTAGGTCCAACACAAGGGACAGGCACGGTGCAAATGTGGACACGACTGGGGGGCGCAGCACCTATAGAGGCGTCCCCTCGTCGTGGTGTTCAAGCGCTCATTGCCAAGGCTTGAGCCGGGTGTCAGTGGCGTTGGGTTTTGGTGAGCAAGCCCGCCACTTCGGCCCGCATGCGTTCCAAATCGAAGGGTTTGAGCAGCAGGCCGTTGAGTCCTGCTTGCTGGAAACGCGCCAAATCTTGCTCGCTGACATTCGCTGTCAGACCCAAGATGGGCATGGTGTTGACCAGCACATCGGGCGAACGGCGCACAATTTGCGTGGCTTCAATGCCATCCATGACGGGCATGACCATGTCAATCAACATCATGTCGTAGCGTTGACCTGCCTGCAAAGCATCGACAGCTTTGACCCCGTTGTCGCATTCGTCCACAGTGCTGCCAGGCCATTCACGAAGCAGTACTTGTTTGGCCAACAGGCGATTGACAGGATGGTCATCGACCACCAAAAAAGAATAGGTTTGAGATTGGCTTTGTGGGTGCTGGCGATGAATGATGTCAGCGGTTGGCGGCATTTCTTGTGCTTGCAGTGGAAGCCAAAACACAAACCGCGAGCCTTGACCTTCTTTGCTTTCGAGTTTCATGTGACCACCCATCATTTGCACCAAACGCAATGAAATGGTAAGGCCCAAGCCGCTGCCGCCGTATTGAGATTGAATATTGGCATCAGCTTGGCTGAATCGCTCGAAAATCTTGTCTTGTTGCTCCGGTGCAATGCCGATACCTGTGTCTTGCACCGAGAACTCGACGCCTTGATCCACCACTTGGACCCGCAAGGTGACGCTGCCTCTGTGCGTGAATTTGATGGCGTTGCCCAGCAAATTGACCAAGACTTGCATCAATCGATGTCTATCGGTATCCACCCAATGAGGGACATCGCTGTCGAAATGGCATTCGTACTTCAGTCGGGTGCTCTCAATGCGGGGCTTGAACAATTCGAAGGCTGCGTTCACCGTGGTTTGTAACTCGAAGCGTTCCACGCGGGCTTTGATTTGTCCAAATTGAAATTGTGAATAGTCCAACACATCATTGATCACAGTCATCAGGTGATCAGCAGATTGGCGGGTGTAGGTCAACACTTTTTGTGCTTGGGGCTTGTTCTTCACCCGTTCATGAAGCAGGGTGTTCAGACCCAAAATGGCGTTCATGGGGGTACGTAATTCATGACTGACGGTTGAAATAAAGTGCTCACGCATCAGCAGGGTGTGTTCGAGCTCGCGTTGCTTGTCTTGCAGTTCACGTTGGCGTTTTTGGTTCAAGGACAAGGCCTGGTCAAACAAGCGCTGGAAATACTGCGGCACCATGAAAATGCCGATGGTGGGTAACAAAATGCTGGCCAATGACATGGTGGCTCGGTCAACGCCTTGGATGTCTGGTGTATCGGGAGGGTTGAAGTATCCAACCCATGCTTGCACAGTGAAGGTCAACAAGACAATGGCCAGCCAAATAAAGCCTGAGCGACGGCTGACGACGTAATACTGTGACACCATGAAAACCAGCATCCAATGGTTGCCCAAAGAATAAATGCCGTGGTCCAACCAAATGACAACTGATAAATGGATCAATGCCACCACATGACCAACTTGGGTGATGTAGATCAAACTCACACCATAGGCAAAGGCAATCAGCAAGCAGATGCAACAAAAAGCACTGATCAGACATGAGGCGATGCTGATGGGGTCTACGGCGATGGTGGCATTGAAAATCAAAGCAACAAAGCTGAACAACATCAAAGACAAAGCATGGGGAGATTTGGGGTCTGGAAACCACTTTTCAAATTGGTGTTTGAATTTTTGCTGCCACTCTTCAAGCGCAACTGTGGCCAGGTAGAAAGAGTGTTTCATGTTGAAGCCTCTGAATTTTTCAATTCCAGGCTTCGAAATGCCCATTTGTTGATGGTGACTTTGACCACTTCAGCTGCCATGGGCTTTTCTAGCACATCATTCATGCCGGCTTGCAAGCAGCGTTCTTTGTCACGCGCCGTGGAGTTGGCGGTCAGACCAATGACCACCATGCTGGCCACTTGCGCATCTTTGCTCTTCCTCAAGCGTCGGGTGGTCTCCAAACCGTCGATGCCGGGCATGATCATGTCCATCAAGACCATGTCAAAAGGCTGTTGATCAATCAAGCTCAATGCCTGCTCGCCACTGACGGCTGTTGTCACATTGGCTTGTGGCCAATATTTTTGCAATATCAGTTTGGCCACCATGAGGTTGACCGCGTTGTCGTCGACGAGTAACAAGCGCAGCCGAGCAATTGATGCGTCGCTTTGCGGCACTGATAAGGCCTCGGGCTGTTCTTCTTGAGGGGTTTTCAAGGGCAAATCAAACCAAAATACCGAGCCTTGTCCCAGAACGCTCTTGACGCCGATATGGCCACCTTGCAAGCTGACCAGCCGCTCGCAAATGGCCAAACCCAATCCGGTTCCGCCATAGGCACGGTTGGTTTGTAAATCAGCATGTTCGAATTGCTTGAACACGTCTGCTTGACGATCAAGGGGAATGCCGCGTCCAGTGTCTTGAACCTCAAAAAATAAACCACCTTCAGCAAGGCGGCAATTCAAATTCACCTCACCAAGCGCAGTGAATTTCAATGCGTTGTCCAATAAATTGTGAAGCACTTGCTGCAAGCGCTGCCCATCCAAGACCACCATTTCGGGCAGCCCTGGCTCCAAATTCAGATTCAAGTGCAAGCCTTTGTGATGAGCTGTGTCTTGAAAGAAAGTCATCACATGGTTGAGGGTTTGGGCCAGATTGATCGGCTTTTCAAGAAAGGTCAAGCGACCGGCTTCTAATTGAGAAAAGTCCAGAATGTCATTGACCAAACCCAGCAGTTGGCTGGTGGAGTCTCGAATCAAGTTGGCGATTTCAGCATTGTCTGGCTCGTCAGCCAACTCGGTTTGCAGCACGCCGTTCAAGCCCAAGATGGCGTTCATCGGGGTTCTGAGTTCGTGTCCCACTGACGCAATGAATTCGTCTTTGTGGGCTTGCGCTTGGGTCAAGGCTGCGTGCGTGGCTTCTAAATCCAGGTTGCGCTGCTGCACTTCGCTCATTTGGCGGTTGTGCAATCGGTCGTAAAAATTCACCGCCAACATGAGGCTGATGGCCACATTGAATTTATCCAAGTAAGCCCATGGCGTGGTGCTTCGATTTCGGTTGACTGAGCCATCAATCCAACCTTGTGTCACACCCACAAACTCCAGCAAGATCAACACAATGATGGTGCTCATCCAGAACAAAGCCGCTTTTCTGCCCAGCAACATCAGCCCAGGTACTGCCAAGATGGTCATCCAGACCATGGCGGGGGAGTTGATGCCTCCCGTGTTCACGGTGATGTAGGTCATCAGGGTCACGGCAGTGAGCATGGCCGTGTGGCAAATCAGTTTATAGGCTTGTTTGATGGGTACCAGCGCGGCCAAGCCCCAAAAAACGCCGGCCGCAATCAAGTTCATCTTGTGGTCGTAGTCGGGTTGCTCGACGAAAGTGAAAAACAAGGAATTGGCGCCGGCGCCAAAAAGACAGGAAAACAGCAAGAAATAGCGGCGCTCGTGAAGCGACACGATGGTTTGATTCATCCATGGGGGGGAAGAGGATTCCACGCTTGTTGCCATGATCTGTTGAGGGTGCAAATGATTATGGGCTAGGCTGCCGCTGTTTTTTGGCCTCTTTTTGCAAACTGCGCTCGGCATCTGCTTTTTTGCCTTCTTTCAACCAGGCAGCGAATTCTTCGGGCGTTTCCAGGGTCAGCCGACCCAGCGCTTGGCTTCGAAAGTCTTGAATGACCAACAGCGAGGCTTTGGTGGTGTTGACCCGGCCGCCACTTTGCATCGCGCCTCTTTGGCGGCCAATCACCTGCAACAAATCTTCGTCGCTCAAGCTTTGCACGTCTTTGATTTTGTAACGGTTTTCCAGGGCCTCAGGGTAATGGGCGATCAGGTAATTCAGCAACTCCAAAGCCACTTCTTCATCGTCAAACGCATTCACGCCAATGGCCCCACTGGCGGCCAAGTTGTAGCCACTTTGCGCCACGATGATGCGCGGCCACATGACACCAGGCGTGTCGTAGAGGTAAAAATCATCGGCCAAGGCGATGCGTTGCTCGGTTTTGGTAATGCCTGCTTCATCGCCTGTTTTGGTGGCCCGCTTGCCTTTGAGTGTGTTGATCAAGGTGGACTTGCCCACGTTGGGAATGCCGCAAATCAGCACCCGCATGGGCTTGACCATGCCGCCGCGCAAGGGTGCCAGTTGTTGGCAGGCTTCAATCAAGGCCTTGGCCGGTTGGCTCATGCTGGTGTCCAAGCCCAGCGCCATGACACCTGCTTGGGCGTTGTAATGACTCAGCCAGAGGGTGGTTCTGGTCGGGTCGGCCAGGTCTTGTTTGCTCAGCACTTTCAAGGCAGGCTTGCCTTTGATGAGTTCGGCCAACATGGGGTTGGCGCTGGAGCCCGGCAGGCGCGCATCCAACATCTCAATGACCACGTCAATGTTTTTGATGCGCTCCCCGATCGCTTTGCGCGTGAGGTGCATGTGTCCGGGAAACCATTGAATTGCCATTGAAAACGACCAAGCTTGTTGAATTTGACAGCCATTGTCCGACAGATTGCGGGGTGACTGAGGCCATCAAAAGCGCCCATGAAAAAAGCCGCTCAGCTTGGCGTTGAGCGGCTTGTCGAGGTCAGCTGCGATTACTGCTTGGCAGCTTCAACTTGAATCAGCAATTTGACTTTGTCTGGAATGCCAAAGTCGATGCCCCATTTCATGCCCCAATCGCTGCGCATGATGGTGGTTTCGAAGTCGCCGCCGCACACTTCACGCTTGAGCATGGGGTGGTCGTAACAGTTGAAACTGGTGGCTTTCAACACCACAGGCACTGTTTTGCCCAGCATGGTCAGGCTGCCAGCCACTTCAGAGACTTTGTCGCCGTTGAAGCTGAATTTGTCGGCGCTGAAGGTCATGGTGGGGTGCTTGGCTGCGTCGAAGAAGTCGGGCTTTTTCAAGTGGGCGTTGAAGGCTTCGGTGCCTGTGTTGATGGAATCGGCTTGGATGGTCAGGTTGACCGAGCCTGTTTTGGCTGCACGGTCAAATTGCACCACGCCTTCTTTTTTGTCAAAGCGGCCACGGTTGGTGGAGGTGCCAAAGTGGGTCACTTCGAAGGTGACGAAGGTGTGTGTCGGATCAATGTTGTAGGTGGCTGCTTGTGCAGAGGCACCTGCCAAAGCGGTAACGGCCAAAGCCGTGGCGATGAGTTGTGAACGCATGAAATCTCCTGATGGTTGCGTGGTTGAAAAAAACTTAAAGCTTGTTGACGCCGGTGAGCGCAAATTTGAACTTCACTTGCACCTCGTCAGCCACCATGGAGGTGTCTGACCATTCGTTGTCGCCAATTTTGAATACCAATCGTTTGAGGGCAAATGCCCCTAAAGCGGTGGTGGTGGAACCTGCTTGGCTGAGGGAGACCGGGACCACCACGGCTTGGCTCACGCCCTTGATGGTCAATGCACCGCTGACCTCGAATTTGCCAGCGCCCAGCGTTTTGATGCTGCTGGACTGGAACGTGGCTTGTGCAAATTTGGCGGTGTTGAACCAATCGGCTTTGGGTAACTCGGCGTCGGTTTCTTTCACACCCAAAGTGGCGCTGGCCATGTCCACGGTGAAACTGATCTTGCCCGCAGCAGCTTTGGCCGGGTCGAAGGCGATTTGTGCATCAAATTTTTTGAAGCGACCTTCGACGGGCACGCCCATTTGCTTGCTGACAAACACGATCTCGCTTTGGGCAGGCAGCAGCTTTTGCTGGGCCATGGCGGGTGCTGACACCAACAGGCTCAGGAGAGCAGAAACGAACAGGGGGAAACGAAAGAAAGTCATGAGCGATCCAGAAAAATTCAACGACGGCCTGGCAGCATGCGGTGTAGCAACTGGTCTTTGTCCACCCACTGGTGTTTCAAAGCAGCTGCCAGGTGCAAAACCACCAAGGCCATCATGGCAAAAGCACTGATTTCATGCCAGGGCTTGATGAGTTCAGCCAGCGCTTTGTCAGCGGGCACAAAGTCGGGCAAGGGGAACTGGCCAAAGAGAACCACAGGAAAACCTGCCGCAGAGCTGTAGGCCCAACCCACCAGGGGCACGATAAAAAACAAGGCGTAAAGCGCGTAGTGGGTGCCGTGGTGCACCATGTGTTGCCAGACAGGCATGGCTTGAGACACATCGTCGGGCAAGGGTGGGGGGCGGTGTGTGAGGCGCCATACCAGGCGCAACAAGGACAAGGCCAGCAGAGTGACGCCTGCCCATTTGTGCCAGTTGTACAGCTTCAAACGCAAAGGCGAGATGGGCAAATCGGCCATGAACAGGCCCATGCCAAACAGGCCAATCAAAGCCAAAGCCAGCACCCAGTGCAGGGCCATGGCAGGCAGGGTGTAGCGGGGTTGAGGTGCATCAGCGGTGTCCATGGGCAAGAGTTTAGACCTGCTTTGAACAAAACAATGAAAGAATTTTGATGAATTAGATCAAATATTCTGAATGGTGAACAATTTTTAACTCAACTCAATGGATGGCCGCGTACATGATGTCTTCTTGACTGGCATCGTTGCCAGCAAACTCCACCACCACCTTACCTTGTTTGGCTACCAAGATGCGGTCTGACAAGGACATGACCTCGGGCAAATAGGAAGAAATCACCACCACGGCCTTGCCCGCATCGGCCAAGCGGTTGATTTCGGCGTGAATCTCGGCAATGGCACCCACATCCACACCGCGCGTGGGTTCGTCAAAAATGATGACCTCGGGGTCTTGCACAAGGGACTTGGCAATCACCACCTTTTGCTGATTGCCGCCCGAGAGTTCAATGACCTTCACATTCTGGCTGATGGCTCGCACATTCAAAAGCTGGGTCCAGTGGTCACCCACCGCCTGTGTTTGAGCTTGAGATACCCAACCTGCCACGCTGCCCACTTTGGCCATCAAACCCATGTAGATGTTTTGAGCGATGGACATGGTTTCAAAAAAGCCTTCCACCTTGCGGTCTTCGGTGATGTAAGCAATGCCATCTTGAATGGCTTGGCGAGCCACGCGGTAGCGCACGGGTTTGCCATTGAGCAGCACCTCGCCGCCATGAAAGAAGTCGCGCTTGATCAAGCCCGCCACCACTTTGAAGGTTTCGGTGCGGCCAGCACCCACCAGGCCAAACACGCCCGTCACTTGACCTGCAAACACCGACAGCGAGTTGTTTTTGACCATGGAGGCCATGCGCAAATTGCGCACCGACAGCACGCAATCACCGGGTGGTCGGACCTGGGTTTTCTTCTGGCCGTAAAGGGTTTGGGACAAATCGCGTCCGACCATGGCTTGCACGATGCGGGCGCGGTCAAAGTTCTCTTTCAGGTCGGTGACCACGTGTTGTCCGTCGCGCAGCACCGTGATGCGGTCGGCCAACAACAGGGCCTCTTCCAAGGCGTGCGAGATGAACACCACTGAAACACCCCGTGCTTTGAGGTTGAGCACCAGGTCGAAGAAGTATTTCTTTTCCTCGGGCGTCAAGCTGGCCGTTGGTTCGTCAAAGATGATGATGCGGGCGTCGTTGAGCACCGCACGGGCGATTTCCACCATTTGCTTTTTGGCCGCACCCAACAGGCTAACTGTGGCCGTGGGGTCCACGTCAAAGTTGAGGGACTGCAAAAATTGCTGGGCCGAAATGTAAATGCCGCGCAGTCGGTTGAAAAACTTCTCTTGGCCCAAAAACAGGTTTTGCGCCACGGTCATGGTGGGCACCAAGCTGGTTTCTTGGAACACCATGGCAATGCCGTTTTGATGGGACTCCAAGGGCGTGCGCAAATGGACCGTGCGCCCCTCAATCAGCATCTCGCCAGAAGTCAGTTGCACCACGCCCGCCATGACCTTGGTCAGGGTGGATTTGCCTGCGCCATTTTCACCAAGCAGGGCATGGATTTCACCACGGTGCAATTGGAAATTGACCGAATCGATGGCAGGCACACCCGCGTACTTTTTGGTGGCCTCGCGCAATTCCAAGATGATCTGAGGGGTGTTGGACATGGTCATGCCTGTGCGGACGTTGGTGACAAAGCGACGCGCAACAAGCGTTCGCTGCCTTTGGAGACGGCGTACAAATGCCCTTGGCATTCGGCAATGCCCGTGATGCCGTGATGCTGTCCGTCGACTTGGCTGTGCATGGACGACTGAACCCGCCCTTGGGCCGAGACTTTGATCACCAAGCCATAAGAGCGCGGCGGCGCCCAGGGTTTGAGCACGCCCATTTGCTTGACGCCTGCACCTTGCAAGGGTTCCAAAAAGCTGTGCCCTGAAGACAAGGCAGGCACCACCCAAAAGCGCGGGTCGATTTCCTGCACCATTTTTTCTCGGTAGCCTTTTTCGCGCAGCACGAACTCCACCAGTTGGGTGCGAGACACAAAACAACTCAGCCAAACGCCACCGTCGCTGGCCGCAGCCATGCGAGACGGGTAGCTGGGCAACTCGGCCAACCAGGGTTGGACCTGGCCCAGCAGGCGCAAACGGTGGCTCCAGCTTTCAGAAAACAGCAGATGCTCGCCCAACTTGAGCACCCCATAGGCGTGGTGCAGGTCGTGGGCCAGTGTCTCGATGTGGTTGGAGGCAGGTGCCCAACGCAGCACTCGGCCACTGTGGCCCAGGGTCATGAGGTCGTGGCTCCATTGCGCGGTGCTGTAACGCTGGGAGCCATCGGTGATCCAGACTTGCCCCAGCTTGTCCAGGGTCAAGGCGTTGGCCGCATGCAAACCCGCGTTGTCTGGGGTTTGGTGTTGCATGGTCCAAGTACCGGCGATTTGGTGCCAGGTTTGCACCGAGCGGCCGGCCAGCGCCACAGCCACAGTGCCGCTGTGACTGGCCAGCGCGGTGATGGGCGCGGAAACCTCGAAGAGCTTGTGGGGTGTGGAGCCATTCAGTTGGTACACCACCTGGCCCGCAGACAGGTAGATGTGCTCACCATCTAGCGCGATGTCGTCCAAACCAGGCAAGTGGCACACCACCTCGGCTTGGTCCAGCAGACGGTTGGGCTTGAGTACACCGTCCATGACGGGTACGGTGATGGCGGCGTCGCCTCGGCCCAGCAAGTTGTCGGTGAAGGTTTTGAAAAAACTCAGCATCAGACCTTCCTCCAGCGGCGCTCGTACTGCATGAACGAGGGGTCGGCATCGGGCAATTTGTAGCGCCCAATGCGGTTGTTGGAAATCCCGCCCAAGTACAAATAGCCCGCGTGTTCGCGCATGGAGGTGATCATGGGATGGTTGACGCCGCCCAGGTCCCACAAGGTTTCCAAAATCTCACCTTGTTCATTGAACTTGAGCACGCAACCCGTGTTGATGTTGGGGAACAGCCATTCGTCCACCGGGACCCGTTTGGCCATGCGTTTTCTAAAGCCTGGCATGCGCATGGCCAAGTCGTAGGCCGGGGCGCGCATGCCGACCAAGGCCAGCCAGTAGTTGCCGTCCGAGGCCAGATTGATGTTGTCGGGGTAACCAGGCAGGTTGTCAATGACCATCTCCACCTCGCCTTGGCGCGGTCCGTCAAACCAGTAGCGCTTGACGCAGCAGCCCCAGGTTTCGGCAAACAAAATGGACTGCTCGTCACTGGCCACACATATGCCATTGGGGAATTTCAAGCCACGCAGCAAGGTTTTGGTGGAGTTGTCACGCGGGTCGTAACACACAATGCGGCCATTGCCTCGTGCTTCCAAGCCGTCCACAGGCCATTCGTGCATTTCATAGCGCACCGTGGCTTCGCTGAAAAACACCCGACCGTCTTGGGCGATGTCCAAGTCGTCGGCCAAGCGCAAGCGGCTGTCGTCATTGATCGAGGTCCAGCTGCGGTTGGTTTCATCGGTGACCCGCTTCACCTCTTTTTGTGGCGTGACCATGTACAAGCCCATGCCGCCGATGCAAATCAGCAGGTTGTCGTCGCGGTCGAAGGCCATGCCCAAGGGCTGGCCGCCAATGTGCGCAAAGACTTCCATCTCTTGGTAGTCGGGGGCCATGAAACGGATGATGTCGCCGTGGCGCGAGCCCGCGTACAGGTTGTGTTGGCGGTCCAAGATCACGTCTTCGGGCGCTTCAATACGTCCCAAGCCAATCAGCTCCACGTCTTGCAATTTGTTGTTCAAGGCCCAGGGGCTGTCAATGCCAGGGCTGCAATCGGGGGCGGGCGGCAGGGCGTGGTAAGTGGGGCTGACATACACCTTGCTGATGATGCGTTGTCGGTTTTTCAGCCAGCGCACATCGATGATGGCCGCAGCAATCAAGATGCTGGCCAAGACCATGCGTGTGACACCCCCCGAGGCCGACATGGAGGTCAGGCCATTGGTGATCAGCAGCACCACCAGGGTTCCGACGGCAGCCTTGGTGACCGAACCGCGACCGCCACCCAAGCTGATGCCGCCCAACACCGCCGCGGTCAGCACCAGCACTTCCATGCCCACGCCAATGTCGGCACCTGCAGTGGCCAAGCGGGAGGCGAAAAACAAGCCGCCAGCCGCGGACATGACGCCGCTGGTGACGTAGCAAAGCGCCACGGTTTGGCGCACCGCAATTCCCGTGTTGTAAGCCGAGCGACGCGAGCCGCCAATGGCCATGATGTGCCAGCCTAGGCGCAAACGCGTCAGCAAGACATGGCCGCCAATGGCCACCACAATATAGGCCCAGGCGACGGCGGGCATCTCCAGCAACGTGCCGTTGCCGACAAAGTCCCAGGCGGGTGAATCGGGGATGTAGCCTGCAATGTCGGTTGAATATTGCAGGCTCAAAATTTCATAGGCCGATCGAAAAATGATGAGCGTGATGAGCGTGGTCAAAAAAGCACGCAAGCGCAAGTAGCCAATCAAAAGACCATTGACCGCGCCAAGCATGGCCCCTGCCAGCAAGGTGCCCAGGATGGTGACTGGCACCGACCACTTGAACACATGCATCATCATCAGGGCGCAAAAATTGGTCAGCGCAAAGATGGAGCCCACCGACAAATCGATGCCGCCCACCATCATCACCAGGGCCAGGCCCAGCACCACAAAGCCAATTTCACCCGCTTGTCGCAAGGTGTCTGCCATGACCGGGGCAGAGAAGAAGTTGGGCACCAATTGGCCCGAGAAAAACAGAACAACCACAAGCAAAATCACCGGAATGGCGGTCTCGGTCCAGCGTTTGGACAAGATTTCGCCGACCCAGTGGTCGGGCCAGTAGCGGTAGCGCCATCGAATCAGGGTTTCGCTCATGGTTGTTCTCAAGCCTTACTTGGCGGCTGCCAATTTCCAGCAAGTGCCCTCTGCCGCCGCGTTGGCTTTGGTGATGGGAATCAAGTTGGTGTAGATGTTTTGCTTGGCGGCGCCCGCTTTCATGCCGCCTTGCACCAACCACTTGATCATGGCGGCCATGTTGCTGGCTTGAGTGGGCACGTCATAGCTGATGTCGTAGTCGAAAGCGCCCGACTTCACTTGGTCGCAGGCGCCTTTTTGTTCGCCACCGCCAGACGTGGCCAAAAACACTTTGCC
This sequence comes from Comamonadaceae bacterium, assembly GCA_947453645.1. Taxonomy (GTDB): domain Bacteria; phylum Pseudomonadota; class Gammaproteobacteria; order Burkholderiales; family Burkholderiaceae_C; genus Limnohabitans. The sequence goes on from CANGHG010000035.1 coordinate 12,434, forward strand.
AGTCAAGCCAGCTTCTTTCACCGCGGCTGCAGTGCCAATGTCCATGCCGTCCCAGAAACCAACGATGCCGCACAAGTCGGGGTTTTGTTTCAACACGGTTTGGGTCAACGCTTTGGCCTTGGCGGCATCCCAGTCAGCCGCTTGGTTGGACACGACCTTGATTTCAGGGTGCTTGGCCAGCACGTTTTCCACACCTTTCAATGTGTAGGCTGAAGCCGCTGCAGTAGGTGCACCTTGCACGATGGCGATTTTGTTGGACTTGCCTTTGCAAGACTCCACCACAGCGGTGGTGGTTTTTTCACCGATGTCCACCCAGTCGGCACCCACGAACACCGATGACGGTTGGGCCGAGCGCATGTTGATTTGCACCACGAAAATGCCTTCGTCCTCGGCTTTTTTGATCAGCTTGGCATAGGTTTGCACGTCGGGGTTGTGGATCACGATGACAGCTGGCTTTTCAGCAATCAAGGCGGTGAAAGCCTGGGCGCCCGCGTTGGTGTTCCAGTTGGGGTCACGCACCACGACTTTCATGCCAGCGGCTTCGAGTTCCTTTTTCAGGCCAGCGTGCCAGCCGATGGCCAGGTCAAAGCCAAACGCCACAGGAATGAAGCCGACGGTTTTGCCAGCAAGGGCTTTTTTGTAGCCCTCACGAAACGGTTCATCCAGGCCTTTGCTTTGGGCCAACACCGAGGTGCTGGCGGCCAATCCCAGGGTCAGGCCGATGGCGGCTGTGGCTATACGACGTGCAATACGCATCTTTGTCTCCTTGGTTGAAAAAATCGCCATGAGCCGGGCGTTCGGCATGCTGAAAATCAAATATCCCCTTGCTGCGCGGTTTCTTCGTTGCGGGGGTTCAAGATGGAGTCGATCAAGATGGCGGTCAACAAGACCAGGCCTTTGATGATGTTTTGCAAAGAGTAGGAAATGTCCATGATGGTCATGCCGTTGAGCATGGTGCCAATCAGCAAAGTGCCGATGATCACGCTCAGCACACCACCGCGACCGCCCGACAAACCAATGCCGCCCAAGACCACCACCAGCACCACGTCATAGACCATGGTGGAGTTGTAGACACGGGTGGGCATGCTGTTGACCGAGGCCGCCATGACCACACCTGCAAACAAACCGATGAGCGCTGCCAGCACGTACTCCAGCACGATCATGGGGCGTGTGGGCAGACCCGTGGCACGGGCACCGAAGGGGTTGTCACCAATGGCGTAAATAAAGGCCCCAGCCCTCATTTTTTTCAAGAAAACAGCCATCAAGGCGCAGGCCAGTCCGAACATGATGACGGGCATGGGCACACCGGCCAAATTGCCACGGCCCATCCAGGCGATGGCGTCCATGCCCTCAGACCATTGCACCACTTCGAGCTGAAAAATAAAGGCCTGACCCAAACCCGCCAAGAACAAGCCCGAGGCCAGGGTGGTGAACAAGGAGGGAACTTCGGCGTAGGCGATCAGCCAGCCATTGACCAAGCCGAAGGCCAAAGACAACAGCAGGGCGATGAGACAGGCAGACGCCAAGGGTTGGCCCGACTGCACCATCTGAAGCAAGAACCCAGAAGGTACGGCCATGGCCGCGATCATGGAAATGTCGATGCCCCGACCAATGACCACCAAGGCCATGCCCAAACCCAAAATCCCCAAAATCGCCACGTTTTGCAGCAGCGTTAGTAGATTGTCAAATTGAATGAAACCGGGGAGAAACAAGCCAAACCCGGCGAACATCACCAGGAAAAGCAAGAACACCAGGGTTTGCTGGGTGGCACGAACAGGGCGCATGTGGAAATCCAGAAACAAACAACCCACCGAATGAAGCCTCAGTGGCAGTCGGCGATGTTTTCATGGAACTTACAAGCTCGGGCTAGGTGAATGCCCTTGAAATGAGGTGTGTTGTCAACTTCGTGACAAAGCCCTTTTCAGGACTTAACGGCGTCGCCCGCCACCACCCAACAAGCCGCCCAACACGCCCCGCACAATCTCGCGCCCGATGGCCGAGCCCACGGTGCGCACCGCGCTTTTCACCACCAGTTGGGCCACGCCATCGTGTCGGCCGCCACGCGGCCCGGTGCTGCCAAACAAGATGTCCGACACGCCCGACACCCAAGCGTTGGGCTCGCCAGCGCTTGGGGTGCCAGCTTGGCTGATGGTTTGCTGGGCTTGGCTCACGGCGGCTTGGTCCATGGCAGGTGCTCGGCCCTTGAGTTTTTCATAGGCCGAATCGCGGTCCACCGTCTTTTCATACACGCCCGCGACCAACGAGCTTTGCAGCAAGGCTTGGCGTTGCTCGGCGGTGATGGGGCCCAATTGGCTGCCAGGCGGCAGCACAAAGACACGCTCGGTTTCGCTGGGGCGGCCCTTGGCGTCCAGCAGGCTGACCAAGGCCTCGCCCACGGCCAAATCGGTGATGGCGGCTTCAATGTCCAGCCCTTTTTTGGGGCGCATGGTTTGCGCGGTGGCAGCCACGGCTTTTTGGTCGCGCGGCGTGAAAGCCCGCAGCACGTGTTGCACCCGGTTGCCAAGTTGGGCCAACACGCTGTCAGGCAAGTCCAGCGGGTTTTGGGTGACGAAATACACGCCCACGCCTTTGGAGCGCACCAAGCGCACCACCAGCTCGATGCGTTCCACCAAGGCCTTGGGCGCTTCGTTGAACAGCAAATGCGCTTCGTCGAAAAAGAACACCAGCTTGGGCTTGTCCATGTCGCCGACCTCGGGCAGTTGCTCGAACAACTCCGAGAGCATCCACAGCAAAAACGTGGCGTACAAGCGCGGCGAATTCATCAGCTTGTCGGCCGCCAAGATGTTGACCAAGCCGTGGCCGTTGCCATCGGTTTGCATGAAGTCGTGGATGTCGAGCATGGGTTCGCCAAAAAACTGGTCGCCGCCTTGCTCCTCAATTTGCAGCAAACCCCGCTGGATGGCACCCACGCTGGCGGCGCTGATGTTGCCGTACTCGGTGGTGAACTCTTTGGCGTTTTCGCCCACGTGTTGCAACATGGCCCGCAGGTCTTTCAAGTCCAGCAACAGCAAGCCGTTGTCGTCGGCAATCTTGAACACCAGGTTGAGCACCCCTGCCTGGGTTTCGTTCAGATTGAGCATGCGCGCCAGTAGCAAAGGCCCCATGTCGCTGACCGTGGCCCGCACCGGGTGGCCTTGCTGGCCAAACACATCCCACAAGGTGGTGGGGCAGGGCGCAAAAGCGGGTGTGTCCAAACCGCGCTCTTTCAAGATGGCGGCCATCTTGTCGGACAACTGGCCCACCTGGCTCATGCCGCTCAAGTCGCCTTTCACATCCGCCATGAACACCGGCACGCCAATGCGGGACAAGCCCTGGGCCATGGTTTGCAAGGTGACGGTCTTGCCCGAGCCGGTGGCACCGGTGATCAGGCCGTGGCGGTTGACCAATTGGGGGAGTAAAAAGCAATCGGCTGTGCCGCTGCGCGCAATCAAAATGGGCTCAGACATGGTTTGTCTCTTTCAAAACCAAGGGGGTGGTGAAACAACCGCGACCGCAGCGGTTGAGGCGTTTTCAGCGCGAAGCGGCTTCGGCGCTGGACACGCTGGTGTCTGGGTTGACACGGCGCGCACCATTGAATCGCTTCACCCAGTAAGTGTCGCTCATGTTTTCAATGCGCACCTCGCCACCGGTGCGGGGCGAGTGGATGAATTTGCCGTTGCCGATGTAGATGCCCACATGGCTGAAGGTTTTGCGCAAGGTGTTGTAGAAAACCAGGTCGCCAGGTTGCAACTCGTTGCGGTCGATTTTTTCGGTCACAGCGGCTTGCGCTTTGGCGTTGTGCGGCAAGACCAAGCCCAAGGTGTTTTCGTACATGGCTCGCACAAAACCGCTGCAATCAAAGCCTGTTTCGCCGTTGCCGCCGCGTTTGTAAGGCACTCCCAGATACCCCATGGCGTTGAAGACCAGCTCATCAACAGGGTCGGAAACCGGGTTGGCATGTGCCAATCCAGTGCACAGCA
>CANGHG010000036.1 GCA_947453645.1 Comamonadaceae bacterium
AGTGAATTTGGCTTTCTTTTCAGACATGTCATCCAAAATACGCTGAAGTTGAATGGATTCATCTTTGACTTGCGCCTCTGATTCACCGCTGATGTCGATGGGCAATAAATAATTGGCCGCGCCCAATTGAACACCATGCCCAGCAAAAAAGAACAGCACCTCATCACCACCTTGAACTTGCTCGGAGAAAACCCTCAATGCCGCCTTCATGTCCTTTTCGCTCAAGTCTGTTTTGAGTGTCACTTGATAACCCAGCGTAGTTAAATTGGCAGCGATGGCTTTGGCATCTTCGCGGGCGTTGATGAGTTTGGTGACTGATTTGTACGAGTCATTGCCAATCACCAATGCTCTTCGATTGGCCATGGTGGCTGCCACGGAAGATGATGCACGCTGTTGCTGTCTAGAAGGCTTTAACTGCTCTTCTTCTGATGGCTTTCGTTGGGACTCGTTGGTTGTCGGACGTGTTTTCTCTGGTTGCACAGCAGCTTGTTGATGGGCTGTTTCTTTGGGAATCAAGGCCAAGTTTTCACGTGCAATTTTCTTGAAGGCCGGGCTGTATTGAGGCAGGTCGATCAATTTTTGATACAGCGTTGCGGCCAACAATTCGTTCTTGGGTGTGCCCAATCCATTTTGATGAAGCCAGGCTAGATTGGCAATAGAACTGGCTTCGTCGCCCATGTCACCCAGTTCAAACCAGTATTTGGCTTCTTCATAGTCTTTGCTAGCAGCGCAATGGCTGTGGTAATAACCTGCATAGGCAAAATAGTCCACTGCCGATTTGCATTCACCCGGTTTGCCATTGACAGTAGCCCTGCAACGCATTTTTAAATAGTTGGGGTCATTATCTGAAAACTTCTTTGTACTGATGGCAAAACGGGAAGCCTGGTCCAGCATGGTTTCTTTTGCCGAGCAATTTCTGGCCTCTTCCAGGTCTGGTTGCATCAGGGCGCCAATCAGGGCAGGTGGTGTGTTGGCAGATGGATTGGATGTTTTGCCACCACCAGAAGCAGGCTTGTCCAACAAGGCTAAATTTTGTTGGCTGGCCTTTCGCGCTGCAGGATTGAGTGCATCAGAAGAAAGTGCCTTGCGGTACAACTCCACGGCTTTGTTCTTGTCTTTGGTGACACCCAATCCATTTTGGTACATCCACGCCAAATTGTGCACTGCGGTTGCATCGCCTCCGATGATGGCCCAATCCAGCCAATACTTGGCTTCAACGAAATTTTGCTGAATCTCGTGTTTGATTCCGTGCTGGGTACTTTGGCATCCAAGCAAATACAGCCACCCCATGGTTGCGGGATATTCAGATTGAATATTGAGCAAGGATTTTTGCCCTTCTTGATAAGCCTCAATCGCTGCCTTTGAAACTGCCTCGGCCATGTTGAAATTTTCGCAAGCAGTGAACTGGCCTATGGGTTTCCTTGGCTCGCCTTCATACTTGTTCAAGTCAGACACAGACTGAGAATGCACCCCCAAATGCATGGCCAAAGCCACGAAGAACAACATGAATGAAGTGGAACGAGAAAAGCGGTTCATGAATGGGTTCTTTGAAAAGTGTCTAAGGGGTGCCTGCATCCAACAAACCATGTTGCATGGCCAGCAGGGTGATTTCTGATTGATTGGACAAACGCAGTTTTTGCTTCACCTTGTACAAGTGCGTGCCTACTGTGGAAGAAGACAAGTTCAGCGCTTCAGAAATTTGCAGCACTGACAAACCACGTGCCAGTTGGATGAAGACCTCGAATTCCCGGGGCGAGAGTTTTTCAATCGGGTTGTCGCTGCCATCCAAATCTTGCATGGCCATGCGTTGCGCAATGACAGGGTCGATGAAGCGTTTGTGTTGAGCCACCATGCGAATGGCGTCAATCAACACCTCGGGCGCGGTTCGTTTGGACAAGTAACCCAAGGCACCTGCTTGAAAAGCGCGTTTGGAATAGCTGGTGTCTTCATGCGCCGACAAAGACAAAATGCGAACCTGCGGGTCTTTGCTCACCAAGCGTTTGATGGCTTCCAAGCCACCCATGCCCGTCATGGCAATGTCCATCACCACCACATCGGGGTGGTGAAGATCAAACTGCACCAAAGCCTCTTCGCCGCTTGAGGCCTCGGCGACCACTGCCACGTCATCCCAGGTTTGCAAGAGCACTTTGAAGCCGCCGCGCACCACGGCATGGTCGTCCACCAACATGAGTTTCAATTTAGACATGGTGTTGATTGTGTCTCAAGGGTAAAACGGCTCGCACTTGCACACCCGAGGGCGACAGGGCTTCAAAGCTCAAGCTGCCACCCAAACCCTCTGCGCGTTCGCGCATGCCAATCACACCGTAATGTCCAGATTGCGCCCAATCAGGAGAGGGACCTAGTCCGTTGTCACGAACTGTCAGATACAAAGCGTCATCAAGCAAACTCACCTGCATGTCAATCTTGCTGGCTTGTGCGTGTCGCAAAGCGTTGGTGAGCGACTCTTGCATGATGCGGTAAGTGGCTGTGGACAAACCATCTGCCAGGGTATCCAGTGGTGCATCGACATGGAGCGATAGGTGCACTTGTGGATGGCGTGTGCGGGCGTCTTCCAACAAATCTTGCAAGGCGTCTTGCAAGCCAAACCTGTCCAAGGCCAGAGGGCGAAGTTTGCTCACCAACTGATGCACTTCTTCATAAATGGCATCCGCACAACTCACCACCATGTGGGCTGAACTTTCAATTTGCGCATCCAGGTTTTTGGCGCGGTGGGCAATGGCCAAGCCTACACTTTTGATGGCTGTGACTTGTTGGCCCAATTCATCGTGCAACTCGCGTGCAATTTGCCCCCGCACCTCTTCAATCCGGGTTTGAATGACTTGGGTGAGTTGCGAGGCTTCACGTGCTTTTTCTCGCGCCGCTATACCGTCTTGCACCGATTGCGCCATGGCGTTGAAAGCCTGCCCCATCAACCGCGCTTCTTGACCGCGCATGGGTGGCAAGCGGGTGTCATAGCCACCTTGACCAATGTCATGAAGCCCTTGCACCACTTGTTGAATGGGTTTCAAGGCGCGGCCTACCAACATGTAGACCAAGATGTTGCCAAGGATGAAGCCCATCAACACCGTGGTGAGCAAGGGCAGAAAATCGTCCCATCCATCGAGCACCGCCCTGGATGGGTCGGCACGCAACAAGAGTTGACCATGGGGTAGATCAATGACCCGGGTTTGAACGGGCGGCGTCACGATATGGCTGTACCAATCGGGGGCATCGCGCCCCGCTTTGTAAATGGGCGGTGGGGAGCGGTAAATGGTCAACCCAGCCTCATCTTGCAATTCAATTTCATGGGCGCGAACCCGCCCAAGCGAAACGACAAACTCCGTCATGCTGCTCAGGCTGGTTTGGTCTGTGCGGGTCTGAATCCGACTCAGCAGTTGGGTGGCCACGACGCTGGCACCTTCCATTTCGTCACGCACACTTTGCCGCGTGTCACTGAGTTGAAACCCAATCAGCAGCGAAGCAAACACCGCCAACAGGGTGCCGATGATCAAATTGATTTGAAGTCTGAGGGACATGGGGGATTGCTAAAGGTTACCCGTCATGGCAACGCTCAGCTTGCCTAGACGGTCAGTCGAGTCCCAAAGACCAAAGCTGGGTCGAGCGAGCGCCGCTGCGGCAAAAGGCCAGCACGGGTGCTGGTGCGCCTTTGACCAATTCGGCCATCTGCACCACCTGCTCGGGTGTGATGGAGCCACTCACCACAGGCAGGTAGTGGTAGATGAGGCCTGCGGCTTCTGCAGCGGCTTTCATGACCGTTGAGCTAGGTTGGTCTGGGCCGCCCTCCATGTCGGGGCGGTTGTTGATGATGGTTTTGAAGCCGTGGGCGGCGATGGCGCTCATGTGTTCAGGTGCCAGCTGTGGCGCCGTGGCAAAAGCTTCTGTGTGTTTGGTGACTTGCATGGTGTTCCTGGGTGTCAGTGGTGTTCAGCGGGTGCTGCTGGCGCGGCATGGCCGCCGTCTTTGGGTGCATCTTTGCCGCCAGCTTCAGACTTACCATGACCGCCCTTGGCATGGCTTCGGTGGCCACACAGCATTTCGATGACTTTTTCGCCAACGGTTTCGCCAGCCAAGGGTTTCCAAGGGGTGGCCTGGGTGCTGGTGAACAAGGTTTTGCCTTCGCCCATGGCTTCGGATTTCGAGGCAAAAGCCAAGCTGCGGCGGCGGTTGTCGTGGCAGTCGTATTCCATGAGCACCAGGCGAGATTGCACACCCGCTTTGGTTTTCTCGAACAAATCAAACAAATGCCAGGCTTGCGGGTAGACGCTGCTGGCGCGGATTTTGTCGGGGTCCACATAGACCACGGCCAAGTGGTTTTCGTCCACAGCTTCCCAATCGGCCAAGGCCAGCCAAGGTTGGCAGGCCAGCCAGAAGGTCAGCATCCATTTCAAACTGCGCATGGTGTTCATGGCTGGGATTTTGCCACCGATAAACCGCCGCTTCGTCTGACGGTGCGACTGCAGGCTTGGCTCAGCAAGTCGGGTTCTGGGGCCCAGACGCACAGCTGCTGGCGTGCGCGGGTCATGCCGGTGTAAATCAACTCTCGTGTGAGCAAGGGTGCCGGGGTGTCGGGCAGCACCAGCAGCACTTGCTCGAACTCGCATCCCTGGGATTGGTGCACCGTGATGGCAAATGCCGTGTCCACAGCCGCCAATCGGCTGGGCACTTGCCATTTCACGCCGCCAAGCCCATCCGCAAAGGCCACCCGCAGGCGATGTTCTGTGCCCACCAGCTGCGGCAGACACAGTCCCGTATCGCCATTCATCAGCCCCAGCGCGTAATCGTTGCGCCGCGCCATGACTGGGCGACCGACGAACCAAGGCGCATCGGCAAACCCCAAGGCCTTTTGAATATGGGCGTTGAAGGCGTTGACTCCCCAAGGGCCCTCGCGCAGCGCGCACAAAACCCCCAGCTTGGCAAAGCTGTTCAGCAGGGCGAGGGCTTGTGCATCACTGGCGGCATGCCCTTGTTGGTGCGGGCTCAGCAAAGACAGCCACTCGGCCCAAGCTGAGCGGATGTGCTGGTAGCTTGTTGGATGGTGGCTTTGGCGCGCACTCAGGCGAGACACGGTGCTGCCATGGGGCAGACAGCCCTCGGGTGCTTCAGTCCAGAGTTGCTGCAAAGCTGGGATGTCGCCGGCGTTCGCGGCTTTGGCCCACTGGCCAATGCCCTGGTGGGCATCAAAACGATGGCTATAGCTGAGGGCGATGGTGTTTTGGGCCAGCCAAGGTGCTTGGCACAGCTGCGCCATGACCGCGCCAGCTTCAACAGAGGCGAGTTGGTCTTTGTCGCCCAAGAGCACCAGGCGGGCTTGGCGGGGCACGGCCTGGAGCAGCCGTGCCATGAGTTCGAGGTCGACCATGGAGGCTTCATCGACCACCACCACATCGGCTTGCAGGCTGGCTGTGGGCTGCTGATGCGAGGTTTGCAGCAACTTGTGCAAGGTGTGGGCCTGGGTGGGTAAACACGCCGCCAGCGCCTCGGGCAAGGTTTGACGTGCTTGCGCCATGGCTTGAGCCAAACGAGCAGCGGCTTTGCCAGTGGGCGCGGTCAGGATGGTTTTCAAAGGCGATTCAGCACTGGCTTGCAACAAGCGCAGCAACTTGACCACGGTCGTGGTTTTGCCGGTGCCAGGGCCGCCCGTGATCAGGGTCAGGGCATGGCTGGCAGCATGGGCGCAGGCCTGGCGTTGTTGGTCGTTCGCCAAATTGGTTTCAAACAAGGCATCCAGCTGTTGCGCCAGTTGGGGCGCAGGCACAAACTGCTGTTGTTGAAGCATTTGCAAGCACTGTCGAATGCGCTGCTCCGCGCGCCATGCGCGCCGAAGATAAAGCCGCGAACCGTCCAGCACCAAGGGCGAGTCATCTCCCTGGGTCCAAGGCAAGGTGGGCAGGGCTTGCCACACATCGGTTGGGATGGCTTGCAGGGCTGAGGTGGGCCAAGCCAGTTGATCGGCAGCATCTGCCATGTTCAAGGGTGATGTCAAACACGCATGACCGCGCCCCCATTGGTGGCTCACCAAGGCCGCCAGCCACAGGTGACGTGGGTCTTGGCTGGGTGCCAAACTTTGCAACATGTGCGCGAAAGCGATGTCCATCTCGCTCAGCGGTGAGAGGGAGGTGCCAGTCCAACCTGTTCGAAGCAAGTCAGAGATGTTCATCGTGCCACCTCTGCAAACAACTGGTCTAGCTGGTTGATCAGGGCCCAAGCGGGGCGCAGCGCATGCACACCCGCATTGGGGGCGTCAATGCCGCGCAAAAACACATCAATAGCACCCCCCATGTGCTGCTCGTAGCTGTAGTCGGGCAAGCGATTTTTCAGCAAGCGGTGCAAAGCCAGGGTGTAGAGCACATATTGCACCTCGTAGCGTTTGTCCAGCACCGAAGCTTGCAATTGCGGCGTTTGGTAATCGGGCAATTTGTTGGACTTGTAGTCCAAGACCCAAAAGCGTCCATCGTGCTCGACCACCAAGTCCATGAAGCCCGTGAGCATGCCTTGCATCACTTGGGTTTGCAACCCTGGGCGGGCTTGGCCAGGCAAGACATGTTGCTGAATCAAGGCGTCCAATGCATGGCTAGAGACCCGCCCAGCACACAGGCTGAAGTCCATCTCGGCCCACATCTGCGCCGCTTGGAGTTGCTGCAGGCACAGCGGTGTTGCTAATGGTTGCCGGCTGTCGGCGGCGATCAGCGGCAGCGGCGTGGCCAAGATGCGCGTGAGCCAAGGGTTCAAGAGGCTTTGCGCCTGTTCTGGCAATTCCAACCAATCGGCTTTGCGCTGCAACAGCGCCTGCCAGGCCAGTTGAGCCCAAGCGTTTTGCGGCGATGGCGTTTGAGCCAAGGGCCAGCCGTTCAAGGCCTGCCACTCCAAGAGGTCGTGCAACAAACTGCCGTAGCGTGCACCTGCAGGAAAGCCTTGCCACTCGGACATGCTTTCAACAGGGGGGGCTGTGCTTGGGTTTGCAAGTTCGCTGGGCGAAGCGTCCACATGGGCGTCAGTGAAAGCCTCCTCGCGCTGGGTGCCTGCTTCCAAGCCACGGGTCAAGCTGCTAAAGCTCGCGGTCCACCAGCGCTGGTGCGCATCACGAAGCGGTGTCAGTGCCTCCTGGCTCAGGGCTGCTGTGCCACGCGCTGCAAAGCGCAGACCCTGGGGCTCTGGCAAGGTTTGAATGGCGATGTCGGGGCAGTCGCCCCACAAGGTCTCCAGCTGCTGGCGCAAGTCGCCATGGTGTTGGCGTTGCAACAGTGCGGACACCGCGCTCAGCTTCAAGTCCTCGCCCTTGCCCGATAAATTGCTGGCGGTGTTGGCCAAACCCAGCCACAAACCGCGCTTGGCCCGGGTGAGGGCCACATACAGCAAACGCATGTCTTCATCCACCGAAGACTCGGTGACGTCGGGGTCTTCGTCCTCGTCGTGCTCAGCTTGTTTGGTTTTGCCTGCGGTTTTGAAGCTGCTGAGAAAGGGGACAAACACCAGCGGGTATTCCAAACCTTTGCTCTTGTGATAAGTCACGATTTGCACGCACAGTGCATCTGTTTCCAGGCGTGTTTTTTGCCCTTCGGGGCTGTCACTGCTGTGCTGCATTTGCTGCACCAGGTGTTGCAGCAAAGCCTGCGGTCCTTGCAAGCTTTGCGAGGCGTGTTGCAGCAATTCACCCAAATGCAGCAGGTTGGTCAGGCGGCGTTCGCCTTGGGGCTGCTTGAGCAAACGTGCGGCCACACTTTGCTCGTGCAGCCAACTGTGCAGCATGGGCAGCACGCCCTGGGTTTGCCATTGCACCAGCCAGCGTAGGCAAGACTCGGCCAAGGCGTCGGCTTGGGGCTCATCTTGCAGCATCACTTGCAACTCGTTCATGGACAAACCCCAGACCCTCGAAGCCAGGGCCGAGCGCAACCAAGCCACTTGACGCGGCGCAGTGATGGCGCGCAGCACCCGCCACAGGTCTTGCGCCTCGTCGCTTTGATAGACATTGGCATGGTCGGACAAATAAACGCTGGGCAGCCCCACTTGCCGCAAAGCGGTTTGCATGGCCTTGGCCTGCACCTGGGTACGCACCAACACCGCCATGTCGCCTGGGTGAATGTCGCCATGGGCGTTGAGCAAAGCCGCCATTTGCGCTGCAAAACCGCTGGCCATGCGCTGCAGATGCAAGGGCACGGTCCACTGTGGTTTGTCGCTGTCGGGAGGGTCACCCAGCAGCCACACGGTGAAGGGGCCTACAGCCTCACCTAGGGGGTTCAGCAGCGGCACAGCCTTGCTGCGGCTGTGCACCTTCACAAAATCAATTTGCCCCAAATCGGAGTGAAAGGGCTGAGGGGCTTGGCCAAACACATGGTTGATGGCGCGCACCAAGGCGGGCGTGGAGCGGTAGTTGCTGTCCAGGCTGTGCAGGGCCTGTGGATTGAGTTGCAAGGCGGTGTCACGGGCTTTCAAGTAAGTGCGCAAGTCGGCGCCTCGAAAGCTGTAGATGGCCTGCTTGGGGTCGCCAATCATGACCAGGGCGTTGTCCTCGCCAACCGCGCCGCTGTCGTAAATCCGGTCCAGGCTTTCGTACTGCCACGGGTCGGTGTCTTGAAATTCGTCCACCAAAGCCACTGGGTACTGGCTGCGGATGGCTGCTGCCATTTGGCCCTGGTCGGCGTGCAAGGCGGTGTGAAGGCGCTGCAACAGGTCTTGAAAATCAAAGGCGGACTGCTGCTGCTTGGCTTGGTCGTAAAGCGTGCGCACCTCCCATGCCGCATGGTCTAGCAGCGCGGCCATGCTGTTGGGCTTGGACAGTTGATGCTGCTGAATGGCCTCAATCCGAGCAAACACAGGGTGTTCGTCAGCTTGGGCCCAGCCCTTTTCCTGCAAATGGGACAAGGTGAAACGGTACAAGGTATCGGTTTTCACTGCCTCGCCCTGCGTCGCCCAAGCCTGCAAGGCCTGCAGCCATTGGGCCACGTGGTCAACCCGACTGCCTTTCATTTTTTTATCGGCTTGGGCTTGCTTCACCGCTTGCGCCGTTTCGGGTGTCCAGGCTTGCTGCGCCGCTTGAATGAGCGCGTCGTGGGCTGTTTGCCAAGCGACATGAGCCGCCAACACCTCGGCAGGCGCGCTAGGCGCTGTGGCGGGTGGTCTGGGCTTGCGATCGAGTTCTTGCCAGCGTTTTTTCAGCTCGGGCAGTAGGTCGTCGGGTTGGCCTCCCAGCAGGTCTTTCAACACCTGTTGGGCCACCAAAGGCAGGGGGTAAAACCAACGCCGCCAATGGTCGCGCAGCAACTGGTTGAGCAAGACAGAAGGGTTGTCCAAATGGGTTTGCTCAAACAGGTCGCGGCTGTGCAGCGCGAAACTGCCCAACATGCGTCGACTCCAGGCGTGGATGGTGAAGATGGCCGCCTCGTCCATGTTTTGCGCGGCCAGGTGCAACAGCGCAGCGCAGCGCGGCCAGTGTTCAGGCGCGATGTCTTGGCTCAAGTCTTGCAGCAAGCTGTCTTCGGGCGCGGTGCCCTGGGCAATGCGCAGGTCCAGCCAAACCGCTCCTTGGTGCAGGCGGTCTCGGATGCGTTCACGCAACTCGGCCGTGGCCGCCTCGGTGAAAGTCATCACCAAAATTTGCGAGGGTTGCAGCCCCTGGTTGCCTGGGCGACCATGGCCCAAAACCAGACGCACATACAAGGCCGCCAAGGTCCAGGTTTTGCCCGTGCCCGCGCTGGCTTCAATGACTTGCCGACCCTGCAAGGGCAGTTCAAGCAGGTTGAGGCGGCTCATGCTGAAACCTCTTGATGGCTGGGACAGGCGGCTTGCAACAAGGGCCCGTACACGCGCTGAGCCCAGGCCGACAGCTCTGGCCACAAGTCCTCGAACTCGGGATAGGCCCTTTGCAAATTCGGCGATGTCAGTCGTTCGCCGGTGCTGCGAAAGCCGCCCACAAATGCTTGGCGTGCAGCGGCTTGTGCGGCGCGTTCAGCTTGCGCTGGACTGTGTTTGTCGCTGGGGAAATATTGGCTCAGCAGCCAAGCGCAAGCGGTTTTGCGTGCCAAAGGCAAGGGATGGGTCCAGGCTTGCAGATAGACCTGAACCAGGTCGCCAAGCAGGCTTTGCGCTTGCACTTGAGGCAGGGGGTTCAGCACCACCAAACCGTCTTCGCCACTTTGCAAACTGGTGGTGGACTGGCCTGCGGCGTTGGCCGTCAGGTGGCCCAGCCACAAGTCACACAGGGTATGCAAGCGTGGTTGCGCGGGCTTGGCCAACACCTTGCCGGGCCGCAAATCGATTTGCAAGGCGCTGCCGTCTGGGCGCAGCCGCCAAAGGTGTTTGTCACCGCCCCAACTCAGCTGTAACTGCACACCGTGGGCCTTCATCTCCAACTGTTGCGGGGGGAGGACCGGCATGTCCTGGCTCAGCCAGTCGGACAAACGCTGCCACAGGCTTTGTTTGAGCTGGCGCATTTGGGCTTGTTGCAGTTCGCCAAAGCCGCCCAAGGCCAAGCGGCCTTGCAGTTTCAATTGATGCAGCGTGAGGTCTTCGGAGGAACTGAACAACAGGGCTTGGTTCAGGGCAAAGGCCTCCAAGCCTTGGGGCTCAAAGGGTTCATCTTCCTCACCAGCTGCGGGCGGCATCTCCAGGCGTACTTGCATGCGATGCTGAAAATGAACATCCACGGGGTTGCGCAGCAAGAGGGACAGGTGCCGGGTTTCCAGCAATGAGGGCGACGCAACAGCTTGCGCTGGCTGAGCGGTGGGGGTGTCGCCACCAAGCAAGGCCGCATGCCAGTCGGCAGCGTAGGTGGAAAACCCGCTCCCCTCATGGAAATACTGCATAGAAAACGGCTGCAAAGGTTGCAGCGGCGCTTGGTAGGCGGGCTGCTGGCCCACCGGGCGATGGCACACATTGAGATGGTCCAGCAGTTGCGCCACCAACACCGAGGGCGGCAACTCCGCATGGTCGCTGGCGCGCCGCCCTTGCCAAGACAGGTACACACGTTCTCGCGCCGACAGCAGTGCTTCGAGGAACAAATAGCGGTCGTCCTCGCGTCGAGCGCGGTCACCGGCGCGGCTGTGTTGTGGGTGGCTGATCAGGTCGAAGTCGCGGGGCGTGGGCGCGCGCGGGTAGGCGCCGTCGTTCATGCCCAGCAGGCAGACCACTTTGAAAGGAATGGCGCGCATGGGCATGAGGGTGGCAAATTGCACCCCGCCGCCTAAGAAACGGCTTTGCAAGCCACTGTGGTCCATGCTGGCCAGCCAATGGCTGCGCACCACCGCCAGGGGCAAGGAGGTATCAAAATGGGCCAATCGGCACTCGGCCAACCAATCTTCCAGAGGTGCCAAGATGCGGTCCAAGCGGCGTTGATCCGCGTCATCTGTGGCTTTGAAAAAGCGTGCCACCAGGTCTTGCAAGACCTGCACCCACACTGTGGGCGTGTGGGCTTGTTGCAGTTGATGCAAGCTCAGGTTCATGTCGCGCAGCCAGCGCAGCAGACCCGAGATCAAGGGGGCATCCAAGCCCGCCACGCCTGCTTGTGACCAGGCGTTTTGCCAAATGGCAGGGGTCTCGTCAGGCTCTCCCATGGCATAGCCCAGCAACAGGCTTTGCAGGCCCAAAGCCCAGCTGTTTTGCCCACTGTCGGCCTGCTCGGGGTTGATGCCCCAGGGCTGGCGGTGGGTTGCGTCCAGGCCCCAGCGCACGCCCGCTTGCAACAACCAGTCGTGGCATTGCTGCACATCGGCGGGGCTCAGGCCATAGCGCGAACGCAGGGCTTCAACTTGAAACAGTGCCAGCCACTCGGTCAGACTCAGGCGCAACTGCGGCAACTGCAACAAGCTTTGCAAGGCTTGCACCACCGGGTCCAGGTGCGGTGTGGCGTCGGCCACGGCATAGGGTACATGGCGGCTGCCCCCTTGTAGCGGCAAGCCTTGCGCCTGAAAGCGGCCAAACACCGCGTGTACATGGGGCGCGAATGCGGCCATGTCGGGCACCATGACCATGATGTCGCTGGGTTGCAAATGGATGTCGTCGTCCAGCCAGGCGAGGATGCGGTCGTGCAACACCTCGACCTCGCGCTGAGCCGAATGCGCTTGCACCAAGCTGATGCTGTCGTCGGCAGGCGCGCGTTCATCATCGGTTTGGGGTGGCGCGGTCAGGTGCAAGATGTCCGATTGCAAGCGCTGCAAGGCGCTGGGGAACTGGTGTTGCTCCAAGGCTTCTTCAACTGGGTCGATGAAGACATTCACCCGTTGGTAAGGCGCGGCGTTGGCGTCGCTGGCTTCAAATTGGTCGATGGCATGCAGATAGTCGCGTCCATGTTGACCCCAGGCCGCGAGCAAGGGATGGCCCTCAGCCACAGGGCGTTCGCGCAAGTCACCCCAGTGCTCTTGGCTGGGGTTGTGCACGAACATGAGCACGGGCATGACCCGACCCAAGGCCACCAGCGCCTCCAGGGTTTGCATGGGCAAGGCGGTGATGCCAAACACCATCAAGCGCGCTGGCAAACCTGGGATGGCCCGACCCAGCGGCCACTTTGTCACGGCTTGCATGAACGCCTTGTGCACATCCGAACGGGCTAAGAACCCTGCGTCATCGGCAGCCAGGGTTTGTTGCACATCGCTGAGCAAATCGCGCCACATGGCGGCTTGCCACAGGTGCTCGGTGGGCAAGGACAGGCCTGGGTCCAACAGGTCTTGGCCCTGTGCCCAGCGGGTAAGCCAATCGGCGCGGTAGTTTTGATAGCCGTCCAGCACATCGGCGAGTTGCTGGGCTAGGCCAAAGGCACGCAGACCCTGGGTGTCATCGCCCAGGTAGTGCGCCAAGGGGGCGAATCGCGGATCGTCCAGCCAATGCGGCAACCGCCGCAAGATGCGCCAGACCAAAGGCGCTTTGTCCAAGGGCATGTGGGTGGGCAAACGCTGGGCACCGAGCACGCTTCGGTACATCTGCCACAGCTGCGCCGAGGGCAAGACCAATCGGGTGGCGGCACAAATGCCCAAGGCCTGGTCGCTGGCCAAGGACAGTGACAGCCAGTGCTTCATGCCATTGCTTTGCACCAGAATGGTTTCTGCGCTCAAGGGTGGCAGCGGATTGGCTTTCACATGGCGCACCAACAGGTCGCGCAGACCTTCCATGCGGTTGCTGTGCAGCACCATGAAACCGGGGCGATAGGGGGTGTTCATTGAAGTGAATGAATGAGGACGTGCGTCATCTCGATGCTTGGGCCATTTTCTGTTGGATTCTTGGGCAAAGCCATTTAGCGCCTTTCATTCATGATAGGGGGCATGTAGGACTTCTCGTTCACGGTCAAGCCTTGGTCCGACAGTTTTTTCGCCACGATCTGTCCCATGCCGCTGACGCGTTTCAGAAGGTCTGGCCAACTCTGGAAGGCTTGCACCTGCCGCTCGGCCAGGATGCGGCGGGTGAAGGCCGGCCCCAAGCCGCGCAGATTGTCGAGTTCGGCTTCGCTGGCTTGGTTGATGTCGAGTGCCCACAGGGGCAGGCTGGCGAGACAGCCTGTGAGAAAGAGCCAAAAGTGCATGGAGGGTCTCCTGAAAGACCTATTGCACCACCTGGCAAGCTCAGCAGGTGAAGTGGCATTTACAAAAAAAGCCAGTTATGGGTGCTGGGTCAGCGACTGCATGTACTGGCTCACGCCCGACTGCACATCGGCAAACACATGGTCACAGCCGCTGGCACGCAGGGCGCTCAAGTCCGCCTGGGTGAAGCACTGGTACTTGCCGCGCAAGGCGTCGGGGAAGGAGATGTAGCGGATGAGTTGCTGCTGCACCGCCTCGCTCAGGCTCAGGGCCTGAGAACGGGAAGCATTCACCACGGCCAGCGCCACATCGTTGAAAGGCTGGGCGCGGCCGGTGCCCAGGTTGAACAAACCGTTTTGATCTGGATGGTCGAAGAACCAGAGGTTGACTGCCACCACGTCGTCAATGAACACAAAGTCCCGCTCTTGCTCTCCCGCGGCATAGCCGCCGTAATCGCCAAACAGTTTCACAAAACCATCTTGCAGCCACTGGTGGTGCTGGTGAAACGCCACACTGGCCATGCGGCCTTTGTGTTGTTCACGCGGCCCGTACACATTGAAGTAGCGGAAACCCACCACCTGCGCCTTGTTTTGCTTGAAGTCCATGCCCATTTCGCGGCGCATGCGCTGGTCGAACAAGAGCTTGGAGTAGCCGTAAACATTGAGCGGCTTCTCAAACTCTGGGCTTTCCACAAAGCTGCTGGCGCCGCCATAGGTGGCGGCCGACGACGCATACAACAAACGGGTACCGTGCGCCTGACAGGCTTCCCACAACTGGCAGGACACGCCGTAGTTGTTGTCCATCATGTATTGGCCGTTGGTCTCCATGGTGTCGCTGCAAGCGCCTTCATGGAACACGGCTTCGACGGGACCGAAGTGGCGCTGTGCAAAGCGCTCGTAAAACACCTGGTGGTCCACGTAGTCGGCGATTTGCAAATCAGCCAAATTGCGAAATTTGTCACCATCGCGCAAATCGTCCACGGCGATGATGTTGCTGATGCCCCGCGCATTCAGCCCCTTGATGATGTTGCTGCCAATGAAACCAGCAGCGCCTGTGACAACGATTTTCATGCGCACAACTCCTGATAGGACACGCCTGCGGTGCCAAATTTACCCACCACCACGCCACCCGCTTTGTTGGCCCAGGGCAGGGCCTCGCGCAGTGACATGCCACTGGCCAACAAGCTCGCCAGGGTGGCAATCACGGTGTCGCCTGCGCCTGTGACGTCAAACACCTCACGGGCTTGGGCCGGCACATGCAGCGCACCCTCAGCGTCGAACAAACTCATGCCTTCCTCGCTGCGGGTCAACAGCAGTGCATCGAGCTTCAATGCTTGGCGCAGTTGCTGGGCTTTCTCGGCCAAGCTGGCCTCGTCACGCCAACGGCCAATGACCTGTTGCAACTCGGCGCGGTTGGGTGTGATGACCGTGGCCCCGCTGTAGCGCGAATAGTCGCTGCCCTTGGGGTCGATCAGCACAGGCTTGTCGGCAGCGCGGGCGGCGGCGATCATTTGGGCCACATGGGTCAGGCCGCCTTTGCCGTAGTCTGAAAACAGCACCGCTTGGTGGCTGGACAACAGGGTGTGGAACAAAGCGGTTTGCGAGGCCAGCACCTCGGACTGCGGTTCGTTTTCAAAGTCGGCCCGCAAGAGTTGTTGTTGGCGGCCAATGATGCGCAGCTTGACCGTGGTTTGCAGCTGGGCGTCGCGGCCCCAATGGGCTTGGATGCCGCTTTTTTCAACCAAGTTGCTCAGGCGTGCGCCGTTGTCGTCGTCGCCCAACACGCTCAGCAAACTGGCTTGTGCCCCCAAGCTGACCACGTTGAAAGCCACATTGGCGCAGCCGCCCAAACGTTCTTCCTCGCGGGTGACCCGCACCACAGGCACGGGGGCCTCGGGGCTGATGCGGTCCACCGCGCCATACCAATAGCGGTCCAGCATGACGTCGCCCACGATCAGCACATGCGCTTGTTTCAATTGGTCCAGGGTGGGCAGCTTCATGGTGTTCACAGTTCTTCAATGCGGCGTGGCGGGTAACTGTCCCAGGCTTGGCAGCCAGGGCATTGCCAAAAGTGATGCACCGCCTCAAAGCCACAGGCCGCGCAGCGGTAGCGCCTGAGCGGCTTGGTGGCTTGGGCCAGGGCTTGCATCACCTGGGGTTGTTGTTCGGGGTTGAGTGGCTCGCCCGCCAGCCATTGGGAGGCGGCAATCAAGGAGGAGTGTTTGAGCAAATGCTGGGCGTAAAGCTGGCGACCATCGCCTTGGCCCATGGCGGCTTGCAGCTGCACGATGGCGTCCAGCACATCCAGGCTTTGCAACTGGTGATAGCTGTCTTGCAGCAGGGTGAGCACGCCCACTTGACGCTGCACCTGGGGGGCCAGCCTGGCCAAATGACCCGCCACCAAGGGCATGGCCCCTGGAATGTGTTGGGCCAGTTGCTGCAGTTGCTCACAGGCCTGGACCAGCAGGCCTTGTTTCTCCAACAGCGTCGCCAAGGCCATGCGGGGTCGGGCGCTCTCAGGCGCGGTGCGTATGGCCTCTTCCAGCCAGCCTTGGGCCTGTGTCTGGTCTTGGCTGGCACTGGCCAGTTCACACAGGTAATGGGCGCGGCGCACCGTGAACTGTCCTTGGCCCAGCAAGTCGAGTTGCTGGGATATATCGGCGGCTTGCTGCCAGTCGCGGGTG
>CANGHG010000037.1 GCA_947453645.1 Comamonadaceae bacterium
AAACGCTCATTTTGGGCACGGGCGGCACCATTGCCGGAGTGGCTCCAGATGCCTTAAACCCAACAAATTACGAGGCTGGCCAGTTAGGGTTAACCAACTTATTGGCATCTTCAGGACTTTCCCTCAATGCCCTAGAACTGCAAGACATCGCCCAAATTGACAGCAAAGACATGGGCCCAGCGGTCTGGAAACGGCTCTTGAGCGCCGTGGACCAGGCCCAAATGCGCCCCGACATCCAGGCCATTGTGGTCACGCACGGCACCGACACGCTAGAGGAAACCGCGTTTTTGCTGCATGCGCTGGGCCCTTGGCCCAAACCCGTGGTGCTGACTTGCGCCATGAAACCCGCCAACGCGCCAGACGCCGATGGCCCAGGCAATTTGCGCGATGCCTTGCTGCTGGCTCAATCACCCGTAGCGCCTGCGGTGTCTGTGGTCTGCGCCCAGAAGGTGCACGACCCCATGCATTTGCAAAAAATCAGAACCGACCAAGACGACGCGTTTGACAGTGGCCCAGCGGGCGTCTTGGGCCGTCTGGACCAAGGCCAGTGGACCCCAGCCAGAGCGGTTGACAGGTACACAGGCGCCAAACCCAGCTTGGCGGCACTGCTGAAAAGCGATTGGCCCAGGCTGGCATGGATCAGCAACCACGCAGGCGCTGACGGTCAAATCGTGCGGGCGTTGCTGTCCAAAGGCCAGCCACAGCTGCACGGCTTGGTAGTGGCTGCTAGCGGCTCAGGCACCGTCAGTATTGAACTTGAAGCAGCGCTGACAGAAGCGAGCCAGCAAGGCGTGTTGGTTTGGGTGAGCAGTCGTTGCGCGTGGGGCCAGGCGCATTTTCATGAAAAAAAACACTGGGGCGTGACCACCCGTTTGAGTCCCGCCAAGGCCATGGTGGCTTTGGCGCTGCACTGGATGGCAGAAGGCGCTTAAGACGCCAGGGCGTGCAGGGCGCGGTGCTTGATGTCTTCCACGCTGCCTTGGCCGCTGATGGCGCGGTATTTGGGCGCCGCAGCAGGGTCTGATTGGGCCCATTGGGCGTAGTAATCCACCAAGGGACGGGTTTGGGCGCTGTAGACCTCGAGGCGCTTTTTGACCGTGTCTTCCTTGTCGTCGTCACGCTGGATCAGCGGCTCGCCAGTCAGGTCGTCAATGCCGTCGACTTTGGGTGGATTGAATTTCACATGGTAGGTGCGACCACTGGCCACGTGGGCGCGGCGTCCGCTCATGCGCTCGATGATGGCGTCGAAGGGCACGTCAATTTCCAGCACGCAGTCGAGCTTGACGCCGGCTTCTTTCAAAGCGTCGGCTTGCGGAATGGTGCGGGGGAAGCCGTCGAACAAAAAGCCTTTGGCGCAATCGGCGTGGGTGATGCGTTCTTTGACCAGCCCGATGATGATGTCGTCACCGACCAAACCACCCGCGTCCATGACTTTTTTGGCGGCCAGGCCCATCTCGGTGCCCGCTTTCACCGCGGCTCGCAACATATCGCCAGTGGAAATTTGGGGAATGCCATATTCTTGGCAAATGAAAGTGGCTTGGGTGCCTTTGCCAGCGCCGGGTGCGCCCAACAGTATCAATCTCATTGTCGTCCTTGGTGGTTCAGCCCCATCTGTGTGGGGCGTTGTCGTTCAATGGGTCAGAGAATAGCATGCAGTCTTGACGACCTACTTGCGGGAAACGTCAGTCAAAAGGCGACGCACACGTTCCAAATCTTCAGGGGTGTCCACCCCGGCCGCACTGGTTTGCGCCGACACATGCACCGCAATTTGGTGACCATGCCATAAGGCACGCAACTGCTCCAACGACTCGGCTTGCTCGGTGGGTGCGGCGCTCAACCTGGGAAAGGTTTTCAAAAAGCCCACCCGATAGGCGTACAGGCCAACATGGCGCAGCACTGGGAACGGCGGCAGTTGGTTGGAGGGGCCATCGCGCCAAACAGGGATGCTGGCACGGCTGAAATAGCTGGCTCGGTTGTGCGCGTTGAGCACCACTTTCACCACATGAGGGCTGAGCCAGTCGGCGGCGTTGTCGATGGCGTGTGCCAAGGTGCTCATGCTGCAGTCGGGTTGGGCGGCCAGCAAATCGGCCACGGCGTCAATCAGGCTGGGCTCAATCAGGGGTTCGTCGCCTTGCACATTCACCACGATGGCGTCGTCGCCCAAACCCAAGCGCTGGGCAGCTTCGGCGAGTCGGTCACTGCCGCTCACATGGTCGTTTCGGGTCAACACGGCTTGAACACCATGGGCCAGGCAGGCATTCACAATGCTGTCGTGGTCGGCGGCCACCACCACTTGTGTGGCTTTGGACGCCAAGGCGCGATGTGCCACCCGCACCACCATGGGCAGACCGGCCAAATCAGCCAGAGGTTTGTGGGGCAAGCGGGTGGACGAGAGTCGGGCTGGAATCAGCACCACAAAAGGCGTGGCGGCCATTCAGTTGTCCAGTTCGTCGTCGGTCAGGGTGCGGGCTTCAACTTCAAGCAACACGGGGATGCCATCGCGCACAGGGTAGGCCAGTCGGGCGCTGCGAGACACCAACTCGGTTTTCTCGGGGTTGAAAACCAAGGGGCCTTTGGTGACCGGGCAGACCAGCAGTTCAAGCAGTTTTTTGTCCATGCGCTGATGATAGTTGTTTCAGGTGTTGCAGCAGCTGTGACCAAAGGTCTTCGGGCAGGCTGCACTCCAGTGGCACGGCCCAAGTTTGCGGTTGGCGCAGCCAAAGCTTGACCGCGTCTTTTTCGGTGCAAAACAGGTCTTGGTCATCCGGACATTGCCAGACGGTGAGTGGCGCATGGTCGGGCAGGCTGTGCGCCGCGCTCAAGTGAATGCCATGTTGGCGCAGGGCTTGGAAAAACATCTCGGGCTGGGCAATCGCTGCCAGGGCTTGCACCGACTCACCTCGCCAACTGGCCAAAGGCCTGGTTTGGCCCATGCCATTGACCGCCACATCGGCCAAGCGGCGAAGCGCCGGATAACTTGCGCCAAAGGGTTTGTTGCCGGAATGAACCAAGTACATCGGCACTTGACTTTTGCGCGGCCAGGGCTCGCGCAAAGGGCCTGCGGGCAGCAAAAAGCCATTGCCCAAGCCGCGGTCATCGAAGACGCACAGCGCCAAATCGTGGTGCAAGGCGCGATGCTGCAAACCGTCATCGCTGATGATGAGTTGGGTCTCTGGATAGGCTTTGAGCAGCGCCTGAGCCGCCAACGCACGCTCCTTGCCAATGAAAACAGGTACTTTGCAGTGTTTTTTCACCAGCAAGGGTTCATCGCCTACTTGCGTGGCGGGGCTGTGCGGGTAGACCTCTTGCACTGTTTGTTGGGCGGTTTCTTGGGCGCGGGCGATCACGCCCACTTGCCAGCCCTCGGCCTTCAGGACAGACGCCAAATGCATGACGATGGGCGTTTTGCCGGTCCCACCTACCATCACATTGCCCACCACCAAGACAGGCACAGGGAGTTGGATCGGGCGTTTCAAGTGCAAGGCGTAAACCAACCAAACGCCAAACAACCACAGACGGCTGAGCCAGGTGGTTGGCCACAACAAACAGGCCAGCCATCCACGGCTGAGCCAAGCTTGTTGCAAGATAGGAACCCTTTCGCGCATGAATTCAGGGCTGGGCGGCGGTGGCGTTGCTTCGGGCTTGCGCCGAGAAGGTGATTTGCTGCAGACCGGCGTTTTGAGCGGCTTCAAGCACCAACATCACCGATTGGTGCGTGGCGCGGGCGTCGGCGCTGATGATCACCAGCGGGTTGTTCACTTCTTTGGCGGCAGCGGCCAGGGCTTGGCCGATGGCGGCGATGCCGTTGCCCGACAACTGGTTTTTTTGCACCAGATACTGGCCGTCCGCCGTGATGGTGACCCGAATTTCACGGGGTTTTTCTTGCTGAACCGCCGTGTCGGCTTGGGGCAGACGCAAATCGAGCTGGGTCAGTCGACCGTAGGTGGTGGTCAGCATCAAAAAAATGAGCACCACCAACAACACATCGATGAAGGGGATCAGGTTGATCTCGGGTTCGCTGGATTTGGGACGGCTGAAACGCATGTTTTATTGGCCTGCTGACTTGGGAAAGAAGTGGCGCACCAAGCGCTCGCCGTCAATTTCCAACTCCACCACGTGGTTGTCCACCTTGGCTCGCAAGTGTCGCCACACCACCAAGCTGGGAATGGCAATCACCAGGCCAAACGCCGTGTTGTAAAGCGCCACGGAAATGCCGTGGGCCAACTCGGCGGGGTTGCCCGCACCTGGAATTTGGGCACCAAAAATTTCAATCATGCCCACCACGGTGCCAAACAAACCCAGCAAGGGTGCGATTGAGGCGATAGAGCCCAAGGCGCTCAAATTGCGCTCGAGTTTGGCGGCCACTCGTCGACCCGCGGCTTGCACCTGGGCGCTGAACTCTTCCTCGGCACACAAGGGGTTGAGTTGCATGGCCGTCATGCCTGCGGCGATGATTTCACCCAAAGCCGAATGCGTTTTGAGCTTTTCAATGGCTTCGGGGCGGGGCACCGTGCGACCCGACATGGAGAGCACCTCGTCGAGCAAATTCTCGGGCACCACACGCTTGGTTTGCAGACTGAAAAAACGCTCAATCATCAAGGCCACAGCGATGATGGAACAGGCTAGAAGTGGCCAAATTGGCCAGCCAGCGGCTTGTATGATGCCTAACAAATGGGGTCTCCCGTCAAGAATGTCGGCGATTATGGCCCAGCTTTTACCTCCCTAACAGTACCCCAACCCACATGCTCAGCAACCCTGCCAACGCCTTGACCAGTCGCATTTGGACAGTCAGTGGCTTGTGCCATGCGATCAGCGACACCCTGAAAAACCGTTTCAACCCGGTGTCGGTCAAGGGCGAGTTGGCGGGTTTCACCCGCGCGGCCAGCGGCCACTGCTATTTCACCCTGAAAGACGAACAAGGCCAGATGCACTGCGCCATGTTCCGCCGTTCGGCCGAGTTCTTGAATTTCCAGCCCCGCGATGGCGATTTGGTTGAAATTCAAGGCCGCGTGGCGCTGTATGAGCCGCGGGGCGAACTGCAGTTGGTGGCCGAATCCATGCGCCCAGCGGGTGCTGGCCAGTTGCTTGAGGTTTTTTCACGCCTCAAGGCCAAGCTTGAAACTGAAGGCTTGTTCAGTTCTGAACGCAAACGTGAGATTCCAGCCCGCCCCAGAGCCATTGGGGTGGTCACGTCCTTGGGTGCGGCCGCTTTGCACGATGTGGTCTCGGCATTGCGGCGGCGGGTGCCCCACATCCCGGTGCGCATAGCGCCCAGCCTGGTGCAGAGCGCTGAGGCCCCGGCGCAGTTGGTGGCGGCCTTGAAAGCTTTGCAAGCCTTGCCCGAGGTGGACGTCATCTTGTTGGTGCGGGGTGGCGGCTCGATGGAAGACCTCTGGGCCTTTAACGACGAGGGCTTGGCGCGGGC
Source organism: Comamonadaceae bacterium (assembly GCA_947453645.1). Lineage (GTDB taxonomy): Bacteria > Pseudomonadota > Gammaproteobacteria > Burkholderiales > Burkholderiaceae_C > Limnohabitans. The sequence goes on from CANGHG010000037.1 coordinate 5,426, forward strand.
CGTGGTGGCCTGTCGGGTGCCCGTGGTGAGTGGTGTAGGCCACGAAACCGATTTCACCATCGCCGATTTTTGTGCCGATTTACGCGCCCCCACACCCACGGCGGCGGCTGAGCTTTGCGCCATCGACCAAGCCTCTGAACTGCAGCGCTTGCGCCAATTGCAAATGCCCATGAGCCAAAACGTGCACTGGCGCTTGGACCAAGCAGAGCAAGCGCTGGACCGCACTGAGCGGCAGCTGGGGCGTCCCTCGGGCTGGCTGCACCTGCAGCAAACCCAGTGCAATCAGCTCATGCACCGACTGGGACGCGGTGTGAGCCAAAGCCTGAACCGTCAGCAACTGCGGCTGCAACCCATGGCGGCGCGGTTTGGGCGCGGCGTGAGCGACATACCCAGGCAGGCGAAGCATCGGCTGGACAAATTGGCGCTGTTGCTGGGCTCTTTGGACCCAGCGCTGGTGTTGAAGCGGGGCTACGCTTGGCTGCAAAACCCTGAGGGACGGGCCTTGAGTTCGGTCACCGATTTGCAGGCTGGTCAACAGGTGCAAGCCCGTTTGGCCGATGGTCAAGCGATCTTGACCGTGGACAGCACCACGCCAAATTCAAAAGCCTAACCAGCGCAAAGGCCTAACCAGCGCTGTCCTTGAACAGCGAGCCTTTGAGCTTGAAGCCTTTTTTAAAACCTCGTTTGGCAAACCACCCCTGCCTCATTTCCAGCACAAAGCGCACTGGTTTTTCCGAGCAGTGAGAGGCGGTGGTTTGTGGCTGCATGTCGGCCAAGTTGACGATGCTGCCGTCGTCGGCCACGAATGCCGCGGTCAGTGGGAGCAGGGTGTTTTTCATCCAAAAGCACTGCACAGTGGCTTGCTCGAACACAAACAACATGCCCTCTTGCTCGGGCATGCTTTGCCTGAACATGAGCCCCACAGAGCGTTGTTCGGGCGTGGCCGCCACTTGCACATCGAGTTGGTACATGCCCGCTTGCAACTGGGTGCGGGGCAAATCGGTTTGTGCTTGCTGGGCCGAGGTGCTCAAAGCCAAGCAAGACAACAGGAGGGAGAGGGCGAAACGGGTCATGTTCGGGTCAGGGTCGATGGTTAGAATGAAAAAAGAAGGGTTGGCCCAAAAGGCACAACCTCCTATTCACATCATGGAGATTCTCACTTGTACCAGCATATCAAGGTGCCCGCCAAGGGCGAAAAAATTGTCGTCAACAAAGACATGTCATTGACCGTTCCCGACCAGCCCATCATTCCTTATATCGAAGGTGACGGCACAGGTTTGGACATCACCCCTGTCATGCTGAAAGTGGTGGACGCTGCGGTGGCCAAGGCCTATGGCGGCAAACGCCAAATCCATTGGATGGAGGTGTATGCCGGTGAAAAATCCACCCAAATTTACGGCCCAGATGTCTGGTTACCCGAAGAAACCTTGGCTGCACTCAAAGAATACGTGGTGTCCATCAAGGGCCCACTCACCACACCTGTGGGCGGCGGCATCCGTTCCTTGAATGTGGCGCTGCGCCAAGAACTCGATTTGTACGTGTGTTTGCGCCCTGTGCAGTATTTCAAAGGTGTGCCTTCACCCTTGAAAGAGCCTGAGAAAACCAATATGGTGATCTTCCGCGAGAACTCTGAAGACATTTACGCGGGCATTGAGTACGAGGCTGAATCTGATAAAGCCAAGAAACTCATCAAATTCTTGATTGAGGAAATGGGCGTCACCAAAATTCGCTTCCCCAACACCTCGGGCATTGGCATCAAACCTGTGTCGCGTGAAGGCACCGAGCGCTTGGTGCGCAAAGCCATTCAGTACGCCATCGACAACGACAAACCCAATGTGACCATTGTGCACAAGGGCAACATCATGAAATACACCGAAGGTGGTTTCCGTGATTGGGCCTACGCTTTGGCCCAAAAAGAGTTTGGCGCTCAACTGATTGACGGTGGCCCATGGTGCAAATTCAACAACCCCCGTACCGGAAAAGAAATCATCGTCAAAGACAGCATCGCCGATGCCTTCTTGCAGCAAATTTTGTTGCGTCCCGCCGAGTACAGCGTGATTGCCACCTTGAACCTGAACGGCGACTATGTGTCTGACGCTTTGGCCGCGCAAGTCGGCGGCATTGGCATTGCACCTGGTGCCAATTTGTCAGACTCGGTGGCCTGCTTTGAAGCCACCCACGGCACCGCGCCCAAGTACGCAGGCAAAGATTATGTGAACCCAGGTTCCGAGATCTTGTCCGCCGAAATGATGCTGCGCCACATGGGATGGAAAGAAGCCGCCGACTTGATCATTTCTTCCATGGAAAAATCCATCCTCAGCCGCAAAGTCACTTACGACTTTGCCCGTCTGATGGACGGAGCCACCCAGGTGAGCTGCTCGGGCTTTGGCCAGGTGATGATCGACCACATGTGAACCTGGGTTGAGTCACATGAAAGAGCCCCATTGTTGGGGCTCTTTTTCATGGTTGTTCAGGGTTTCATGCGCCCTGGGCCATGAGGTTGGCCCGAAATTGGGGGGTGCGCAGGCGGGAGCCGCGGATCTCGCTCGCGACGGCAGGGTATTGGTCCATGGCAGGCGCGGCAATGACTTTGATGTTTTTGGCCATCCAGCCGCGTGGGCCCTCCATGGGTTCATACACCACGCTTGCGCCTTGTTGCAATGTTTTAAAGCCGGTCATGTCCACTTCGCTGAAATGGGCGAACACGTCGCTGCCAATTTCAGACGATTCGATGAAGCCAAACCCTTTGTGATTGTTGAACCATTTCACGATACCGAAGGCCATGTCAGTTTCTCCTGTTGTATTCCTTTGAATACTTGAATGTTATAGAAGTACACCATTTAAATTAAATAACAGAATTCATCTTCTGTAAAGTACTATTTAATTACTTATTTTGAAAGTGTGACGATCATTGCCTTGGCACAATTTCTGGCAAACAGCTCCTAGATAGAATCAGCAACATGGCAAACAACCCCGCGATACCGACCAGCCCACCAAATCAGGGTTCCAATGGCGATTCCGTCGTTTTAGAGCGCCGAACCCAGCGCACACAGCCCCCACAGATGTACCAAGTGGTCATGCTCAATGACGATTTCACGCCCATGGAGTTCGTGGTGCGCGTGTTGCAGGAGTTTTTCAGCAAAGACCGAGAAGCAGCCACCCAAATCATGCTCAAGATTCATTTAGACGGCAAAGGCATCTGCGGCGTTTATTCCAAGGATGTCGCGGCCACCAAAGTCGATCAAGTGCAAGACGCGGCGCATCAGGCAGGCCATCCGCTGCAATGTTTGAGTGAACCGGTTGAATAAATACCCATTGTTTCCATATACAGTTGACCCCAAGAACGCCCCAAGGAAGAAATCATGATTGCCCAAGAACTTGAAGTCAGCTTACACATGGCCTTCGTCGAAGCCAGACAGCAGCGTCATGAGTTCATCACCGTTGAACACCTGTTGTTGGCCCTGCTCGACAACCCCAGCGCCGCCGAAGTGCTGCGCGCGTGCTCTGCCAATATTGATGACTTGCGTAAATCTTTGTCAAATTTCATCAAAGACAACACCCCCCAAGTCGCAGGCACTGATGAAGTAGACACCCAGCCCACTTTGGGATTTCAGCGGGTCATTCAACGCGCCATCATGCATGTGCAGTCCACTGGCAATGGCAAAAAAGAAGTCACCGGTGCCAATGTCCTGGTGGCCATCTTTGGCGAGAAAGACTCTCACGCTGTTTACTATTTGCACCAGCAAGGCGTGACCCGTTTGGATGTGGTCAATTTCATTGCCCACGGCATCAAGAAAAGCGACCCCCAAGAGCCCGTCAAGAGCAATGAATCTTCAGCGCCCGAGAGCGAAGAAGCCAGTGAGAAGTCTGAAAAAGCCTCGCCCCTGGAGCAATTCACGCAAAACCTCAACCAACTGGCCAAAGACGGCAAGATTGACCCACTCATTGGCCGTGAGTACGAGGTAGAGCGCACCATTCAAATCCTGTGCCGTCGCCGTAAAAACAACCCGCTGTTGGTGGGTGAGGCCGGCGTGGGCAAGACCGCCATCGCCGAGGGCTTGGCATGGCGCATCACGCAAAAAGACGTGCCTGAAATTTTGTCTGAGGCCGTGGTTTATTCCTTGGACATGGGTGCATTGCTGGCGGGCACCAAATACCGGGGTGACTTTGAGCAGCGCTTGAAAGGTGTGCTCAAGTCTTTGAAAGACAAGCCCAACGGCATTTTGTTCATTGACGAAATCCACACGCTCATCGGTGCAGGTGCTGCTTCTGGGGGCACATTGGACGCTTCCAATTTGCTCAAGCCTGCGCTCAGTTCGGGGCAATTGAAGTGCATTGGCGCGACCACTTTCACCGAATACCGTGGCATTTTCGAGAAAGACGCTGCCTTGAGCCGTCGCTTCCAAAAAGTGGATGTGGTGGAGCCCACCATCGAGCAAACCGTGGACATTTTGAAAGGCTTGAAATCCCGCTTCGAGGAGCACCACAGCGTGAAATACGCTGTGGCGGCCTTGCAAGCGGCGGCTGAACTCAGCGCCAAGTACATCAACGACCGCCATTTGCCTGACAAGGCCATTGACGTGATTGACGAGGCTGGTGCTGCACAGCGCATCCTGCCTGCCTCCAAGCGCAAAAAGACCATCAGCAAGTCCGAAATTGAAGACATCGTGGCCAAGATCGCACGCATCCCACCCGCCAGCGTGTCCAATGACGACCGTGGCAAATTGCAAACCCTGGAACGCGACCTGAAAAGCGTGGTATTCGGTCAAGACAAGGCCCTGGAAGTATTGGCCTCGGCGGTCAAAATGGCCCGCTCAGGCTTGGGCAAGTCCGACAAACCAATTGGCGCTTTCCTGTTCAGCGGCCCCACAGGCGTGGGCAAAACCGAAGCGGCCAAGCAGTTGGCCTATATATTGGGCATCGATTTGCTGCGCTTTGACATGTCCGAGTACATGGAGCGCCATGCTGTGAGCCGTCTGATTGGTGCGCCCCCAGGCTATGTGGGCTTTGACCAAGGCGGCTTGCTCACTGAAGCCGTCACCAAGAAACCGCACTCGGTGCTCTTGCTCGACGAGATTGAAAAAGCCCACCCCGACATTTTCAATGTGTTGTTGCAGGTGATGGACCATGGCACGCTCACTGACAACAATGGCCGCAAAGCCGATTTCCGCAACGTGATCATCATCATGACCACCAACGCTGGTGCGGAAACCATGAACAAGTCCACCATTGGCTTTACGAATGCACGTGAACCTGGTGACGAATTGGCCGACATCAAACGCCTCTTTACCCCCGAGTTTCGCAACCGCTTGGACGCCACTGTCAGCTTCAAACCGCTGGACGAAATCGTCATCATGCGCGTGGTTGACAAGTTCTTGCTGCAACTTGAAACCCAGTTGGCCGAGAAAAAAGTGGAGGTCACCTTCACCGACGATTTGCGCAAACACCTGGCCAAAAAAGGCTTCGATCCGCTCATGGGTGCACGCCCCATGCAGCGCCTCATCCAAGACACCATTCGCAAGGCCTTGGCCGACGAACTGTTATTTGGTCGCCTGACCGAGGGTGGCCGTTTGACCGTCAGTTTGGACGACAAGGAAGAGGTGGCCTTGGACATTCAGCCTTTGCCCAAAAAAGAATCTCGCGCATCCAAGTCCGAGCCCGCAGAACCCGAAGAAGCAGAGGCGAGTTGATCGTGGCAGGACATAGCAAATGGGCGAATATTCAGCACCGCAAAGGTCGCCAAGACGAAAAAAGAGGCAAGGTTTGGACGCGGGTCATTCGTGAAATCATGGTCGCAGCCCGATTGGCGGGCGGCGACTTGGACACCAACCCTCGCTTGCGCATGGCGGTTGAAAAGGCCAAAGCCGCCAACATGCCGGCTGACACCATCAAGCGCAATATCGACAAGGCCACTGGCAACCTTGAAGGCGTGCAGTACGAAGAAATCCGCTACGAAGGCTATGGCATTGGTGGCGTGGCCCTGATGGTCGACACCATGACTGACAACAAAGTGCGCACCGTGGCCGAGGTGCGACACGCGCTCAGCAAACACGGCGGCAACATGGGAACCGAGGGTTCAGTGGCTTTCCAGTTCAAGCACTGTGGCCAACTCATCTTGGCGCCTGGCACCTCCGAAGACAAGGTCATGGAAGTGGCCTTGGAGGCGGGTGCCGAGGATGTGGTGGTGGACGAAGAAGGTGCCATTGAGGTGCTGACCCAACCCGCCGACTTTGAAGCTGTGAAAGCCGCACTAGACGCTGCTGGCCTGTCTGCAGGAATGGCTGAAGTGACTTACCGCGCCGAAAACACCATCGATTTGAGCGATGAAGACCAAGTGAAGATGCAAAAAATCCTCGATGCCCTGGAAGAGCTCGACGATGTGCAAGAGGTCTATCACAACGCCGCTTTATGAAAATCCTTGTCATTGGCTCTGGCGGCCGCGAACACGCTCTGGCTTGGAAGCTCACCCAGTCCCCCACGGTACAAATGGTTTATGTGGCCCCTGGCAACGCAGGCGTGGCCCATGACAAAAACCTGCAAGTGCTTGAGATCACCGAGATCGTGGCTTTGCGCGAATGGGCGCAAACCAACGACATTGGTCTGACCGTGGTGGGCCCAGAAGCGCCCTTGGCCGCGGGTGTGGTGGATGAATTCCGCACCCACGGCCTGCGCATTTTTGGCCCCACCCAGGCGGCTGCGCAATTAGAGAGTTCCAAGGCTTTTTCCAAAGCCTTCATGGAACGCCACCATATTCCCACGGCGCGTTACCAAGCTTTTGAAGACGCAGACTTGGCCCATGCCTATGTCAACGAACACGGCGCCCCCATAGTGGTCAAGGCCGATGGATTGGCCGCTGGCAAGGGCGTGGTGGTGGCCACCACCTTGGCCCAAGCCCATGCCGCGATTGACAACATGTTGCTGGACAACAGCTTGGGCGTGCAGCACAACGCAGGCCGGGCGAGGGTGGTGATTGAAGAATTTTTGGAAGGCGAGGAGGCCAGTTTCATGGTCATCGCCCAGGGCTTGGTGGCTCTGCCCTTGGCCACATCCCAAGACCACAAACGATTGCTCGATGCAGACCAAGGCCCCAACACAGGGGGCATGGGGGCTTATTCACCTGCGCCTGTGGTAACGCCCGAAATTCATGCCCGGGTCATGCGCGAAGTGATTCAACCCACGCTCAAAGGCATGCAGGCTGATGGCATCCCCTACACCGGCTTTTTGTACGCGGGCCTCATGATCAGCCCTGACGGCAGTTTGAAAGTGCTGGAGTTCAACTGCCGCATGGGCGACCCTGAGACCCAACCCATTTTGATGCGCTTGAAAAGCGATTTGGTTGAAGCCCTTTTGGCCGCCACGGACAGCAACCATGCCTTGTTGAGTCAACTGGATTTGGACTGGGACCGCCGTTTCGCCCTGGGCGTGGTGTTGGCCGCTGCCAATTATCCTGGCACACCTCGAAAAGGCGACCCGATCCAAGGTTTGCCCGCCGATAGCGCCGATCTCATGGTGTTCCACGCGGCCACGCAAACCCAAGGCAAAGAAGTCTTGACCAATGGGGGTCGGGTGTTGTGCGTGACTGCCTTGGGCGATACAGTGCGCCAGGCGCAAGCCCATGCCTACGAGGTGGTGGACGGCATTCACTTCGAGGGCATGCAGTACCGTCGCGACATTGGGCATCGCGCCATTCGCCGATGAACCATCAACCATATCAAGGGGCTTGAATGAACAGTGCGTTTGAACCAGTGCGTGCCTATTTGCTGGACCTGCAACAGCGCATCACTACGGGCATTGCAGACCTGGACGGTCAGGGCCAGTTCTTGTCAGACGCCTGGGAGAAACCCACAGGCGAGACCTTGCAAGGCAACGGCATCACCAAAATCATGGAGCAGGGTGCTGTGTTTGAGCGAGCAGGTTGCGGCTTTTCACATGTGACTGGCCCCAAGTTACCCCCATCAGCCACCCAACATCGGCCCGAACTGAGCGGCTCTGCCTTTGAAGCCATGGGCGTGTCTTTGGTGTTTCACCCGCGCAATCCTTATGTGCCCACGGTTCACATGAACGTGCGTGCCTTGTTGGCCAAGCCCGAAAAAGGCGAGCCTGTGGCCTGGTTTGGTGGCGGCATGGATCTCACGCCCTACTATGGCTTTGAGGAAGACGCGGTGCATTTTCACAGCACTTGCAAGAACGCATTGCAGCCTTTTGGTGACCAACTCTATCCCCGTTTCAAAACCTGGTGCGATGATTATTTCTTCTTGAAACACCGCCAGGAACCCCGGGGCATCGGCGGTATTTTTTACGACGACTTCGCTGAACTGGGCTTTGACAAAAGCTTTGAGATGATGAAGAGTGTGGGCAACCATTTGCTGCCAGCCTATTTGCCGATCGTGCAAAAACGCCAACACATGGCCTATGGTGAGCGCGAACGTGACCATCAGTTGTACCGCCGCGGCCGTTATGTGGAATTCAACCTGGTTTGGGACAGAGGCACTCATTTTGGTTTGCAGTCGGGTGGCCGCACCGAGTCTATTTTGTTGTCCATGCCATCTTTGGTCAGTTGGTCCTATCAGCACAAGCCAGAACTTGGTTCGCCTGAAGAGCGTTTGACCTCTTACTTTTTACAAGCAAGAGATTGGGTCTGAACACCAACACGGCGCACCTGCGCATTGGCGTGTACGGGGGCGCTTTCGACCCCCCGCATTTGGCTCATCGGGCCTTGGCCGAAGTGGCTTTGAATGCGTTGCAATTGGATCTTTTGTACCTGGTGCCCACGGGCCAAGCTTGGCACAAGGCCAGACCTTTGACGCCTGCCGTACATCGCTTGGCCATGACACGTTTGGCGTTTCAAGGCCTGCCCAACATCCAGATTGATGAGCGTGAATTGAATCACCCAGGCCCTAGTTACACGGTGAATACCTTGGCTGCCTTGCGATCGACCCATGAAGGTGCCGATTTTTTTGTCGTCATGGGCGCAGACCAAGCCGCCAAGTTCAGCACCTGGCGTGATTGGGAGCAAATTGCACAATGGGCGCAATTGGCGATTGCAGACCGGCCCTTGGATGGCTTATCCGAATCGACCCTTGGTGAATGGCACAATCCTCCACATACGCGGACTGTGCGATTGCACATGCCTTTGATGCCCATCAGCGCCACTGAGATTCGCCAGCAACTGCAAAATGCCTCTGCATCTGAATTGGCTCTCAGCCCCTCGGTGACTCAATATATTCAACAACATCATCTCTACACGGACCAACATGACCGAAGCCTCTGAAAAAAAAGACGTTCAAAAATTGCAGCGCGTCGTCGTTGACAGTTTGGAGAACGTCAAGGCGCAAGACATCCAGGTGTTCAATACCGAGCATTTGTCTGCACTGTTCGAGCGGGTCATCATTGCCTGCGGCACCTCTAATCGTCAAACCAAAGCCCTTGCAGCCAGTGTGCGTGACGAAGTTCGCGATGCCGGATTTGGCAAACCCCGCATCGAAGGTGAAGAAAACGGCGAATGGATCATCGTTGACTGCGGTGCTGTGGTGGTGCACATCATGCAACCCTCGATTCGCCAGTATTACCACTTGGAAGAAATTTGGGGCGACACACCTGTTCGCATCAAGCTGGGGGCTCCCAAACCCAAAGCTGTGGTGAAAGAAGACCCTCTCCCAGCCAAGGTGCCTGCCAAAAAAACCGCCAAGAAAACAGCCGCCAAGCACTCACCTGCTGGCAAAGCGCCGGCCGCCAAAAAGGCCCCTGCCAAGAAAACGTCGCGCCCCGCCAAAAAGGCATGAAGCTGTGGGTGGTTGCAGTGGGGCAGCGTGTGCCATCTTGGGCGCAAACCGCCTGGGACGATTACGCCAAGCGCTTTCCACCTGACATCAAACTCACGCTGAAAACTGTCAAAACAGAACCTCGTGGCTCTCGAACCACGCCGCAAATTTG